>JALRIK010000024.1 GCA_023255435.1 Marivivens sp.
GCTATGGCGTCGAGGACCCCAAGATGCGCCGTTTCCGCTATGGCGTGCAGGTGAACAGCCTCGGGCTCACGGAACCACAGCCCGAGAACAACGTTTATCGCATACTGATCGAGATGCTGGCCGTAACCCTATCCAAGAACGCACGTGCACGTGCTGTGCAGCTTCCTGCATGGAACGAAGCGCTTGGCTTGCCGCGTCCGTGGGACCAACAGTGGTCGCTCCGTATGCAGCAAATCCTCGCCTACGAGACCGATCTTCTCGAATACGACGATCTCTTCGACAACAACCCCGCAGTCGAGCGCAAGGTCGCGGCGCTCAAGGAAGGCGCGCGTCAGGAGCTTGCGCAAATCGACGGAATGGGCGGCGCCGTCAATGCGATCGAGTATATGAAATCTCGGCTTGTTGAGGCGAACGCCGAACGCATCGGCAACATCGAAACGGGAGAGACCATCGTTGTCGGCGTGAACAAGTGGCAAAACGGGGAGCCTTCCCCGCTGACCGCCGGTGATGACTCGATCATGGTCTCTGATCCCGAGGCCGAGGCCGATCAGATTGCCCGACTTGCGACATGGAAGGCAGGACGCGATGCGGCCGCTGTGGCTCGGGCCTTGGCCGAGCTCAAAGCCGCCGCGATAAACGGAACGAATATCATGATCCCGTCCATCGCATGCGCCAAAGCGGGCGTCACAACGGGCGAATGGGCAGAAGAAATCCGTTCGGTCTTTGGCCAATATCGCGCACCGACGGGTGTTTCGCGCAACCGCTCAAACCGGACAGAGGGACTTGACGACATTTGCGCGCGCGTCGATGCCGCTTCGTCCCGCCTTGGCCGCCGCCTCAAGTTCCTTGTCGGCAAGCCCGGTCTTGACGGTCACTCGAACGGTGCAGAGCAGATCGCTGCCCGTGCGCGCGACTGTGGAATGGATATCACCTATGAAGGTATTCGCCTGACCCCCGAAGAAATCGTCGACGCGGCACAAAAAGAAGATGCACATGTCATCGGGCTTTCGATCCTTTCGGGATCACACATCCCGCTCATTAGCGAAGTGATGGAAAGACTTCGGGAAAGGAACCTGAATATCCCTGTGGTCGCAGGCGGAATTATCCCCGAAGAAGATGCAGCAAAACTTCGTGCGATGGGTGTCGCACGTGTCTATACGCCCAAAGATTTTGAATTAAATCGGATAATGGAAGACATTGTCACGATTGTAGATCCAACGGAAATTGCGGCTGAATAAATTCTTCTGGATTTATTCGCTTTAATTGAATTATGAATTAGCAACCGCTCGATATTCGTCGGGCGGAGCAATTTGTTTCAATTGGAGACTTAAATGCAGTTTGATCTCGACAATATGTCGCGCAGCGAACTCGAACAACTTCGTGCCGCTGTTGAAAAAGCAATTAAATCCGTCGACGTTCGCGAATTGCAAAAAGCGCGTGAGGCGGCCGAACGTGCTGCGGCCGAACATGGTTTTACCCTTGCCGAACTTACCAGTGGTGCAAAGGGACGCAAATCATCGGGCCCGTCCAAGGCAAAATACCGCAATCCTGCCGATGGATCGCAAACGTGGTCCGGTCGTGGCCGCAAGCCACAGTGGATCAAAGACGCCGAACAGGCTGGCACCGATATCGAAAGCTTCGCGATCTAATAATCGCCGAGCTTGCGCAAAAGCGCGTCTCGAGAATATCGAAGGGCAATATACCCGTCGGCTCCTTTTACGAAATTGGGGGCGACGGGAAGACAGGCTGCCCCACATAATTGCCTGACTTCCATTCTATTTGAACCCACGAACCAAAATCGGCCACCAGGTGTCGCGATATATCCGTTCACACGTTCGGACCGATCCCCGTCCAAATCAATATCGCTCGGCACTTCGCTAATGTATTCGGGGTCAAATCCCCCATGCGTGTGATAAGAAGCGGTCGGCGCAAAATCCAGGGGCAAGATCGGATTGCAGCTGGCAATATCGCCTCCAACCGCAGGCGTCGCAATAAGCTCGCCCTTTGAATTGTATCCGATATAGCCACAAAACTCTCTTTGTTTAGCGAATGATTGCGCCTGAAGTGCGCTGAGTGTTTTTCTGGCAAGCAGAATTTCTTCGGCGCTCTGGCCTGCCAGACCCGTCCCGAATACCGCGAAAAATCCTGTAATTATTGAGAAAAAGTGCCGCATTGGCCGACTATCCACTTTGATCAGGTTCAGGGTCAATAGGCTTGGAGCGCAGGGCGTGACGAATCCCTCTTTTACAATTGCACGGATCGGATACGCATCAACTTATTGGGGAAACTTGAAAGATTCGGCGATGTCCAAACACATCCTTTTCATTGCAGCCTTGGGAGCGCTGGCAGCCTGTAGCGGGACAGCGGGGTATCAGGGCGATGCAACAGTTACAAAGTTCTTTGATCCAAACAGCGACGGCACCTTCAGCATAGATTTCGCGCAGTCCTCGCGGAAGCAATACAAAGACGCAGATGGCGATGGCTATGCCTTTATGGGGGGCGCAATCCAAAACGAAGGTTTTTTGGCGGTTGCAGGCGTTCTCCCGCAAACGACAGTCGATACCCCTGTTTCGGCCAAGGTAAACTATACAGGCCGATACAATATGATCAGCATCGAAGAGATCACCTTGTATGACAGCGGCTATATTTACGGGCTTCCCAATGAACGCACAGGCGCGTTGACGGGCACCGCCGATTTCTCGGCAAAGACGTTCAATGCCAGCTCCCAGAACGGGCTTAGCCTGAGTGGCAGCATCTCAGGGACCAATGTGTCGGGCACAATGACTTACAAGGACACGGTCAGCGGCGAGTTCAAGGCCTTAGCGGGTCAAGACAAAGCGATCGGCGCCTTTCACGGCAAGAGCAGCAACAGCGATCAGATGGTCGCAGGCGGCTTCAATATCGTTGCGAATTGAAAAAAGGGCGCCACAACGGGCGCCCTTTTCCAAAAGCAAAATCCAGACTCTTAGACGACGCGCTCGACCATCATCTTCTTGATGTGCGAGATGGCCTCGGCGGGGTTAAGACCCTTGGGGCACGTCTTGGCACAGTTCATGATGGTGTGACAGCGATAGAGCTTGAACGGATCTTCCAGCGCATCGAGACGCTCGCCTGTGGCCTCGTCGCGGCTGTCGATGATCCAGCGGTAAGCATGAAGGAGCGCAGCAGGTCCAAGGTATTTGTCGGAATTCCACCAGTAGCTCGGGCAAGAGGTCGAGCAGGATGCGCACATCACACATTCATAAAGACCGTCGAGCTTCTTGCGATCCTCGATCGACTGTTTCCACTCCTTGGCGGGACGGTTCGTCTTGGTTTCGAGCCACGGCATGATCGACGCGTGCTGCGCGTAGAAGTGTGTCAGATCGGGGACAAGATCCTTGACCACAGGCATATGCGGCAGAGGATAGATCTTCACGTCGCCCTTGATCTCGTCCATGCCATAGATACAGGCAAGCGTGTTGCGCCCGTCGATGTTCATGGCGCAAGAGCCGCAAATGCCTTCGCGGCAGGAACGGCGGAAGGTCAGCGTCGGGTCAATCTCGTTCTTGATTTTGATCAGCGCATCAAGAACCATCGGCCCACAATTGTCCATATCGACGAAATAGGTGTCGATCCGCGGGTTCTTTCCGTCATCGGGGCTCCAGCGATAGATCTGGAATTTGCGGACGTTCTTTGCCCCTTCGGGCTTGGGCCAAGTCTTGCCGACCGTCATACGGCTGTTCTTGGGGAGAGAGAATTGAACCATAGCTCAGGCTCCTACTGATTAGCTTTGCGTGAGCTTCGACGCCGCGCAAGCGGTGGTCGAGTCACGGGCCAGAATTTGGGAAACCAAGGCGTTCGTATCCGCCGTGGGGTTCAGTCTTGCTGCAGCAAGCGTGGAAAGCTCGTCTGCGGTCGCGTGGGTAATGATACAGTCCGCCATGACGCTCTGGATCGCGGCAGGCATCAAGGCGCCTTGGACCTCGGTCGCGGCGACAATCGCCGTCACGGTCGAAGTTGCATCGAAGGTCGGGTCATAGGCAGGCGCATCCACAGCAGCAGTCTGGGTGCATGCGACCAGCGTAGCAAAAGCAAAGGCGGAAACGGTGAAACGGATCATATCAATTCTCTCCAAACTTAGCGCAGGACAGGCGGCCTTATCGGCAGCTCGCCCGTGCGCTGAATAACGCAGGTTTCATAGACGGCCATCGGGTCGCGACCAGACAGAAAATCGCTGGTAACTTCGATGCGGCCGCCGACGAAAGTCCCTGTCTCGGAGTTTGCTCCGATCGAGATTTCACCGGAAGGGCCTTGGGCTCCGCGTGCACGTTCTTCGCAAAAATCCGCCGCCTGTTCAGGCGTCATCTGGGAGCTGCACGCTCCCAGAAGGATGAGCAAAGAAAACGCGACCCGCTTCATCAGAACGTCCGCGCCTTGGGCGCGATTGTCTTGAGGCTGATCCCGCCCTCTGCTTCGGTCGTCAGAGGATCGGTGATCACGGGACGATAGCTCAGCGCAACCTTGTTGCCATCGACGCGGCTGATCGTGTGGACACGCCAGTTTTCGTCGTCGCGGTTGGCATAATCCTCGTGCGCGTGAGCACCGCGGGATTCCTTGCGGGCTTCTGCGCCGACGATGGTCGCCAGTGCGTTCGGCATCAGGTTGGTCAGCTCGAGCGTTTCCATCAGGTCCGAGTTCCAGACGAGGCTGCGGTCGGTAACCTTGAGATCATCGAGCTTGCCCGCAACAGCCGTCATCTTCTCGACACCCTCTTTGAGCGTCTTGTCGGTGCGGAACACGGCGGCATCTGCCTGCATGGTGCGCTGCATCTCAAGACGAAGCTCGGCAGTTGCAACATTGCCGTTTGCGTGGCGCAGACCGTCGAAACGATCAAAGGCCTTGTCGATGGACGCTTTGTTAAGGTTCGGGTTGGCGGAGTTCGGATCGACAACCTTGCCTGCACGGATCGCAGCAGCGCGGCCAAAGACCACGAGGTCGATCAGCGAGTTGGAGCCAAGACGGTTTGCACCGTGAACAGACGCACAACCAGCTTCACCTACAGCCATGAGGCCCGGCACAACTGCGTTCGGGTTCTCAGCGGTTGGGTTGAGAACTTCGCCATAGTAGTTGGTCGGAATACCACCCATGTTGTAGTGAACCGTCGGAAGAACCGGGATCGGCTCTTTGGTCACATCAACGCCTGCGAAGATCTTTGCGCTTTCCGAAATGCCCGGAAGGCGTTCGGCAAGGGCTTCTTTCGGCAGGTGGTTCAGGTTTAGGTGGATGTGGTCGCCATTCGCGCCAACGCCGCGGCCTTCGCGGATTTCCATCGTCATACAGCGGGACACGTAGTCACGCGGTGCGAGGTCTTTGTAGTTCGGAGCATAACGCTCCATGAAACGCTCGCCTTCGGAGTTGGTCAGATAACCACCCTCGCCGCGCGCGCCTTCGGTGATCAGACAGCCCGATCCATAGATGCCGGTCGGGTGGAACTGAACGAATTCCATGTCCTGCAGCGGCAGACCTGCGCGGGCCACCATACCGCCACCGTCACCCGTGCAGGTGTGGGCCGAGGTTGCCGAGAAATACGCACGGCCATAACCGCCCGTCGCAAGAACGACCATCTTGGCGTTGAAGACATGCATCGTGCCATCGTCGAGCTTCCAGCAAACGACGCCGGTGCACTCGCCTTCGTCGGACATGACGAGATCGATGGCAAAGTATTCGATGTAGAACTCGGCCTGCTGCTTGAGCGACTGGCCATAAAGCGTGTGCAGGATCGCGTGACCCGTGCGGTCAGCCGCAGCGCAGGTGCGTTGAACGGGCGGGCCTTCACCAAATTCGGTGGTGTGGCCGCCGAACGGACGCTGATATATCTTGCCTTCTTCGGTGCGCGAGAAGGGAACGCCATAGTGCTCTAGCTCGTAAACGGCCTTGGGGGCCTCACGGGCGAGGTATTCCATTGCGTCGGTGTCACCAAGCCAGTCCGACCCTTTTACGGTGTCGTACATGTGCCACTGCCAGCTGTCGGGGCCCATGTTGCCAAGCGATGCGGCAATACCGCCCTGTGCTGCAACAGTATGCGAGCGGGTCGGGAAAACCTTGGTGATGCAAGCGGTGCGGAGCCCCTGCTCTGCCATCCCGAGTGTTGCGCGAAGACCGGCGCCACCGGCACCGACGACGACGACGTCGTATTCATGTGTTTCGTATTGATAAGCTGCCATCGGTCTTTTTCCTTACAGAGCCAACTTTGCCAGCGCAAAGAGACCCGTTGCGGCGAGGCCATATGTAAAAGCGGTCATGAACATGATCGCCGCCTTGAGCTGCGAGCCACGCAGATAGTCCTGCGCCATCATTTCAAAACCACGGTTGAAGTGCTTGAGGCCGAAAACCAGAACAAGAGCGGTCACGATCGCGGGGATCGGATGCGAGAAGGTTTCGGTCACAGTGGCATAGTCGCTCCCGAGCGCTTTGCCGAAAATATAGAGAAATGTCGGGACAATGAGGGCAAGGCCGACGGCGCTTACCTGCATAGACCAATGATGCTCGGTTCCGGTGTGCGCGGCACCCTTGCCTTCGGCGCGCTTTCGGGCGGTCAGATAACGCATTCTATCCCCCTCAGATGACGATGATGGTAAGAACGGTCAGAACGACCGAACCGATGAGACAGGCCCAGCCGAGCTTTTCGGCGGTCGGAATATCCATGCCTTTGCCTGCATCATAGTAGAGGTGACGCAGACCAGCGAGGAAGTGATACCAAACACCCAAGAGCGAAAGGGTCATGACGATATCGCCGATCCAGCTCGTCAGGATGCCGTTGGCCAGATCGAAATAGGCCTCGCCCGTCGCAGCGGCAATGAGCCACCAAACGACGAGAAACGTCGAAACGATCAAAGCGTTGCCCGTGACACGCGTCAGGATCGACGTGAGCATCGGGATATGCCAGCGATAAATTTGCAGGTGGGGCGAAAGCGGACGTTGGACGCCCTTCGAGTTTTCAGCCATTTTAGTCCCCTTGTTCGTGGAGCCGCGCTCGCGCAGGCGCGCTCGGGCCATCGCAATTCTTCTGACGTATTATTACGGCTCTGTCACGCTTTGGAATAAGTTTGAGGCAGCAAAAAACGCGCCTTTAGCGTTAACATCGGCCTTTGTGATCACAGTTTTTGTCGCCGTGATCACAAAATGTTATATGACTTTTTTAGTCAGGTTAATCTCGCACTCAAAGAGAGAAACATGCCGTGAATCAGCCCGTCTCCCTTTGGTTTCGAGAGCGCTTCAGATGGGCATAAGGGCCCAGTAATCGAGATCGAGAAGAACCTCGGGAAGATATTTGCCGTCCTCGCCCCGAAGTTCACCCGCCTTGCCGCCCTTGGTCGCAACAAGGCGAAGGCGGATTGCCCCGACACCGGGAGCATCGGTCTCTGCCTTGTCCAGTACCTCGGACCACGCACGGATCGTATCACCCGCAAAACAGGGGTTCGCATGTGCACCGCCATTGAGGCCGACGATCATCTGGGCGTTGGCCAAACCGTTGAACGACAGCGCGCGCGCCATCGAAATGACATGGCCGCCGTAAATAAGCCGTTTGCCGTCCTCACGGTGAGTGGCGTCGAAATGCACCTTAGCCGTGTTCTGCCAAAGTCGCGTGGCCAGCATATGCTCGGCTTCTTCGACGGTGACCCCATCGACGTGATCGATGATCTCGCCAACCGCGTAATCTCCCCAACGGTGCGGCTCGCCAGCCAGTTCGAAGTCGTAATCCGAGAAATCGAGCTCCTGCGGAATAGCCAATGCCTCGACAGGCAAGACAGAATGCAGATCGGGCACAACCGTTTCAGGCGCAGGGGCATCAAGGTTGCCCTTTCGGACCATCACCCAGCGGACATATTCCAGCACGATATCATCGTTCTGGTTGAAACCGCGCGTATGCACATAAACCACACCCGACTTTCCGTTCGAGTTCTGCTTGAGGCCGATCACTTGGCTCTCTGCGCGCAGCGTATCCCCGGGATAGACAGGCTGGAGCCAGCGCCCTTCGGCATAGCCGAGGTTGGCGACTGCATTGAGCGAAATATCCGGAACCGTTTTGCCAAAGACCACGTGGAACGCGATAAGATCATCGATCGGTGATCCCTCAAACCCGCAGGAGGCTGCAAAAGCATCCGACGAGTAAAGCGCACCGCGCGCGGGATAGAGCGCATGGTATAGCGCACGCTCACCCTCTGCGATCGTGCGGGGAACAGCGTGACGGATCACCTGTCCCAGTTCATAATCTTCGAAAAAACGGCCCGGATTGGTTTTGGTCATAGTTGTCCTAGTTTAACGTCTGGAGAGTAATCCCCCTCGACCTCTTTGACGACGGCCTGACCACAGCGCATCACACCGCGTGCGGCGTCAAAGGCATAGGACGGTTGACCGTGAAGCGACCACCCTTTGGACAGAGCTTCGGTCACTTTGTGACAAAAGGCCGAGGTGTCGTCCTCGGTGAGAAATCGATAGGCAAGCATTTCAGGCTCCGAACGGGTTCAATCCAAGCAGGATGTGGACATAACCGATGGCTCCGGTCACAACAACCGCGCCAACCGCGGCGCCGATCTCTTTACCCACGGGCGCTTTAGCAGGAGCGGTCCAGCTCGGCTCTCGCATATTGATGAGAACCATCGAGAGAATAGCCCAGCTTGCGAGCCCGCCGAAAAGGACAATGGACATCCAATCGCCGCGCACCAAAAGATGCCCGACAGCCCAGATGACCGCTGCCATAAGGAGCGGATGGCGCAGTTTACGTGCGAGAGCGGTTTTCATCCCCGAAGCGGCGGCGAAATAGACAGCGACCAGAACCAGAAGGTTGTTGGCGTGTTTCCCCCAGCTCGGCGGAGTATACGCCAGTTCAGAGGCCGAACTGTCATAGCCGACGACCATCAGAGCGATGCCCGCAAAGCTTGCGGCGGTGACGATGCCTTTTGCGGCACCGTCGGACATGCCCGCACGGTGAGCAGGCGCGATACGTTTATAAAGATGGGGCACACTCCAAAGGAGAAGGCCCAAAATAAGAAATGTCATTGTGATTCCAACTCGGCAATTGCTGCAGCTTTCGCCAGCGTTGCCCGAGCGGTCACAATATGCAAGTTCTCTACGATGCGGCCATCAAGAACGGCGACACCTTGACCGTTCTTTTCCGCCTCTTCAAAAGCAGCGATCTGACGCTTGGCAAGGTCGATCTCGGCCTCGGACGGACCAAAGGCTCGGTTGGTGATTTCGACCTGAGCAGGATGGATAAGCGTTTTGCCGTCAAAGCCCATATCACGGCCCTGCTCGCATTCGGCTGCAAGGCCCTCATCGTCTTTGAAGGCGTTATATACACCGTCCAAAGCGATTTTCCCGTAAGCGCGCGCGGCAAGAAGGCATGCCTCGAGCGCATAGAGAAGCGGCTCGCGGCGCTCGGACTTGCGGGTATTGAGATCCTTGGCAAGATCATTGGTGCCCAAAACAAACCCTTCGAGCTTAGGGTGCGCGGCGATCGAGGCCGCATTGATGACACCAAGCGGTGTTTCCATCATTGCCCAGATCGGAAGATCACCTGTGATCGCGGCAAGCGCGTCTATATCTGCGGCCGAATTCACCTTGGGAAGCAAGACGGCATCCGCCGCCATATCACGCACGGCCTCGGCATCTGCACGCCCCCATTCGGTGTCGAGCCCGTTGATACGCACGATCTTATAGCGCGGCCCATAGCCGCCTTCGGCCAGAGCAGCCTTGAGCGTCGCGCGGGCGTTCACCTTTTCATCGGGCGCAACAGCATCTTCGAGATCGAAAAGGATCGCATCCACGGCAAGGCTGCGGGCCTTGTCCAACGCGCGATCTTTCGAGCCTGGGATATAGAGAGCCGATCGGAACGGACGCTGGGTCATTGATTCTTCCTCGCAATAAAGTTGCGCCGAACATGCCCTTATCTATTGCAATCGTTCAAGGAGAAATTTGCCGCAATGCAGCAAAGGTCGCATATGGAGGCGCTCAGTGGCGCCCCCAAGTAAAGACTCCCGACCGGAATTGCCCGCGTGGGCGCCCCCTCCTTAGGCGGTGGTCAGAAGTTCGCTCATGTCCACAACACGCTTTTCCCTCATGGAAATCTGGGCCGCGATCCCCATCAGCACGGCAAGTTTGCCATCCGTCGCGCTGACCTCGGGCGCACTGCGCTCGCCTCGCACCAGTTCAAGGAATTTCTGATGCTGGTAATAGGTCGAACCGTTGTGATCCCCTGCCTCGAGAAGCGTTGGATCGACGGGAATTTCCCGCATGATCGGGCCTTTGGGGTCGCGGGGGCTGATGATCACTTGCGAAACGGGCGGCTCGCCAAGCTCTTCGGGCCAGAAGCGTCCCGGACCGGGAACCAGCGCCTCGATCTTGCCGCTGGGACCGACAGCGCTTACCTCTTCTTGATAGCGTGAGCCTTCAGCAAACATACAAAGCTCGAGCATCGCACGCGCGCCGTTATCGAAATCGACGATTACGTAGCCATTATCGAGCATATCGGGCGTTTCACCGTCATAGCGTTCGTCGAGGTGATTGACGTCCATGCCGCCCGAAGCGAGCACACGCAGAGGCTCGGCGCCCAGGGTAAGACGCATGAGATCGAAGAAGTGGCAACACTTCTCGACAAATGTGCCTCCGGCATAGCGATTGAAGCGGTTCCAATTGCCCACCTTCTCGAGGAACGGAAAGCGATGTTCGCGGATGGTGAGCATCTTGATCCCGCCTGTCGCTTCTTTGGACGAGCGCAGAAACTCGGCAATCGGCGGCATGTAACGATATTCCATGGCCACCCAGATCGGTGCGGGATACGATTTGATAAGCGTATCGAGAGTGCCGAGCTGGCTCTGATCGGTAAAGACGGGCTTTTCAACCAAGACAGGCACGGGGCGCTTGGCCGCAATCTGGGCAAGCTGCTCGACGTGCCGAAAATTCGGGCTGGCGATCAGGATACAATCCAGCTCGGGCTCGTCTAGGAGCGCATCGATACTTTCGACAAAACGCGCATGCGGCGCAAATTCGGCAGCAGCCTCTCGCATGCCCTGATCAGGTTCGAAGATCACCGTCACCTTTGTATCGGGCAAAAGAGCGATGTTGCGAAGATGCTCTTGCCCCATCATCCCGCAACCGATGATACCATAGCTCGTATTAGCCAATCTGGCCTCCTTATCTGAGTCGCTGCACATAGTGCGCCCGCTCGGGGTCGAACCATGTCCGCGAGTATTCGACTGATCCTTTTTGCTCGGAGTGACTCAACCGTTCGATGAAGCCGACAGTCTCGCCTATGGGTTGCCCGAATTCATTCGGGGCCCAGTCCGGAACTTTGCCGACACGGACGGTGTCTTCGGCATGTGAGATCCAAAACCCGAGCTGAAGCTTGTAGTAGCGGTAGAGCGAATCGGAGAGGGCGAGCGGGTCGATCCGCCCTGCGTCCCCATCGAGCCATATCTCTTCCACCGCGATCGGAATGCGATTGAGAAACCTCAAGCGACGGATGCGGGTGCCGTGCGAGGCCGTGCCGAAAACAGGAAAATCATGCGGCTTTGCCAACGCGTCGAGCGAAAGAACGCGCGCAGTCGGAAGCCCCCCGCCCGTCCGCAATTCAAGACGGAACATCGAATAGATGCTGTCCACCGCCGTTCCTGATCGGACATAATTTCCAGACCCTTGAATGCGATCAAGGAGTCCCTTTTCCTCGAGTATATCCAAAGCCTTACGCAGAGTGCGCACCGTGGTGAAATGCTGTTTTGCAAGCTCGCGTTCAGGCGGAAGACGGCTCCCGTTTGGAAGCCGACCAGAAGCGATCTCGCGGATAAGCACCTCGCTTATCTGAACATAAATCGGCAGCGCCGAGGGGCTTTCGCTCTTTTGATACATCCGGTCTTTCTCAGGCTTATCAAAAAATTGATACACTATTGATCCAGATCAAAGACACTGTTATCGATAACGAAAGTCAAGCGGATTCTCGTTCACTATTCCGCTGGACCAACCGCCTAGAGGGAGAGCGCAAAATGTCCGTAGTGCCCATTACATCGGCAGATCTGGATGCCGCAGAAGTGTCTTGGTTCGCGGCGCTTTGTTCGGATGATTACCAATTCCTCGGCGTGCCGGACGGCTCCCTTCGATCCTCATGGAACCACTGTTCTACGATTGTCAAAACGGCTGAAAACCTCGGATTCCGCAACATCCTTTGCCCCTCATCCTATCAGGTAGGCCAAGACACGCTCAGCTTTGTCGCGGGCTGCGCTCCGATCACATCGAAGATCAACATGCTTGCCGCCGTGCGCTGCGGCGAAATGCAGCCCATCATGCTGGCGCGCACCATCGCGACCCTCGATCACATGCTCGAAGGGCGCTTGACCGTGAACATCATTTCCTCTGATTTCCCCGGTGAGGTCGAAGACAGCGCCTTCCGCTATCAGCGCTCTCGCGAAGTCGTTGAAATCCTCAAACAGGCTTGGACGCAGGACGAAATCAATTATCAGGGCGAGGTTTACAACTTCAGTGGCCTGACCACAGACCCTGCCCGTCCCTATCAATCGGGTGGCCCACTGCTCTATTTCGGCGGGTATTCCCCCGACGCTCTCGAATTGTGCGGCCAGCATTGCGACGTCTACCTGATGTGGCCCGAAAAGATCGAAGAACTCGAAGGTCGGATGAAAGCGGTGCACGCGGTGGCCGAACGCTATGGGCGAACCTTGGACTATGGACTTCGGGTGCACGTCATCGTGCGCGACACCGAAGCGGAAGCACGGGAATACGCGGACTATATCGTCTCCAAGCTCGATGCAGAGCAAGGCGACGCCATTCGCAACCGCGCGCTTGACGCCAAATCGCTCGGTGTGAGCCATCAGGCAAAAAATCGCGAGATTGCCGATGACAAAGGTTACATCGAGCCTAACTTGTGGACAGGTGTGGGACGCGCGCGTTCCGGCTGTGGTGCTGCGATCGTCGGGTCTACCGATCAGGTTCTCTCCAAGCTGGAAGCCTATCAGAAGATGGGTATCCGTGCGTTCATTCTGTCGGGTTACCCGCATCTGGATGAAGCAGACCACTTTGGTCGCCGCGTTCTCCCGCAAATGAAAACTTGTTCGTTGCCCGAGGCTTATGGTCGTGTGCCTGCTTCGACGCCTGCGACGCCGCTTGGAATTGGAGTACGCCGCTAATGATGCCGCGCATCAATCTTTCGCCTGACCTCAGCTTTAGCCGCCTTGTCTATGGCATGTGGCGCTTGGCCGACGACGAAAACACGTCGCCTGCACATGTCGAAGCAAAAATTCAGCGCTGCCTTGAACAGGGGATCACGACCTTCGATCAGGCCGACATCTATGGCGGTTATGTCGCCGAAGACGTGCTCGGAGCTGCTTTGCGGGCCAATCCCGCGCTTCGCGGTCAGATGGAGATCGTGACGAAATGCGATATCGTTGCCCCCGTTGGACGATATGCGGATGCGCCCGTCAAATATTATGACACGTCGCGCGCCCACATCGAAAAGTCTGTGGACCTTTCGCTGGCGGCGATGGGGATCGAACAGATCGACCTTTTGCTGATCCACCGCCCTGACCCGCTCATGGATCATGCCGAAACGGGCGCTGCGCTTGACGACATCGTCAAAAGCGGCAAGGTCCGAGCCGTCGGCGTGTCCAACTTCCGTCCTTGGGACTGGGAGCTGTTGCAGTCCGCAATGAGCACACCTCTTGCCACGAACCAGATCGAAATCTCGCTGTCCGAGATTTCTCCCTTCACCAATGGCGATCTTGCGTTCCATCAAAAGCATGCGCAGCCGATCATGGCATGGTCCCCGCTTGGCGGCGGCACTCTGCTCAAGGACACGGGCTTGCTCGGCCAGCGTCTCGACAAGATCGCCGCCGAGCAAGGCGTGGATCGTGCTGCCGTCGCGATTGCCTTTCTCCTCCGACATCCGGCCAAAATCCTGCCTGTGCTCGGCACCAACAATCTGGACCGTATCTCGGCAATTTCGGATGCGCTCAAGGTCGAGCTCGACCGCCCGACCTGGTTCGGCCTTTATGAAGCAGCGCTCGAGAACGAAGTGCCATGACCATAATGGAACCCCGGGATCGAATGATGGAATTTGTGCCGACCGCCGAGAATACGCGCACATTGCGCGACGCCTTTGGCCGCTTTGCGACCGGAGTCACGGTCGTCACCTGCGCCAGCGACGATGGTCCGATCGGCATCACCGCGAACAGCTTTACGTCGCTGTCGCTCAACCCGCCCTTGGTGCTTTGGGCCCCTGACAAGTCGTCGCGTCGTTCTCCGTATTTTCGGAGCGCAAAACACTTTGCCATTCACGTGCTGGCACATGACCAAGCCGAGCTTTGCTGGTCGGTCGCCAAAGATATGCACGGGCTTGCAAAAGAAAATCTGGACACAAATCCCGAAGGCGTGCCGCTGATCCGCGGCTGTCTTGCTCGATTTGAATGCGTTCAACATGCCATTCATGATGGGGGAGATCATGAAATCGTCGTCGGCCGCGTTCTGCGCGCCGCGCTGAGGGAAGACGGAGACTCGCTCGCCTTTTTCAAGGGCAAGATGAATCGCTTTACGTCTTGATACAAAAAAGAAAAAAAAAGGAAGTAAATCACTAACTGAAATCTTCAGTTCAGCTAAGTTCAAAGGGAGGACTAGATGAAGAAAGCCGCATCCAAGGTCGCATTGACGACTGCAATTCTGCTTGGCTCGACCGCCGTTTATGCAGATGAAATTACGTTCCTGTGCTATCAGGACGGCACCGAATGTGACGTGATCGCGGGTATGCTTCCCGCTTTCACCGAAGCAACGGGCCATACCGTCAAGATCGAGACCGTCGGCTATGACGTGATCCGCGATCAGCTCGAAAACCAGCTTCAGACCGATGCGGCCCCCGATGTCGCACGCGTCACCAACCTCGGTGGTCTGAACCAGTATTATCTCGACATGAGCCCCTATGTGGATGCCGCCGCTTGGGAAGCCGCCTATGGTGCGACCCTTCCGTGGTTCCGCAAGCCCGGTGGCGAGGACAAGGGGATCTACGGCTGGATGACCCAGCTCACCGTGACCGGCCCCTATGTGAACGTCTCGCTCTTTGAAGACGCAGGCGTGGACATGCCCGGCGATGGCGCGACTTGGGACGAGTGGGCGGCCGCTCTCATGCAGGTCAAAGAAGCGACCGGCATCACCGCAGGTCTTGCAATGGACCGCACCGCCCACCGTTGGGCCGGTCCTGCATTTACCTATGGTGCCAAATTCTTTGACGATGCAGGCAACCCGATCCTCGTGGACGACGGTTTCCGCAAGTATGCCGAAACCTTTGTCGGTTGGCATACAAGCGGCCTGATGCCCGCCGAAGGCTGGCCCGCAGGCGCAGGCACCCAATACCAGAACGCAGCGCCTCTCTTCCAGTCGGGCGAAGTCGCGATGCATATGTCCGGCTCCTGGATGATCAACAACTATGCAGCGAACATTACCGATTTCGACTGGAAAGCGGTTCCTGTTCCCTGTGGTGACGGCGGTTGCGGTGCAATGCCGGGCGGAGCGGCTGTTGTGGCGTTCAAATCGTCCAAATCCCCCGAGGCAGCAGCCCAGTTCATTGACTTCCTTGCCAAGGAAGAAAATGCAGCAGCCTTTGCCGCGCAGACCAAGAACATCACTGCGCATCAGGGTCTTCAGGCTTCGGGCATCGACTATGCGGACGCGTCTCCCGCAGTCGCAGCGGCTCTTTCGACCTTTGCAGGCAACGCAAGCAAAGCAGCGGCCACCACGCCGCAGGCTTATACCTTCCAGGGCTATGCAAAGAACTTCGTGATCTATGGTGTCGTGCCTGACTACATCACCAAAGCCATCACGGGCGAAATGACGCTGGATGAAGCTCTTGCTGCAATCGACGCGGACGTTGCCGCCAAGATTGCCGAATAACAAAACGTCAGGAGGCACCCGAAATGTCAGAAGCCTTGAATGCTGCTTTTGTAGGTGCCCCCTGGCCCATATACCTCGCGGTATATCTCTTGGTCGGTTGGGTGCTCTTGCGCCCGACCGGCTCTTTCCGTGACCGGTTTGTAAGCGTCGTCGGCTGGCCTGTCGAAATGGCACAGCGTCTTTCGGGCGCGACAGGTCTGCCCTATCTCTTCTTGTTGCCGAACATGATCGTGTTCGGGCTTTTCACCTTTGCGCCGATGTTCATCAACATGGGCTTTGCGGTGACCGAAGGACAGTCCATCCTTTTTGCCGATCGTGATTTCGCGGGGCTCGATAACCTGCGCCGGCTTTTAGCCGAAACACAGATCGACACAGGCGCGGCAAACTTCGAAGACGACAAATTCCTCGCCGCGGTCTATGACACCGCCACATTCGTGATTTTTCAGGTGCCGATCATGATCGCCGTTGCGCTGATCTCGGCGCTTGCCCTCAACCGCAAGATCATTGCGCGTGGGTTCTGGCGCGCGGTGTTCTTCTATCCGGTTATGCTCTCGCCCGTCGTGGTCGGCTTTTTGTGGAGCCTGATCCTCAAGCGTCAGGGTGTCCTGAGCCAGACCTTGATCATGTGGGGCTGGATCGATGAGCCGATCCAATGGCTGACTGATCCCGCTTGGACCATGTTCTGGTCAGTCTTTGTCTATACATGGGCGCACCTCGGCTTCTACATGCTGATCCTCCTTGCAGGTCTTCAGGCCATCCCCCGCGATGTCTATGAAGCTGCGGATATGGACGGCACCAAGCCTTGGCGCCAGCTGACCCGTATCACCATCCCCCTGCTCGCTCCGACTCTTCTTGTCGTGACCGTTCTCTCGCTCATCAAAGCATTCCAAGCCTTCGAGGAGCTTTATGCCATGTCGGTGCGCTGGACCTCGCTTGTGGGTTATATCTTCGAAACATCGGGCCTTCGCGGCCAACCGACGACAAACGGACTTGGCATTGCGGCCATGGCCTCGCTCCTCGTGGCGGCGGTTCTGATCCTGCTCTCCCTGCTTCAGGTCTATTTCTCCTCCAAATCGGCAAGACAATGAACCAAGCTATTACCTTCCTCACCCGCAAGGCAGGGGGTCAGCGTGCCAATTGGCTCGACTATTTGACCTATGCCTATTTGCTCCTTGGCGTTTTCTTGATCCTGATCCCCGTGCTGTGGCTGGCCTTGAATTCGCTCAAATCCCCTTCGCAACTTGAAAAGCAGGATCTGTCACTGCTTCCGAGCCAGTTCGAAATGGTTGCCCGCGCGACCGTGGTCTCGCCCGAGGGAAAGGAAATTTTCTTTATTCCCGATTTGCCGCAATGGGTGCTCAACTGGGATGATCTGAGCGAGGCGGAACGCGCCACGCATGACACCCGCGCGTTTCTCGCGAACTACGAGGGTCGGGAGCTTTATGCGCTTCGCTCCCACCTTCGGATGGTCTCGGAACTGGTGCGCGAAATGGTCGAGGCCCAAGGTCTCCCCGAGTGGCTTTTGCGCTATCCTTCGATGGCGCAGGCCTCCAAAGCCGATTTCGATGTCGACGCTGTTCTGGCGCTTCTGAATGACGAAGACCGCCGGCTCCTTTCGGAATTCCTGAACCTGCCGCCATATGAGCCTTCGCGGCTCTCGCTCCAGATCCTCGCCTCGGCGCCCGATCCGCAAACAGGCGAAGAAACACTCTTCGGGATTTCAAACCTCAAGGCCACGCGAGAGTTCACCCCTGCCCGCTATGTCGACAATCGAAGCGTTGAAGTGCTCCAGCTCGACACAAAGTCGATCACGATCCGCAAGGTGTTTGATCCCAGCTGGAGCAATTTCAGCGATCCGATCAAAGGCGAGGCGTTTGGCGTCAATGTCAACTTTGCCACCTGTTTCACCAACTCGGTGCTCGTGACCCTAATCGCGACGATCCTCACATTGCTGATCAACTCGATGGCTGCCTTCGCGCTTGCCAAATACAAGTTCCGCGGTCAGGTCGCCTTTTTCATCGTCATCCTTGCGACATTGATGGTGCCCCCGACGATCACGCTTGTCGGTGTGTTCAAGGCCGTCAACGCTACGGGGCTTTCAGGTTCGATCTGGGGCGTCATCATTCCCGGAGCAGCGACACCGACAGGCGTGTTCCTTTTGCGTCAGTATATGCTCTCGATCCCTGACGAATTGATCGAGGCCGCCCGCATGGACGCCGCCAGCGAATGGAAGGTCTATTGGCGCATCGTTCTGCCGCTCGCGCTTCCTGCGCTTGCCGCGCTCGGGATCCTTTCGGTGATCTGGCGCTGGAACGATCTGATCCTGCCGCTCGTCGCGATCGCGACAACCAAAGAAGCCTATACGATCCAGCTTTGCCTCCTCGAATTCCGCGGTGAACATCTCAGCCAAGAGCACTACAGGCTCGCCATGACCATGGTCAGCCTCGTGCCCTCGACGCTCGTTTTCGTTTTCCTGCAAAAATACATCACGACCGGCATCGCCAACACGGGACTGAAATAATGACCAATCTTGTCCTTTCGAATGTGCAAAAGACCTATGGCCAGACCGATGTCATCCACGGGATAGATCTTGATATCAAATCGGGGGAGTTCTGCGTTTTTGTCGGCCCGTCGGGCTGTGGCAAATCCACCCTTTTGCGGATGATCTCGGGGCTCGAGAGTATTTCGGGCGGTGAGGTGAAAATCGACGGAGAGGTGGTGAACCACGTGCCCGCTGCCCAGCGCGGTCTTGCCATGGTGTTCCAGTCCTATGCGCTCTATCCGCATATGTCGGTCCGCAAGAACCTCAGCTTCGGCTTAGAGAACCTCAACACCCCCAAGGACGAGATCGCCCGCCGCGTCAACGAGGCTGCGCGTATGCTCCAGATCGAGCCCTATCTTGATCGCCGTCCGGGGCAGCTTTCAGGCGGACAGCGCCAGCGGGTCGCCATCGGGCGCGCCGTTGTGCGCGAACCCAAGATATTTCTCTTTGACGAACCGCTCTCGAACCTTGATGCGGAATTGCGCGTCAACATGCGCCGAGAGATCGGAAACTTGCACCGGCGGCTCGGCAACACGATGATCTATGTCACGCACGATCAGGTCGAAGCGATGACCATGGCCGACAAAATCGCCGTCTTGCGTGCGGGAAAGGTCGAGCAATTCGGCACCCCGCTCGAACTTTTCAACCGTCCGGACAATCGCTTTGTGGCGGGTTTCATCGGCTCGCCCTCGATGAATTTTGTCGACGGCAGAATTGAGGAGGGTGGGATCGCTCTTGAAAGCGGCGCACATATCTCAATGCCCCCACGCAGCGGTGCGGGCGTTGGCGAAGCGGTGGAACTCGGCTTCCGTCCGCGTGACATTTTCCTCGATGAGAAAGGGGCGCTGAAACTGACCGTCACCGAAGTCGAACAACTCGGCTCCGAAAGCTATGTCTTCGGACAACTCGCGGACGGCAAAACGCTGACCATCCATCAGGCGGGCCAGACCACTGTTCGGATCGGCGATCAGGTCAGGGCCGCGCTCAAATCCGAGGGCCTCTATCTGTTCCGCAAGGACAACGGCCTCGCATGTTACTGACAAAGGCCCATTTCCCCGGTCTTTTGATGGCGGCTTTGGTTGCAATGTCCGCCCAGTTCATTTCGGACCACTATGGCGCGCCCGTCATGTTGATGGCGATCCTTTTGGGGATTCCGTTCCAGTTTCTCTCGACCGAGGAAAGGACGGCCGCCGGCATCCAATACGCATCGCGGATCGTCTTGCGGGTCGGCGTAGCACTCTTGGGAGTCAGGGTCAGCATCGACATGCTGACGGGCATCGGCGGAACCTTTGCGCTCTGTCTTGCGCTCGCGGTGGCGGCAACGATCGGGCTCGCCGTTCTCACAGCGCCGCTCTTCGCGCGTGACAGGCACTTTGGCTTTCTGGCAGGCGGCGCGGTCGCGATCTGCGGCGCTTCGGCCGCCATGGCCATCGCAAGCCTTTTGCCCAGCGACAAGTCGAGCGAGCGCGATCTGACCTTTACCGTCGTATCGGTGACAGTCGCCTCGACCGTCGCAATGATCCTTTACCCCATTCTGACGAGCCTCATCGGGCTCGACGACCAGCAAGCGGGCCTATTCCTTGGCGGGACGATCCATGACGTCGCTCAGGTGGTCGGTGCAGGTTACTCGATCTCTGAGGAAACAGGAGATATCTCCACTCTGGTCAAACTCTTCCGCGTCACACTCCTTGCGCCTGTTGTCTTTATCGGTGCGCTTGTGCTGCGCAACCAAGCGCCAAAGGGCAAAGCGCCGCCACTTCTCCCCGGCTTCGTGATCGGGTTCTTGTGCCTCGCCGCGCTCAATTCGACCGTAACCATTCCGGCCGTTGCGAACGACATCATCAACACCGTCTCGCGCGCTTGCCTCGTGACTGCGGTCGCTGCCGTCGGCATGAAGACATCTGTCCAAGAACTCCGCAACGTCGGGGGCAACGCTATCGCGATGATCCTATCGCTAACGGTTTTCTTGGCGCTTCTTGTCTGGGCCGCGATCCGTTTCGTCGTCTAGAGCGTCGACAAACCGTCCCAGATCAGCTTGACCGACACGACAAAGAGTGCCCCGATCACGACGCGGAAAAAGACCTTGTCCGAAATGACCTTGACCATCTTGACGCCCACAAAAACGGCGATGGAGGCGGGGATCATCAGGACAAGCGCGATCTTGATACTGGCAAGGTTGATCTGACCCAGCATGTAATAGGGAATAAGCTTGATCGCATTGATATAGGCAAAGGTGATCGTAGAGGTGCCCGCAAAGACGATCTTGGGCAGTCGTTGCGGCAAGACCCAGATTTGATAGGGCGGTGCGCCTGCGTGGCTGACAAAGCTGGTAAAACCGGTCAGGACACCCCAGAAAATCCCGCTCGACAGCTTACCTTCTCGCTCTTCACCGGTGAGCGTGTCGCGAACGATCATATAGATCGCGAACAAGAAGCCCACGATCCCCACGATCAAGGTGACAAAAGACTCTGGCACGATATGGGCGGTCAATCCCCCTATGGCGACGCCGACCGTGCCGCTAGCTGCAATGACAAGCACGACCCGTTTGTTGAATTCGTGCCGATAGGCATAAAGCCCGAACATATCTGACACGACATAAACGGGGAGCAAAAGCCCCGCTGCGACCACAGGGGAAATCACCAGCGACAGGAGCGGAACCGACAGCATGCCGACCACGGGCCAGCCGCCTTTACTCACCCCGACACAGGTCGCGGCCACAGTGGCCAGCACCCAAAACGTCGTTCCTTCCATGAAACCTGTCGCCTCCAAAACAGAATCAGTGCCGATCCAGAGGTTGATTCCCCTCCCTCACGGCGCCTTTGTCGCCCGATTTGTGATCACGTTTAGCGCAAACATATCCAATGTTGTAGCCCAATACCCTCGCCGCGCCGCAGCACCCTTGATTGAGGCGCAACAAAGGACTAGGCAATGCCCCGTCTTTAACCCCTATGAAGGACGGAATTCATGGCTCGACCCAAGATTGCCCTTATCGGCGCTGGCCAAATCGGTGGCACCCTTGCTCACCTCGCAGCGATCAAGGAACTCGGTGACGTTGTTCTCTTTGATATCTCGGAAGGCACCCCGCAGGGCAAAGCCCTCGACATCGCCGAATCCGGCCCCTCGGAGGGCTTTGACGGCACGTTCAAAGGCACCAACGACTATGCCGACATCGCAGGCGCTGATGTTTGCATCGTGACCGCCGGCGTTCCGCGCAAACCGGGCATGTCCCGTGATGACCTTCTGGGCATCAACCTCAAAGTCATGAAGTCGGTCGGCGAAGGCATCAAAGCCCACGCTCCGAACGCTTTCGTAATCTGCATCACCAACCCGCTCGACGCGATGGTTTGGGCGCTCCAGCAGTTCTCGGGCCTTCCGACCAACAAGGTCGTCGGCATGGCAGGCGTTCTGGACTCGGCTCGTTTCCGTCACTTCCTCTCGGTCGAATTCGGCGTATCCATGCGCGACGTCACCGCATTTGTTCTCGGCGGCCACGGCGACACGATGGTTCCCTCGGTTCGTTACTCGACCGTTGGCGGCATCCCGCTCCCCGACCTCGTCGAAATGGGCTGGACCACTCAAGAAAAGCTTGACGGTATCGTGCAGCGCACCCGTGACGGCGGCGCCGAAATCGTAGGCCTGCTGAAGACCGGTTCGGCCTTCTACGCGCCCGCCACCTCGGCCATCGAAATGGCAGAAGCCTTCCTCAAAGACCAGAAGCGCGTTCTTCCCTGTGCAGCATACTGCGACGGCGAGATCGGCGTAAAAGGTATGTATGTCGGCGTTCCGACCATCATCGGCGCAAACGGCGTCGAGAAGGTCATCGACATCAAGCTCAACAAAGAAGAGCAAGAGATGTTCGACAAGTCGGTCGCAGCTGTTAAGGGCCTCGTCGAAGCCTGCAAGGCCATCGACGGTTCGCTCAACTAAGAGACCGATCGAAAGATCACGAATTCAGAGGGCGGCCTTCGGGTCGCCCTTTTTGTTTGGGTAAAGTAAAATTTTACTCCCTCCCTTGACTTCCCAAAGTATTTGCCTCCATTTTTCGACGACGGAGCTGACCACGGACCGTGGCCATTATTCCTTTCTCCGAAAATAACGAAAAGATTGAATTATGACTTCTTCGACTGGGGTCAGCCTTGGGCTTGTGACCTATATCGCCTTGATTTTTTCAATGGGTGCGCTCGGGATTGACGGCTTGTTGCCTGCGCTCCCCCAAATTGCGGCTGATTTGACGCCTGATGCGCCGAACCTCGCGCCGCTGACCGTGTCGATCTTTGTCGTCGGCATCGGCATGGGCTTTATCGCGGGTGGTCCTCTCACGGACCGTTTCGGACGCAAAAGAATGACGCTGATCGGTTGCGGCATCTACCTTGCGGGTGCGGTCAGCGTGATTTTTGCGCCCAAGCTCGAAACGGTTCTGATTGCCCGAGCGCTTCAAGGTTCGGGCGCCGCAATCGCACATGTCGCCATCACGGGAATGGTGCGGGATCAATTTTCGGGCGTACGCATGGCCAAGATCATGAGTTTTGCGATGATGATCTTTTCTCTCGCGCCTGCTGTCGCCCCTTTGATCGGGCAATTCATCCTCAAACTCGGGGATTGGCGGCTGATCTTTATTGCCTATAGCTTTTATGGCGCTCTTGCGATCGCGATCACCTATTTCGCCCGCAAAGAGACCCTTTTGCCCGAAAACCGTCGGCCGATCTCGCCCAAGGCGATCTGGGGTGGCGTCAAAGAGTCATTTTCACATGATGTCTTCCGACGCGCTATTATGCTCCAGACGCTCTGCATGGGACTTGTTTTCGCTTCGATTGCAAATCTCCAGCAAATCTTCGAACAGGCCTTTGATCGCGGCGAGAGTTTTCCGCGCTGGTTCGCGCTTATTGCCTTGATGGTGTTCCTGTCTTCTTTCCTGAACGGTTTGCTGGTGGAAAAACTTGGGCCCGCACGCGTGATCAAGACATTGCTGCTTGTACAGAGCGTCAACCTAGTAGTCGGCACAACGGCGATCGTTTTGAGCGGAATAGGCGATACCGCACTCTTCGTCGTCTTTCTGCTTTCGATCCTCGGGGTTTTCATGACACCCGGATTGGCGGCGGGAAATCTAAACGCCATCGCCCTTGTCCCCTTGGGCCATGTCGCCGGCACCGCAAGTTCTGTGATCGCCTCTATTTCAACCTTGGTCGGGGCAATGGCAGGCATTCCCGTGACGCTAATGTTCGACGGCACGCCCGTGCCTCTCATGCTGACGGCAACGACAACGACCTTGATTGCGGTTTTTGTCTCGCGCAAGCTTACGGACCCGACGAGCCATGCGCCTTTGCCAGTCTCGGGCCATACCGTCTAACCGCAATTGACACCGCAAAGCGGTCAGGCACATTTGCCGTCGATACAGGGAGTGCAGGATGAACACCTTCAACGCAGAGCTAGAGGCCCGTCTTTGCCGCTATGCCGCCATCGACAGCCAATCGGACGCCGATAGCGCGTCGAGCCCTTCTACGGGCATTCAGTTCGGGATGCTCAACCTCTTGCGGAACGAGCTTGTAGAAATCGGCGCCCAAGAGGTGACGTTGACCGATTACGGCACCGTGCTTGCGACCATTCCCGCCACCGCCGAAGGCCCCACGATAGGGTTTCTGGCCCATGTGGACACCGCGCCCCAGTTCAACGCCAAGGGCGTCAAACCCCGCGTTATCAAGGGGTATAATGGCGGCACGATTACCTTTCCCGACAATCCCGAGCTTTCCATGTCGCCCGAGCAGTTTCCCTATCTGGCGCAAAAGGTCGGAGAGGACCTGATCACGGCCTCGGGCCTGACGCTTCTCGGGGCGGACGACAAAGCAGGGGTCGCCATCATCATGACGGCCGCGCGCCATTTGCTCGCGAACAGGGATATCCCGCACGGCAAAATCCGCATTGCCTTCACGCCTGATGAGGAAATCGGTCGCGGCGTGAATGCGGCGCTGCCCAAAGACCTTGGCGTCGATTGGGCCTATACCTTTGACGGCGGCGCCAAAGGCGAGATCGAATTCGAGACCTTTTCCGCAGATGGTGCCGTGATCACGATCAACGGCGTCTCGATCCATCCCGGTTATGCCAAAGACAAACTCGTCAATGCCACGCATCTGGCCGCCAAAATCGTTCAAACTTTGCCGCAATGGTCGATGACCCCCGAAACCACGAGCGGTCGCCAAGGTTTCGTCCATGTCGTGGATATGACGGGCACGAGCACGCAGATGGTGATCCGCCTGATCCTGCGCGACTTCGAGAGAGAGGGGCTCGAGGCCAAGGGACAGATGGTGCGCGATGTTTGCGCCGCTGTCGCCGCAACCGAACCCAGAGCCGAGATTACCTGCGAGATCAAAGCCCAGTATCGCAATATGCGCTATTGGCTCGAAAAGGACATGACGCCGGTCGATCTCGCACGAGAGGCGGCCCGCGATCTGGGCCTTGACCCGCTCTCTGTGCCGATCCGCGGCGGCACGGATGGATCGCGGCTCACCGAAATGGGTGTCCCCTGCCCCAACCTCTTTACGGGGATGCAGAACATTCACGGCCCGCTCGAATATGTCTCGGTTCAGGACATGGCAGCTGCGACAGATCTTTGCCTCGCCATCGCCAGACGGGCCGCGCAAAAATGACGCTCTCTCCCTATGAGGTAGAGGGGTTTTATGACCGCGCACTGGAGAACGGCAAGCACCGCGATATCGTCGGCGGACGGTGGGACGAAACGGGCCGCGTGCAGATGCAGATTTTGCGCGACATGGGTCTTCGGCCCGATGATGTGCTTTTGGACATCGGAGCAGGGTCACTGAGGCTGGGATGCAAAGCCATCGAGTATCTGGAACCCGGTCACTACTGGGCCACGGATGCGTCGCGCGCTCTTATGCTCCGTGGCCGCGAGGTCGAACTTGTCGATCCCTCCCGCCTCTCGGAAGCGCAGCTTATCGAGGACAAGACCTTTGAATTTGTCGGGGTCTCGGATGACGTCACCCATGCGATCTGTTTCGCCGTCTTTACCCATCTTCCGATCACTCACCTTTCTCGCGCGCTGAAAAACCTGCGGCGTGCCTTTCCGAAACTCAGACAATTTGCCTTTACGGTCTTTCTTGCTCCCGACCGCGATGCGCTCGGGAAACCTTACCGTCAAAAGGACGGTGTGGTGACACACAGGGCGCGTGCCCCCTATCATTTCCTCGCCGAAGATGTGCTTGCCACCGCGCAAGAGGCCGGCTGGGAGATCAGCGCCGATCCGATGATGCTCCCCAGAGGTCAGGCTCTTTACCTTGGGCGCATCAGTCATAAAGACGAATCTTAGAGCACCATCCGCGACACTGATCCTTGCTGGCTGATTTTGTGATCACACCTTAAAAATCTGTGATCACAAATGTCGGGTTTTACCGCTCACAGTTAAAATAGTCGTTCTGCGATACGTTTTACTGTGTTTAGTGGGACAAAATCAAAGCACAGCGAGGATCACTCGATGAACATTCACGAATATCAAGCCAAAGCGCTCCTGCGCAGTTATGGCGCTCCGGTTTCGGACGGTCGCCCCGTCCTGAAGGCTGAGGATGCAAAGCGCGCAGCAGGCGAGCTTGACGGTCCTCTTTGGGTCGTAAAGTCCCAGATCCATGCAGGCGGTCGCGGCAAGGGCAAATTCAAAGAGCCCGAAGCCGGTGAAAAGGGCGGCGTTCGTTTGGCCAAGTCGGTTGAAGAAGCAGCCGAGCTCGCCAAGCAGATGCTCGGCAAGACCCTCGTGACCCACCAGACCGGCCCCGCCGGCAAGCAGGTCAACCGCATCTACATCGAAGACGGCTCGGACATCGAGCGTGAACTCTATCTCGCTCTGCTCGTCGATCGTCAGTCCTCGCGCATTTCGTTCGTATGTTCGACCGAAGGCGGCATGGACATCGAAGAAGTTGCAGCTTCGACCCCCGAAAAGATCCTCTCGTTCTCGGTTGACCCCGCGACTGGTTACCAGCCCTACCATGGCCGCCGCATTGCCTTTGCTCTTGGTCTCAAGGGTGCTCAGGTCAAGCAGTGCGTTGCTCTGATGGGCAACCTCTACCGTGCCTTCACCGAGAAGGACATGGAGATGCTCGAAATCAACCCGCTGATCGTTCTCGAAGGTTCGGGCGATCTCAAGGTGCTCGACGCCAAAGTCGGTTTCGACGGCAACGCGATCTATCGTCACCCCGATATCGCAGAACTTCGCGACGAGACCGAAGAAGACCCCAAGGAACTCGCCGCTTCCAAGTTCGACCTGAACTACATCGCTCTTGACGGTGAAATTGGCTGCATGGTGAACGGTGCCGGTCTTGCTATGGCAACCATGGACATCATCAAGCTTTATGGCGCAGAGCCCGCAAACTTCCTCGACGTAGGTGGCGGCGCAACCAAAGAGAAAGTCACCGAAGCCTTCAAGATCATCACTTCGGACCCGAACGTTAAGGGTATCCTTGTGAACATCTTTGGCGGCATCATGCGGTGCGACGTCATTGCAGAGGGCGTTATCGCTGCTGTCAAAGAAGTCGGCCTCAAAGTTCCGCTCGTTGTGCGCCTCGAAGGCACCAACGTGGAGCTTGGCAAGGACATCATCAACAATTCCGGTCTCGACGTGATCGCTGCTGACAACCTCAGCGACGGCGCCGAAAAGATCGTGAAAGCTGTAAAGGGCTAAATCATGCGTGCAGCCTCGCTCATCGCTGTTCTGTTTGTATCCGGTTGTGTTGGTATTGCTGAAAACGCCGAAGGCAACTTGGGTGCCGGCTACCAACCCCTTCCGGGTGGAAGCGTAGCAGCAGCGGTGGGGGCTCCGATGGTCGCGCAAACGACTTTCGGCTATAGCTGCCCTGATGGTGCTTCGCTCATCCTCGCTCCGAATGGAACGGCGCTGTGCGGCACTCCGGCCGTGGCCACGCTCTCCCGATAAGGAACCAAGGTCCGGCAGGGTCGGACTTCTAGTCAAACGAATTTAGGAGCCAAAACAATGGCAATCCTCGTAAACGAAAACACCAAAGTCATCTGTCAGGGCTTCACTGGCTCGCAGGGCACGTTCCACTCGGAACAGGCAATCGCATACGGCACCAAGATGGTCGGCGGCGTGACCCCCGGTAAGGGCGGCTCGAACCACCTCGGCCTTCCTGTGTTCGACTCCGTCCACGAAGCCAAGCACGTCACCGAAGCGAATGCGACCGTGATTTATGTTCCGCCGCCCTTCGCAGCGGACTCGATCCTCGAAGCGATCGACGCCGAAATGGAACTCATCGTCTGCATCACCGAAGGCATTCCGGTGCTCGACATGATGAAGGTCAAGCGCGCGCTCGTCGACTCCAAGTCGCGCCTCATCGGTCCGAACTGCCCCGGCGTCATCACTCCCGATGCCTGCAAGATCGGCATTATGCCTGGCCACATCCACAAGCGTGGTTCGGTCGGTGTCGTGTCCCGTTCGGGCACCCTGACCTATGAAGCTGTTAAGCAGACTGCAGACATCGGCCTCGGTCAGTCGACCGCAGTCGGCATCGGCGGTGACCCGATCAAGGGCACCGAGCACATCGACGTCCTCGATATGTTCCTCAACGATGACGAAACCCAGTCGATCATCATGATCGGTGAAATCGGCGGCTCGGCAGAAGAAGAAGCAGCCGAGTTCCTCAAGGAGCAGAAGAAAAAAGGCCGCTGGAAGCCCGTTGCAGGCTTCATCGCGGGCCGCACCGCTCCTCCGGGACGCCGCATGGGTCACGCCGGTGCCATCGTAGCAGGCGGCAAGGGCGACGCTGAATCCAAGATCGAAGCCATGCGCTCGGCTGGCATCATCGTAGCCGACAGCCCCGCGACGCTTGGCGAAGCCGTGCTCAAGGCTATCGGCTAACCCCAATGTGGCGCCTGCGCACCCTCAGCAACATCACCGGGACGCGAGAAACCCTCGCGGCCCGGCTATTTGTTGGGCTGATCGGTTTGCTTGCGCTTATTCTGTGGGCTGCAATCGCCTCTGCCCAATCGGGCCTCGGCGCTGCGCAATCCGCAACTCCCCCAATCCCCGCGACCTCGAATTGAGGACATCCCAATGAACGATCAATCTCCCAACGACGTGTTCCATGCTTCCTCCTTCCTGCAAGGACACAATGCGGACTATATCGAGCAGCTTTATGCCCGTTATGCCGACAACCCCGGTGCAGTCGATGAGACGTGGCGCGCGTTTTTTGCATCCTTGGGCGACGCCCCTGCCGATGCGAAATCCGAAGCTGCTGGCGCATCCTGGAGCCGCCTTGACTGGCCGCCCGTGCCGAATGACGACCTGACCGCCGCACTCGACGGCCAGTGGCCCGCAGATGCCAAGGCCGCAGGAGACAAGATCAAAGCCAAGGCCGCCGAAAAGGGCGTCGAGATCAGTGAAGCCCAGCTGCGCAGCGCCGTGCTCGACTCGATCCGTGCCCTGATGATCATCCGCGCCTATCGTATCCGCGGTCATCTTGTGGCCGACCTCGATCCGCTTGGAATGTCCAAGAACGAGCCTCACCCCGAGCTCGACCCCAAGACCTATGGCTTTACCGCCAACGACATGGATCGCCCGATCTTTATCGACAACGTGCTCGGTCTCGAAGTCGCGACGATGAACGAGATCCTTGCAGTGCTTCGCCGCACCTACTGCGGCACCTTCGCGCTGCAGTATATGCACATCTCGAACCCCGAAGAAGCAGGTTGGCTCAAAGAGCGGATCGAAGGCTTCGGCAAAGAAATCACCTTTACCCAGAATGGCCGTAAAGCCATCCTGAACAAGCTCGTCGAAGCCGAAGGGTTCGAAAAGTTCCTGCATGTGAAATATATGGGAACCAAGCGTTTCGGTCTTGATGGCGGCGAAGCGCTGATCCCCGCGATGGAACAGATCATCAAGCGCGGCGGCGCGCTTGGCGTGAAGGAAATCATCATCGGTATGCCGCACCGTGGCCGTCTGAACATCCTCGCCAACGTGATGAGCAAACCTTATCGCGCGATCTTCAACGAATTCCAGGGCGGCTCGTTCAAGCCAGAGGACGTAGATGGATCGGGCGACGTGAAGTATCACCTCGGTGCCTCTTCCGACCGCGAGTTCGACGGCAACAAGGTTCACTTGTCGCTAACGGCGAACCCCTCGCACCTCGAAGCTGTAAACCCTGTTGTGCTCGGCAAGGCCCGCGCCAAGAGCGACCAGCTCAACGACATGACCCGCTCTTCGGTTCTTCCGATCCTGTTACACGGCGACGCAGCCTTTGCAGGTCAGGGCGTCGTGGCTGAATGCTTCGGTCTTTCGGGTCTTCGCGGCCACCGCACAGGCGGCACAATCCATATTGTTGTGAACAACCAGATCGGCTTTACCACTGCGCCGCACTTCTCGCGCTCGTCGCCCTATCCGACCGACATCGCACTAATGGTCGAAGCGCCGATCTTCCACGTGAACGGTGACGATCCCGAAGCGGTCGTCCACGCGGCAAAGGTTGCGACCGAATTCCGCCAGAAGTTCCATAAGGATGTTGTTATCGACATCTTCTGCTATCGCCGCTTTGGTCACAACGAAGGCGACGAGCCGATGTTCACCAACCCGGCGATGTATAACCGCATCAAAAAGCACAAGACCACGCTTCAGCTTTACACCGAGCGTCTGGTCAAGGACGGTCT
>JALRIK010000250.1 GCA_023255435.1 Marivivens sp.
GAAGACATGTCCAACCGCGGCAACAAAACATCTGATCTGGATGATGATGTTGTGTTGGATGATGATGACGTTGATGTAGATCTAGACGATGATCTCTTGGACGAAGATGATGACGACAACGTATCGTTGGACGACATCGCGGATATGTCATCAGACGACGACGACGTCTAAAATACGAACGTAGGTGGCATTTTCCTCTTGATCATGCCATCTGCTTTACATAATTAGCGCTACAATGGCAGTGTAGAGGTCAGGGGTTCGATCCCCCTTGGCTCCACCAAATCCCCTACGTGAAACCTAATCCAGCTTTCCTATCTTTCCAGTGAGTTTCTCGCATATTGGCGATTTATCTCAAGCTTGTCTTTCTTACAGGGCCCTGATCATTAACCCTTGGGTCATTGCAGGTGTCACACCGATGATCAACGTGTCGCGACTGGGAAATCGAGTCACGTTTTGCCGAGGTTTATTTCACAAACCCAATCAGGTTTACGTGGTAGCATTGTTTAGACTGAACAACTTGCCCGCGATATCGTCACAATTCCTTACTTGGCGGCGTCTTAATCATCGTCGTTTTTGTCATCGCCCCGGCCAGTTATCGAATTCTAGCAACTTATTGCTAAACAGCCTCACACGTTTTATTTTAATTATATACAATTACAAAAGCAGG
>JALRIK010000251.1 GCA_023255435.1 Marivivens sp.
AAGAGATCGCAGCTACCGCTTCTATCTCCGCTGCTGACCCCGAGATCGGCGCACTGATCGCTGAAGCTATCGACAAGGTCGGTAAGGAAGGTGTGGTCACCGTTGAGGAGTCCAACGCTTTCGGCACCGAGCTCGAGCTCACCGAAGGTATGCGCTTCGACAAGGGTTACCTCTCCGCGTACTTCGTTACTGACCCAGAGCGTCAGGAAGCAGTATTCGAAGACCCCTACATCCTCATCGTGAACTCCAAGGTTTCCAACATCAAGGACCTGCTTCCTATCGTTGACAAGGTCATCCAGACCGGCAAGCAGCTGCTCATCATCGCGGAAGACGTTGACGGTGAAGCACTCGCAACCCTCGTGGTCAACAAGATCCGTGGCATCTTCAAGTCGGTAGCCGTCAAGGCTCCTGGCTTCGGTGACCGCCGCAAGGCCATGCTTCAGGACATCGCCATCCTCACCGGTGGTCAGGTCATCGCTGAAGAAGTCGGCCTCAAGCTCGAGAACGTTGAACTCGACATGCTGGGTAAGGCTCGCAAGGTTGTTATCACCAAGGACGAGACCACCATCGTGGAGGGTGCTGGCGACGCAGACCAGATTGCTGGCCGCGTAGCTCAGATCCGTGCCGAGATCGACAACACTGACTCCGACTACGACCGCGAG
>JALRIK010000252.1 GCA_023255435.1 Marivivens sp.
GTCGCATTTTGAACAAACTCTGCGCCACCTTCGAGGAGCCATCTAGGAGGGAAATCTTCTCTTTCAAGACTCTTACCAATCAATGGGACATCTTGAAGGGCATGAAAGTACTCATGTGCTTCGAGCATTCCAGATTGAAATCTGAGTGGCGCGGTTATGTCACTTTCATCCAGAGCTCCCGGTACTCCCATCAATAGCACGCCCATTCCGTCTTGCGTCATCAATGCCTTCGCCCCGTTACAGTCTGGCACACCCTCATCACAGTTACTTTCAGTAACTCGCCCGCCTTCATTGCGGTAAAAATTATCAAAGTCATTTTTCGAGACAAGGGATAGAAGCTTTTCTTTCGCCCAAACTAGATCCTGAAAGCTGTAATAAATCATGACAACCTTTTTAGGAACTGATGCTGTTTTGAATGAATTTCCAACCTTGCTCATCGGACTCGTGGGATTGTTATTCCAAGGTTTTGTGTTTGGCCCTATGAAAATTTCGATTTCACTTCGTGGATTCGCCTGGTAATCAACTGAATTAAACTTTGACCACGCTGCGGCAGAGATACCTTTTCGATTCTTGTAGAGATTATTAAATGACGTTGGACGAGGAGCGGAAAGTAGAGATGAAGTCTCGGCCGCCTGAATTTGCCCTGGAGTGGCCCAGGT
>JALRIK010000253.1 GCA_023255435.1 Marivivens sp.
GAGAACGTCCCGCCGGAAAAGCGCGGCCTCGGCTTCATATTCCAGAGCTACGCGCTCTGGCCCAACATGACCGTAGAGCGCAACATCACGCTGGCTCTGCGACAGGCAAAGATGCCCCAGGCCGAGATCGCCGAGCGGCTGGCCCAGGCACTCAAGAAGGTGCAGCTCGAAGGGCTGCAGGACCGTTATCCTTCGGAGCTGTCTGGCGGGCAGCAGCAGCGCGTGGCGGTGGCGCGGCTGATCGCGGCGCGCAACGGCATCCTGCTGATGGACGAGCCGCTGTCAAACCTCGACGCGGTGCTCCGCACCGAGATGCGCGCAGAACTCAAGCGCCTCTCGCGCGAGCTCAAGGCGACCACGGTCTACGTTACCCATGACCAGGTCGAGGCGCTCACCATGTCGGACATGATCGTGGTGATGAACGACGGGCGTATCCAGCAGGCAGGCACACCCTACGAGATCTATCACCACCCGGCGAACCTCTTCGTCGCCGAGTTCATCGGCGATCCCAAGGTTAACCTCTTCGATGCAACGGCAGAGCGCCGCGACGGCGGGCTGCGCATCTCGGGCGCGGGCTTCGGCTTCGAAATGGCGGCACATGGCTTCGGCGGCGGCGCGGTGCGTGTGGCGGTGCGCCCTGAGCATCTGCGCAT
>JALRIK010000254.1 GCA_023255435.1 Marivivens sp.
CCTTCGGCAACACGGCGCGCTGCGGCATGGGCCAACTCATTCGGTTTGCCCACGATAAAATTCTCGAACGTATAGGCAGGGTTCAAATTAGACAAAGGAATGTCCGCATCGGCGCTGATCGCGGCCGAGAGGTCAGGCGCAGATTGCACTGGCGCCCCAACTGCAGGCGTTTGCGGTGTATTAGGTGTTTGGGGCGTGCTCTGCACCAAGAATTCCAAGCGGTCTACTGCAAGCCCTGCGCCATGCAGGTGGCGCAAAATTACATCCCCAAATTTTTGCGAAACCCAAGTGCCAAAGAAATTCGTGGGGACACGGAAACGCGCGATGCGGGCATCGATGCGGTCAAACTCAATCGGCTCAATCCAAGATTTGAAGTTATTTTTTCCAATCGCCGATTGCAGTTCATTACACACATCCACCCACTTGTCGTTCGTCATTATGCACCTACGCTTATTTTTAATTTTGCCGCATGAGAACCGCCTTTCTGGCAGCTCCCACGCGGATCATCCCCGCTTAACGTTTTCAGAAAATCTGCCTGACCCATTGCAAGTCCAACGGCATAATTATGCCCGCTTGCAACGTCCAAACCGCGACAGCGAACCGTCTTGAACGATTTTTGCAAAAAAGGTGCCCACTCGCAGTTTGCGAGAT
>JALRIK010000255.1 GCA_023255435.1 Marivivens sp.
GTGGCGTTTCAAACTCAATAATTGAATTCAAATGAGGCCTGTTATGAAAGTTCGTTCATCTGTAAAAAAAATGTGTCCTAAATGTCGCGTAATCCGACGTCATGGACGAGTAATGGTAATTTGTGTAAATCCAAAACACAAACAACGTCAAGGCTAATTCATTTTGCCTTGATTGCCCCAATTCTTTGTTTTGGGGCATTTAACCAGTTGCATGAAAAGGATCTTATCGTGTATACTGTATATAAGAAAAGAAGGGGCTATAGCTCAGTTGGTAGAGCGCTTCGTTTACACCGAAGATGTCAGCGGTTCGAGTCCGTTTAGCCCCAATTAAAAAATTACTTGAAAAAATATCTCTTCTGTTTTGGATCCTTTTCAAACTTATGCTATACTGTTGTATAGAAAGTCAATTATAACTGATATTAGAATATTAAAAGAGGTAGCTTATGGGATTACCATGGTACCGTGTACACACGGTTGTATTAAATGACCCGGGTCGTTTAATTGCAGTGCACCTTATGCACACTGCACTTGTAGCTGGTTGGGCTGGTTCAATGGCTTTATATGAATTAGCAATTTTTGATCCATCAGATCCAGTTCTTAACCCAATGTGGCGTCAAGGAATGTTTGTACTTCCTTTCATGACT
>JALRIK010000256.1 GCA_023255435.1 Marivivens sp.
TGTGTACGTGGAGTGTGAGACCTGCAAAGGGAAACGCTATAACCGCGAAACGTTGGAAGTTCAGTTTAAAGGTAAATCAATTGCCGATGTGCTGGATATGACGGTGGAAGAGGCCCAAGATTTCTTCCGCGCGGTCCCATCCATCCGCGAGAAAATGGACGCGCTCGTGCGTGTGGGGCTGTCCTACATCAAGGTCGGCCAGCAAGCGACGACCCTTTCGGGTGGTGAAGCGCAGCGTGTGAAACTGTCCAAGGAACTGTCGAAGCGATCGACGGGACGGACGCTCTATATCCTCGACGAACCGACCACGGGTTTGCACTTTGAAGATGTTCGTAAACTATTGGAAGTGCTGCACGAATTGGTCGATCAGGGGAATTCGGTCGTGGTGATCGAACATAACCTCGACGTGATTAAAACGGCGGATTGGTTGATCGATATCGGGCCAGAAGGCGGCGATGGCGGTGGGCGGATCGTCGCGACGGGCACGCCAGAGGATGTGGCCGCGGTAAAGGAATCCCACACTGGGCATTACCTCGCACCAATGCTCTCGCCACGGGTGGCAGCAGAATGAAAAAGGGGCCTCGCGGCCCCTTTTCTTATTTCTTCATCGGGCAGGTGTTGATGCCCAGAATGGTGTAG
>JALRIK010000257.1 GCA_023255435.1 Marivivens sp.
CCCAAGCAATTCTTGAAGACGATCAAGCGCACTGGTCTCGGCGTTTCCGCCTTTTACGAAATGCGTTACGACGAGCAAGGCAAGGAGCGTCCGGATTTCGTGTTGAACAATGAACCGTACCGCAACGCCTCCATCTTGGTTGCCGGTAACAACTTCGGATGCGGTTCCTCGCGTGAACACGCCCCGTGGGCGATTAACGATTTCGGTATCAGATGCATCATCTCCACCGCGTTTGCCGACATTTTCTTCAACAACTGCTTCAAGAACGCCATGTTGCCCATCGTCCTCGACGAGGCGACGGTGAACACGTTGATGGCGGATGCCAACGCCAAGCAAGAGCTCGAAATCGACTTACCCAACCAAGTCATCATCCGCTCCAACGGCGAAAAGATTCCCTTCAACGTTGACGAATTCCGCAAGCACTGCTTGATTAACGGCTTGGACGACATCGGCCTCACCATGCAACAAGGCGACGCCATCGCCGAATTTGAAGCCATGCGCACCGAAAAGTTCCCGTGGCTCAACGGCGCTGGGTACACACAAGCCGCCCCGGCGCGTTAATTCGCACATTCATTCTTTACGTCAATAGCACGGTATAATATATCTCTCACCTTCTCACATTCAACCGCAACGCGTCC
>JALRIK010000258.1 GCA_023255435.1 Marivivens sp.
ATAACGTCCAACGAGTTGGCTCGTTAAGTCCTTCAAATTAGCTAGTTCGCGATGGCTTCGATCAAATTTCTTTGGCCAACATGAAAGTGATGTTAATGATGTGAGCGCGCTTTGAGTTTCACTTTCTTGAAGATCGGCGAGATAGTTCTCTTGAGCAACTCGATGTAAGAGAGAAATATCGTGTGAGATATTTTCAAAAGTAAATTTTCCTGTTACTAAACCATCTTCCAAGTCATGTACTGAATACGAAACATCATCTGACCAATCCATGATTTGGGCTTCAATGGATACTTTTCCATCAGGCGTGCCTTCGCGCATCCATGTGAATATTTCGAGGTCATCGTCGTATACGCCGTACTTTTTTCTACGAATTGAACTCTCATCTTGTGAACGTGGCCAGGGATATTTTGATGCAGCATCAAGTGAAGCGCGCGTTAAATTTAAACCAACTGAAAGCCCACTCTCATCTACTGTCTTGGCTTCGATGCGCGTCAGTAGACGAAAACTCTGAGCATTGCCTTCAAAACCGCCACACTCTTGCGCGGCTTCATCAAGCGCTACTTCACCGTTGTGGCCGAATGGTGGATGTCCAATGTCGTGCGCTAAACACGCCCCTTCCATCAGATCTGGATCAGC
>JALRIK010000259.1 GCA_023255435.1 Marivivens sp.
GTCCTTTACCTTTGCGTACCAGGTGTCGTTGTCATCGATTTCCATCATGTACTCGACCTGAATGCCGGTCTGGTCGGTGAAGCGGTTCAGGGTTGGGTAAGAACCGTCGTCCTCACCGTCCATGTATAGCGGCCAGTTGTGCCAGACCAAAACTTTTTCGGAATCTGAAAGATCTTCGGCTGCAGTCAGTGCACTGGTGCTAGCTGATGAGCAAGAAGCCAAAGAAACTACTGCTGCGGTGCCACCTAGACCCAGTAGGGCTGCTCGGCGGGATAGCATGCGGGAACGTGCCATTTGCACTAGCTCACGCATCATTGGGTCTTGTGGAAGGCCTTCCTTCATTGCAATCTCCTAAATCCACCGATTCCTAGTCAGTGGGTCATTTTCTAACCAACATGGACATCGCGACGGGGGTCCGAAGCAAGGGCAAGTTTGTCACAATTCTTAACCCCATGTGCCCATGAAACCTAATTTTTACTTTCAGTCTCCGATATAGCTCATGACGTGCTTGATACGGGTGTAGTCCTCAAAGCCGTAGTGCGAGAGGTCTTTACCGTAACCAGAGTGCTTGAATCCACCGTGAGGCATCTCTGCCACCAATGGAATGTGTGTGTTGATCCAAAC
>JALRIK010000025.1 GCA_023255435.1 Marivivens sp.
ATCCTTCTCGCTACTGCCGCTTCGGTCGCTTTCGCTGGCGCCGCTGCTGCTGAAGTAACCTTCTCGGGCTCCGCAAGCGCAGCCTACAACAACAACACCGGTCTCGACGTTCAGGCAGAACTCAAAGCTGCTATGTCGGCTGCTCTCGACAACGGTTACACCGCTTCGGCTGGCGCAACCTTCGACGTAGACGCAGGCACCTTCAAGCGTGCAAACGTCTCGATCTCGAGCGACGTTGCTTCGCTGACCTTCGGCACCGCTCTTAACGGCGCTGCTTACACCGTTGTTTCCGACACCTACGGTGTTGGCCTCGGCGAAGAAAAGACCGACGGTCTCCTCGCTTCGTACAAAATCGGCGAAACCACCGTTTACGCATCGCTTCCGGTTGCTCAGGGCGCAAAAGCTGACCTGAACACCCTCGAGCTCGGTGCTAAGACCACTGTTTCGGGCTGGACCGTTTCGGCTGCTGCTGCAAAAGTAGCTGGCAAAAACGAGTTCGCAGCTAAGTTCTCGGGCGCTGTTGCTGGCGCAACCATCTCCGGCGGCTTCGGCACCGTAGACAAGGGCGGCAAAGCAAACCAGTGGGACATCAAAGCTGAATACCCCGTTGGCCCGGTCACCGTATCGGCTGCTTACGACGAAGCTTCGGTATACGTTCTCGGCGCTAAGTACTCGGCAAACGGCGTAACCGTTGCTGCTGAATACACCAAAGGCGGCGCATGGAAAGCTGACGCTTCCTACGCATACGGCTCGGGCGTAAACGTCTTCGCTGGTCTCGCTGAAAAAGGCAAAGACATCTACGTTGGTGCAACCTACGACCTCGGCGCTGGTGCAACCCTCACCGGTTCCTACGTTAAGGACGGCGGCACCCCTGAAGCCGACAAGAAAATCGGCGCTAAGGACTACGCTCCCGGCGCGACTGTTAAGGTTTCCTTCAAGTTCTAATCGAACCTGAAATACCTAAGTTTGAGCGGCCCTTCGGGGCCGCTCTTTCTTTTTGTGGGCATTGCAAAGCCGATCCTTGCCCAAGAGACTTGTGAGCCTCTTTCGCCTTCGTTACACATTCCGAGACGAATAAGTTCCTTCGGGAACCAAACGGGGGTGACGAACTGATGGCTTTGACTGGATTGAGCCGCACGGCCTTGACGGCGACTTTGCTTATCGCGCTCGGCGCATGCGGCAATATCAGCGGCGGAAGCAACCCGCTTGGCTCTCTTCCCGGAATCGGAAGCATCGGACTTGGTGGCGGAGCTTCGGAAGATGCGACCCGCCAAGCTGCGCGCACCCGCGGCTCTGAAAATGTGGCGGTGAACCGCTATCTCTGGGCCGCAACTCTCGATGTTCTCAGCTTCCTGCCGATCGAGAGCGTCGATCCCTTCACCGGCGTGATCGTGTTCGGTTACGGGCGCCCGCCCGGCGGTGGTCGTGCGTATCGCGGAACCGTTCACATCTCCGACCCCGCACTTGACGCGCGTTCGCTCAACGTAGCGCTCGCCACCAGCGGCGGCCCTGTGAGCAACGCAACACAGCACGCCGTCGAAGACGCTATTCTGGCCCGCGCACGCCAGATCCGCATTGCCGACGGTAAGCTATAGAAACCGCCCGCATTCTGATTTAATACCGCGCCGGGCTCCGTGCCCGGCGTTTCCATGTCCCAAAGGACCCATTCATGTCCCGCTACTCCGCATCTGAAATCGAATCCAAATGGCAAGCCGCCTGGGAAGAGGCCAATGTCTTCAAGGCAACCCGCGAAGGCGGCAAGCCCAAGTACTATGTGCTCGAGATGTTCCCTTACCCCTCGGGCCGCATCCACATGGGCCACGTGCGGAACTATACGATGGGCGACGTGATCGCGCGTTACAAGATTTCGACGGGACATAACGTACTTCACCCGATGGGCTGGGACGCCTTTGGTATGCCTGCCGAAAACGCCGCAATGGCATCGGGTGGCCACCCCAAAGAGTGGACCTATAAGAACATCGCCGACATGCGGAGCCAAATGAAACCGCTGGGTCTTTCGATCGATTGGAGCCGTGAGTTCGCGACCTGTGATCCCGAATACTATGGACAGCAACAGGCTCTCTTCATCGACATGCTCGACAAGGGCCTCGTCTACCGCAAGAACGCCGTGGTGAACTGGGACCCTGTGGACATGACGGTTCTAGCGAACGAACAGGTAATCGACGGTTGCGGCTGGCGCTCAGGTGCTCCGGTCGAACGCCGCGAGTTGACCCAGTGGTTCTTCAAAATATCGGACATGGCCGATGATCTTCTGACCTCGATCGACAAACTCGACAATTGGCCTGCCAAGGTCAAACTGATGCAAGCCAACTGGATCGGCAAATCGCGCGGTCTCCAGTTCGCGTTCGAACGCACAGATGGCGGCGACAAGATCGAAGTTTACACGACCCGCCCCGACACCCTCATGGGCGCGTCCTTTGTCGGCATTTCGCCTGACCATCCCCTCGCCAAAGAACTCGAGTCCAAGCACCCCGAGATCGCAGCCTTCTGTGCCGAGTGCCGCAAGGGTGGCACCACCGAAGAGGCTTTGGAAAAGGCCGAGAAAAAAGGCTTCGATACAGGTCTCAAGGTCAAGCATCCCTTTGATGACAATTGGGAGCTTCCGATCTACATCGCGAACTTCATCCTGATGGACTACGGCACGGGCGCGATTTTTGGTTGCCCCGCCCACGACCAGCGCGACTTTGACTTCGCGACCAAATACGGCCTTCCGATCAAGGCAGTGTTCAAGGCAGTCGGCGCGGACGACACCGAACTCACCGAGGCATACGTTCCGCTCAAATCCGAAAAAGTCGAATATATCCGCGGCTTTGCAGGCGAAACCACCCAAACGGGCGAAGAGGGCGTAAACGCCGCCATCGACCATTGCGAGACCAAAGGTCTCGGCACGGGCGTGACCAAATTCCGCCTTCGCGATTGGGGTCTGTCGCGTCAACGCTATTGGGGCTGCCCGATTCCCGTCGTCCACTGCGAAGACTGCGGCGTGGTTCCCGAAAAGAAAGAGAACCTCCCCGTTCAGCTTCCCGACGACGTCACCTTTGATGTTCCGGGCAACCCGCTCGACCGTCATCCCACGTGGCGCGATTGCGCCTGCCCGTCTTGCGGCAAGCCTGCCAAGCGGGAAACGGACACGATGGATACCTTCGTGGACTCGTCGTGGTATTACGCGCGCTTTACCGCGCCGCGTGCCACCACGCCGACTGTGGCCGAGGATGCAGACTACTGGATGAACGTCGATCAATACATCGGCGGCATCGAGCACGCGATCCTTCACCTCCTCTATTCGCGCTTCTTCTCCCGCGCGATGAACGTAACGGGCCACCTTCCCGAGAGTGCGCGCGAACCTTTCGACGCGCTTTTCACCCAAGGCATGGTGACCCACGCGATCTATCAGACCCGCAACGCCGAAGGCCGCCCTGTCTATCACTATCCCGAGCAGATCGAGCTTCGTGACGGCAAAGCCTTTGTCATCGCGACAGGTGAAGAAGCCGAGATCATCCCCTCGGCCAAGATGTCGAAATCCAAGAACAACGTTGTGGACCCACTGAACATCATTTCGTCCTTTGGTGCCGATACCGCCCGCTGGTTCGTTCTCTCCGACTCGCCGCCCGAGCGCGACGTCGAATGGACCGCAGCAGGGGCAGAGGCGACCGCCAAGCACCTCGCGCGTGTCTATCGCATCTGCGCCGAGATTTCTGAACTTCCCGAAGGAACGGGCGAGGGCGACACCGAACTTCTCAAAGCGATGCACAAGGCCATTTTCGACGTCACCCAAGGCGTCGAATCCTTTGGCTTCAACGCTGCAATCGCCAAGCTCTATGGTTTTACCAACGCGCTCTCCAAATCGAACGCAGGCGGCACCGCGAAAAAGACCGCGGCCAAAGCCTTGGCGCAACTGATGTCCCCGATGACACCGCACCTTTCCGAAGAACTGTGGTCGCTACTCGGCGGCAAAGGTCTTGTCACACTTGCCGCTTGGCCCGTCGCAGATGAGGCGATGCTCATCGAGGACGAAGTAACGCTTCCGATCCAGATCAACGGCAAGCGCCGCGCGGAAATCAGCGTGCCCGCAGACATGCCCAAGGAAGAAGTTGAAAAACTCGTCCTCGCGCACGAAGCTGTGGTCAAAGCACTCGACGGCGCCGCGCCTAAAAAGCTGATCGTCGTCCCAGGAAGGATCGTGAACGTTGTCGTTTAAAGCAATTCTCAGCCTGCCGCGTCGGTCCGCCCTTCTTGGGGCGCTGCTGCTGGCAGGCTGCGGATTTGCTCCGGTCTACGCACCGACGGGCGGCGGTTCAAAGCTTCAGGGCAAGATCGCCTTTGCCCTTGGTGCGGATCGTTTCGATTACAGGCTGCGCGAGCAATTGGAGCGGCGGCTTGGCCGAACGGAACTCGAAGCCTATCGTCTTGCCGTCATAACCGAAGTGACCGAAAGCCCCATTGCCATCGCGGCCGACAACACTGCAACCCGTATCAATCTGCCCGTAACCGCGCATTATACCCTGTCAGATGCTGCGGGCGGGACCATCGTCCAAGGCACAGTGCAAACCTTCACCAGTTACTCCGCCACGGGCACAAGCATCGCAACGCGTTCGACCAAACAAGCCGCCGAAGACAGGCTCGCCGCGATGGTCGCTGATCTTGTTGTTGCCCGTATTCTCGCCGAAGCGGGGCATATCACCGAATGAAGCTCAATACGCGAGACGCCGTCGCCTATTTCAAAAAACCCGACCCTAACCGCGCGGGCATCTTGATCTATGGGGGTGACGCAATGCGTGTCGCGATGCGCAGAAAAGAGGTCATCACCGCACTCGTCGGACAACAGGCCGAAGAGGAAATGCGCCTGAACCGGATGAATGGTGCCGAGCTTCGCAAAGACCCCGCCCAGCTCATCGATTCCCTCAAGGCCCAGGGGTTCTTCCCCGGACCGCGCGTCACCTTTGTCGAGGACGCGACTGACGGGCTTTCAGACCTATTCACAGCGGCGCTAAACGACTGGCAGATCGGCGATGCCCAGCTTGTCGTCACCGCAAACCAGCTCACGGCAAAATCCGCCCTGCGCAAGGTGTTCGAAAACCATCCCAACGTTTATGCGGTCGGGATTTATGACGACCCACCAGGACGCGACGAGATAGAAGCCGCTCTGACCGCTGCGGGTCTGACGAATATCGCACGCGAGAGTATGGATGCCCTCCTTGCCCTGTCGCGCGCGGTCGATCCTGGGGATTTCCGCCAAACGGTCGAGAAGATTGGGCTCTATAAACAGGGGGACCCGCTCCCTCTCTCGGTCGCGGATATCGAGGCCTGCGCCCCCCAATCCACCGAGGCGGATCTCGACGAAGTTCTGAACATCGTGGCCGATGGCAAAGCGCAGGAACTCGCCCCCATTTTGCGTCGACTCTATGCCCAAGGGGTTCAACCCGTCGGGCTTTGCATCGGTGCGCTCAGACATTTTCGCACGCTGCACACCGCCTCTGCCGATCCGGGCGGCCCTGCCGCAGGTGTTGGACGTCTCCGCCCCCCTGTCTTTGGTCCCCGTCGGGACGCCATCGTAAGACAAGCGGGCAATTGGGGCCGCGCCAAGCTTGAAACCGCGATCAGCGAATTGATCAGCACCGATCTTCAACTCCGCTCAAGCACCAAAGCCCCGCAGAGCGCATTGATCGAACGGAGCTTGATCCGCCTCGCGATGATGGCACGAAGATAAGACGAAAAAGTCGTAAAGGGGGACGATATCCACCTTTCGTTAACTTTTTGAGTGCATGATGCAGGTATGATTATATCGCATCGCTTCAAATTTGTTTTCTTCAGCAATCCCGAGACCGGCTCCGATGCTGTATGTCGCGTGCTCGCTCCATTTGCCGACGAACCCGTCGTGCCGTTCCAGTCTCAATCCCCTGAACGGCCCTATTACACCTGCATGTCGCCCTCAGAGGCGGCAATCGCTTTCTTCCAGAACAATCGCGACCTCGCCGATTATGTCTGTATTTCAAGCATCGAAAACCCGTTCACTCGGCTTCCCCGCGTTTATGATCGCATTCTGGAAGAGGATAAATTCAAGACCTTGCGCCGTCTCATCGGACAAACGCCGCCTTCTTTCGACCGCTGGCTGATCAAGAGCGAAACGGGCGGGCGCGGCGGTGGCGGCTCGCTTCAGGATCGCTGGCGCAGGTTCGGAACTTGGACCTCCTCGAACTGGAGTGCGGGCTTTATCGAACACTTTATTCGACGCGAGCACTTGGCCGAAGATTTGAATCAGGTGATCTCCGAGCTTCAGCTCCCGATCCCCATGCTTGCCGCAGAAAGCGCTCTGCAAATGCCGACGCGGCCCCTCGGACGAAACGCGACCGAAATCATTTCCATTCGGTATCGCGATGACCTTGTGGCCTTCGACTACTGCCCTTCGGACACAGACGAAGTGGCCGCATAATCGGCGGCCGCCTCACCCGCCAACTTCCCGGTCGCGAAACACCCCGTCAAAAGGTATCCGCCCGTCGGGGCCTCCCAATCGAGCATCTCGCCAGCCAAGAACACACCCGCACGGCGCTTCCACATCAGACGCGCGTCCAAGGCCTCGAACTTGACACCACCCGCCGTGGAAATCGCCTCGTCCATCGGACGCGGCCCGGAATGCATGATCCCGAGCGCTTTGATCCGCGCCGCAAGATCTTCCCCAAAGGGCCGCGCGAATTCATTCAACAGCGCGACTTTGACAGGATCGAGTTTCAAGACCTTGCGCAAAGCACTCGAAAGACTGTCCTTGCTCCGCCGCGCGGCAAGTCGCCGCTCGATCTCGTCCTGTCCGACGTCCGGCATGAGATCAAGCACAAGCGGCGCACCCTCGCGCAAAGCGCGCGAAATCGCATAAATCCCGCCCCCTTCAAGACCGCGTGCCGATATGACGAACTCTCCCCGAGAGGTCACATCGCCCGCGGAAAGCTCGACACCTTTGACGGGCGTTCCGAAATGCTTTGCCATGTGGTCGGACCACCCGACAAGAAACCCCATATTCGCGGGTGCAAAGTCGCGCACATCGCCCTCGAACAGCGGGGCCCATCGCCCATCCGACCCAAGACGAGACCAACTCGCACCGCCAAGCGCAAGGACGGTAACTTCCGCGTCGAGCATTTGCACCCCGTCGGGCGTCTCGAATACGGCGTGCGGACCATTCCACCCCGTCCAGCGCCACCGCCGATGAAACGTAACGCCCAGACTTTCAAGGCGGAGCAACCATGCGCGCAACATCGGCGAAGCTTTCATCACCACGGGAAAAACGCGCCCACTGGAGCCCGCAAAAACCTCCTGACCCAGAGCGCGCGCGAATTGCATCACCTCTTGCGGTCCGAAATCGTCAAGTGCGCGGCGCATGACGTCAGTGAGCGGACCATAGGCCGCTTGGAACGCCGCCTTCTCCTCGTCTTTGGTGAGGTTGAGCCCCGACTTTCCCGCCATCAGGAACTTGCGCCCGAAGCTGGGCATCGCATCGGCAACGGTCACATGATGACCGCGCTCGGCCAGAACAGTCGCAGCCATGAGCCCCGCAGGACCCCCTCCTATGACCAAAGCTTGCGCCAAAACGATTTCCCTTTGTCCAAAGCGATCAAGCGGCGTTTATCATCGCCTTAATCGCCGCGATATGGTTGGGTGCCGCCCCGAGAGCCGCCTCGGCAATTTCTTCGATCGAGGCCCCGAGATCGTCGGTCACGCAATCGACAAGCCCCATCCCGAGCGCCTCTTGGGCGCTCACTTTGATGCCGCCCATAAGGATGAGTTTCGCCCGCGCGGGCCCCACCAGCCGCGTAAGACGCTTCACATCCGAAGACTGCGGAAGAAACCCGAGCCGCATCACGGGATAGAACACCTTGGCCGTTGGCGCCGAAATCCGAAGATCCGAAGCAAGCGCCATACCGCAAGCCCCGCCCGCAAGCGTGCCGTTCAGAGCGGTAATCGTAAGACAGTCGAGCGCGGCAACGGCACTCGAAAGCTGCTCCCAAAGCGTACTGGTGGCCAGCCCTGCGCGTGCTTCGTCAAAATCCGCACCAGCGCTAAAAACTTTGCCGTTGCCTGTCAGGACCAGACACTTGGCGGAACGCGCTTCGGTCACGCGGGCAACGAGCTCAGTCAACATCTCCGAGGTAAGAGAGTTGGCTTTCTCGGGCCGATTCAGCGTGATCGTCCACAGATCGCCCGATTTTTCAAATCCGATCATACAAGCCCAACCTTTTTGCGAATGGCTTCGTCCCGCAGCATGACATCCTGACCGAGATAAGCGTCGGCCTCGGTCCCGCACATCCAAACCAAAGCACGCGCGGGCCACTCGGGCGGGATGTGATCGCTCCAGTCTAGTTGCGCCACAGGGCCAAGTCCCGATGCTTTGATGTCGCGCTGCATCTGCGTCGCGACCGTGCCGGGCGATAGGCCCAGCGCCCGAATGCCGCGATCCGCATATTCCCCATGCGCCGCTTTGGTAAGCATCAAAGCCCCTGCTTTCGATGTGCAATAGGCCGACCACGCGGGATAGGCATTATATGCAGCACCCGACGAAACGGTGATAATGGTTCCGCCACCCTGTTTGACCATTACGGGGAGCGCGGCCCGCATGCCGTGGAAAACACCCTTTGTGTTGATATCGATGGTGCGCCCGAACGCCTCGGGGTCCGCCTCGGCCAGAGGGGTCATTGGTTCGATAACACCTGCATTCGAGATAAAAACATCCAGCCGACCAAAGACCGCAACTGCGCGCGCAACGGCCGTTTCGACCGCGTCGAAACTGGCCACATCGCACCGGACGGCAAGAGCCGTCTCGCCGATCTCGCGCGCAATCCCCTCGATTGCCTCGAGACTCCGCGCGGCAAGCACCACCTTTGCCCCCTGCTCCGCAAAGGCAAAAGCGGCAGCTTGCCCAATCCCGCGACTTGCGCCCGTGATCAGGACAACTTTTTCATGCATATCCATCGGTGTTTCCGCGGTCTGTCGTTATTTTCCTCTTACATGCTGGGATTTCTACATTACTTCTAGGGGTATGTCTTTATGCGGTGCCAAATCAGTTTTGCGCTGCCTGTTTATTCGATCTGAAAGGTTCAAGATGTCCTATTCCAAATTCGCCCGCCTCACCGTTTGCTCTGCCGCGCTTGCGTTGAGCGCCCACGCCGCCTTTGCCGAGGTTGACGCGAATGATGTTTGGGACACGTGGCAGGATGATCTCAAGATGTATGGAGAGGGCATCTCCGTGGGCGAAGTGACCCAATCGGGCGACACTTTGACCATCAGCACCCTGTTCATCGACCTCACGGACGAAAACAATCTCTCCACCTTGAAGGGTGAAATCGGCCCACTGATCCTTACGTCGCAAGACGACGGCACGGTCAATGTGGATATGCCTTCGATCCTCGAACTCTCGCTCGAGGGAGAGGACTTCGGTGACAACTCGCTCAAATTCATCGTCTCGCTCACAGGTCAGACAATGACCGCAAGCGGCACCCCGGGTGAGATCACCTATGACTATGCCGCTGACAAATACGGCATCAGCATCGTGCAGGACCGCGCCTCGGAGGAGGATCAGAACATTACCTTGGAGTTCGTGCTCAACGGTGTGACTGGAACCCATTTACGCCAAGGCTCGCAAACCATGGGAATGTCGACCGCATCGACAACCAACGCGACTCTCATGAGCTATATTTTCGGTTTCGAGGATTTGGGCGAACGGTTCGATATCTCGGGTCAAATCAATGGTCTTTCGGCGGTCACATCGACCGAGCTTCCTGCAAATTATGACGCCATGTCTTCGGACATCGACCAACTCAAACAGGTGCGAACGGCGTTTGAACTGACCACCACGAAAAGCACGACTGTCGTCGATTACGAAACCGCGCTCGAAGGCGCGGGCAATACGGTCCTATCGACAAACGGCGGCACAACCCGCTTCGAACTCATCGATGGGGCTTTTGCCTATGATGACCTGAGCAACGATGTCAGTATCGAGGCCACTGCGCCCGGAATGCCGTTCACTGTCGCGGCAAGCGCCGAGCAACTCGGGTTCGGGCTTGCCATGCCCTTCGTCCAGAGCGAGACCCCCAAAACCATCGCACTGAGCACCGATATCATCGGGTTGGATCTCGATCCGAACATTTGGGGCTTTATCGATCCGACCGACGCTCTGCCTCATGATCCGTTGACCCTCGCCTTCAACCTCGAAGGTACAGGCCGTCTTGTCGTCGATCTCGATGACGAAGAGGCGATGAACGACACCTTCGAAAGCGGCAAGTCCCCCTTCGAACTTCAGACCCTTTCACTTACCTCGTTCCTCTTCTCCGCCTTGGGCGCAGAGCTGAAGGGGGCTGGCGACTTTACCTTTGACAACAGTGATCTTGTCACCTTTGACGGCTTCCCTGCCCCCGAGGGTCGCATCGAGCTCTTGGCAATCGGCGTCAACGGTCTATTGGACAAGCTCTCCGCTCTGCCGCTTGGAATGGACGAACAAATCATGGGCGCCCGTATGATGCTCGGGATGTTCACCACCGTCACCGGCGATGACGAGCTGACCTCGAGCATCGAAATCGAGAAAACGGGCGCCATCTCGGTCAACGGACAGCGTATGCGCTGATCCTTTCGCCCGAAAACAGCGGCCGAGGCTTGCAGCAAGCCTCGGCTCGGACTACCTCAGTGGCTGACAAAAGGATGCCACATGACCCAATCGCTTGCTGATCTGACCGCACAAATCCTCGACGCCGCCCGCAAAGCAGGTGCCCAAAGCGCCGATGCCATTGCAGTGGACGGAACCTCGGTGAACATCGAGGTGCGCGGCGGCAAACTCGAGAATGCGGAACGCTCCGAAGGGATCGAAATCGGCCTTCGCGTGCTTTTGGGCCAGCAACAAGCCTGCGTTTCGTCCTCCGACACCCGCCCCGAGGCACTTGTCCTCATGGCGGAGCGTGCTGTCGCCATGGCCAAAGAAGCGCCGATCGACCGCTTTGCGGGCCTAGCCGAACCTAGCCAGATCGCGACCGACACCGATTGCGCCCGCCTCGAGCTTTTCGATGCGAGCGAAGAGCCGGACCCCGCCGCCCTGCAACTGGACTCCATCCGCGCAGAAGCCGCCGCGATGGAGGTTCAGGGCATTTCTCAGGTTCAGACCGCCTCGGCCGCCTACAGCCGCCGACGCATCCATCTTGCTGCCACCAACGGGTTTGCGGGTGGATACGAGCGGACAGACAGAAGCATCGTTTGCACCGCGATCTCGGGAACTGGCGCGGCGATGGAGCGCGACTACGACTATGATGCGCGGATTTTTCAGGCCGACCTTAAGTCCGCCGAACTCATCGGCCGCACAGCTGCCGAACGCGCCGTCGCCCGCCAAGGTGCCCGTCGTCCCAAAACCGGCACCTATCCCGTGCTCTTCGACGAGAAAATCTCGTCCTCGCTCATCGGACACCTGATTGCCGCCATCAACGGAAGCATGATCGCGCGCGGCTCCTCTTGGGCCCGTGATCTCTTGGGCAAACAGGTTCTCCCGACCGAACTGTCTCTGATCGAGGACCCGCATCGTCCGCGCACCTCGGGCTCGCGGCTTTTCGATTCCGAGGGCCTTCCGACCTCGCGCCGCGCCATCGTGGACAAGGGTATCCTCACAGGCTGGACGCTTGATCTTTCGACCGCCCGTCAACTTGGACTCGAGTCCACCGCAAATGCGTCACGTGGCACCTCTGCGCCACCCTCGCCCAGCGCAGGCAATCTTGAACTGACCTTCGGCGACAAGACCCACACCGATCTCCTCAGGGACATGGGCACGGGCCTTCTGGTCACCTCGATGATCGGCTCTACGATCAACCCGAACACGGGCGATTATTCGCGCGGCGCAACGGGGTTTTGGGTCGAAAACGGCGAAATCGCCTATCCTGTGAACGAAGTCACCATTGCTTCGAACCTCAAGGATATGCTCCGTCGGATCGTGCCCGCGAATGACGGTGAACGCCACCTGAGCCGCGTTGTGCCTTCGCTGCTCGTCGACGGGATGACCCTCGCCGGTGACTGATCTTGACCTCATGATCGAAACCGTCACCAAGGCAGGTGACATCGCGCTCGGATATTTCCAGCGCGACCCCCAAGTCTGGCACAAGGCGGACAATGCCGGTCCCGTGACCGAGGCCGACCTTGCGGTCGACAAAATGCTGCGCGAAAACCTGACCGCTGCGCGTCCCGACTTCGGCTGGCTTTCCGAGGAAACCCAAGACAACACAGACCGTCTTGCCACCGCAAGCCAATTCATCGCCGACCCCATCGACGGCACCCGCGCCTTTATCGAAGGCAACAAAGACTGGTCGATCTCGCTGGCTCTTGTCACAAACAGAGAAGTGACGGGCGGCGTGGTCTTTCTCCCCGCCCGCGATCTGCTTTTTGCTGCCCGCAAGGGAGAGGGCGCGACCCTCAACGGCAAGCCGATCAGCGTGAGCAAAACGACAAGCTTTGACGAAGCGGAAATCCTCGCTGCACGGCCAAACTTTGACCCGCACCATTGGAAAGACCTCAAGACCCCGATTGCCAAGCGTAATTTCAAATCGTCACTGGCCTATCGGCTCTGCCTCGTGGCCGAAGGTCGCTTTGACGCCATGATGTCCTTTCGCCCGACGTGGGAATGGGACATCGCAGCAGGCGTTCTTATGGTTCAGGAAGCGGGCGGTCTGACCTCGGATCGAGAGGGCGCTGCCCTTCTTTTCAACAACGAGATTCCCCAGACCAACGGCGTGCTTGCGGCCAACCCCGCGATCCATACCGCCATCAGGCAAAGGCTGGCATAAAGTCGCTCTCATCCTCCTTCACGGCATCCACAATGTCTTGCATGATGGTTTGATCCGCCGCGTGAACCCTGTTCCATGATGCAATAAACGGCGTCTCCATCGGGTTTTCGAGAAAGAGTTATCCGGCCCGCATGATGTTCGAAGCGAAGCTCGACCGCGCCTTCCTCGGCGTGGCGATCCACATGCAATCCGTTCATCCGCGAAAGTCCCGCGTTCGCATCCTCTGCCGAATAGGTCAGCACATCACAATCATGCACCGCGACGACCGAACTGTCCTGACGTACCAGCGTGTAGCCGAGACAGAACCAGACATTGCGCCCCTTGCCCGACTCCGAAGGCGCAAGCGCAAGCCTCTGGAGCCGGGCATCGATTGCCCTCAAGCGCGGCCCATCATTCCAAAGCACCACATGATCCTGCTTCAATCGACTGAAGAACGTGGGGGCATAGATATACTGCTCACGGCTGGCCCGATCGAGACCGATGACGATCTGATGCAGAAACGGCACCTTTTTCAACTCGTCCAAAATCCTCGGAAGCGCCTCTCCCTCGAGTTCGGAAAAGAGCGACGGCAAAATAAGAGTGATCTTGCGACTTGCACCAAAGGCCTCGACCTCGCGCATCATCGCCTCGGTCGATTACGTCCTAAGATCGTGCAAGGTTGCGATATTTCCGGATTGGTGAAAATCGGCCATTGGGTCCACCTCAAGCTTCGGTCAAAAGGTCGAGTTCTGCGAAAACGGCGGCGCTCCACCCCTCTGGGCCTTCTTGGGTAGTGCGGGTGATCCTGCCTTCTTTCTCGCCTTCAAGCCGGGGGATCGGCGTGCCCCGACGATTGAGAACGATGACACCGCGATCTGCGGCTTCGATCATCTCGGCGTCATTCGGCGCATCCCCGAGCGCAAGAGTGCGCCCCCCGAACCGCGCCCGAAGCTCTCGCATACGCTCGGCCTTGCTCGCACCGAACGAGACCGTCAAAAACCGCCCGCCATATTGCGCGACAAGACCGACCTGCCCCAAGGCGGCGACAAAAGCCGTCTCTTGCGAAGGGCTCCCAAGAAAAAGGCCGGGCTCTGAAAACCGTCGCTGCATCGCGCGCGACACCTGATCAGAGGCAAGCCCCGTATGACGTTGCACCGCATCGGGTCCCATATCGGCAAACCCGCGAAACTCGGCCCTTAGCATCGGATCGACACGATCAAGCAATGACCGAAGCTCTTGGTAGCGTGAGGCCGCCTGTGTATCGGAAGCGCCAAGAATCCCCGCGCCGTTTTCAACAATTGCGGGACAGTCGGAAAATCCCAAAGCCGCCCTGATTGGCTCCACCTCGGCGGCTGTCTTGCTGCTCGCCAGAACCAGCCGCGCCCCCCGCGTCCTTAGCTCTGCAAGCGCGGGCTTGGCCCGTTCGAACGAATAGTTGTCGTGATCAAGTAAAGTTCCATCCAAGTCGCTAAAGACCGTCAGTCCCGTCAAAACATCCCCTCTTTCATCATCAGGTTCAACAAACCACATTCGGCTTCGGATTACTTCGCACTTGTAGAAATAACGTCCCATCGGCCCATAGGGTTCCCCTCGGATGCGCGAGGATTGGCCGAGCTGCACAGATTTGAGGCAGCGCTTGACCTCGGTTCGCCTTGACCGAAACGCCTCATGCCTTACTAGAGTGGCGATAAGGCCAAAGTCGGAAATGCTTTTGGCGCGGGCAGACGGGACCGAACGTGACTATGGCAAGATCACTCACTTTATCGGCATATCTGGCGCTTCATCGCGGCAAGACGACACCGCTTCCCGACTGGCGCCGCCGCCCGAATGCGCCTGTCGTTTGGATCAGATGCGGTTCCCCCACACGGCTCGCCGCAGCAGAAGCCATCGCTTCCCTTCACGAGATGGAAGACCTCGGTGTCGAGATGCTGATCACCGGAGCAGGCAATTCTGCACTCTATTTCTCGGCGCAAAACCCGAACGCCACCCAGATCGAAGCCTTCCTCGATCACTGGAAACCTGATGCGGTGCTCTGGCTCGGGGGCGAGAACCTTGATCCCGCCGCTATCGTTGCCACCCATGCCCGCGAGATCCCCAACTTTCTCATCGAAGCCTCTGGACCCGACCTCGCTCAAAGCTTCTCGGGTTGGTTTCCGGGGATGCCCCGCGCCGTCATGCAACACTTCTCTCAGGTCCTGTGCACCGATGCCGCCGCACAAAAGAAACTCCTCAAAACAAAGATCCACGAGTCCAAAGTCGAAATCACTGGCACTATCGACGAAGACCCCGAAGTCCTCGACTTCGACGAAGACCAGTTCGCAGCCGTCAATCAGGCCATAGGCACCCGTCAATGCTGGCTTGCCGCACCCGTGCGTCTTGCCGAAGCAAACATTCTGATCGAGGCTCATAAACACGCCTGTCGTCGTGCGCATCGCCTTCTGCTCATCGTCGTCCCTGCTTTGGAAGAGGACGCAAGAGCCATTGCCGATGGGTTCCGTGCGCACGGCTTTGAAACGCTTCTGTCCGCGGACGGCACCGAAATCTCGGAAACGACCCGTGTTCTGGTGCTGGATAACGATGGCGACGACCTTGGGCTTTGGTATCGCATCAGTCCCATCACTTATGCGGCTGGCACATTGATCGGCGGCAATTCCCAAGATCCCTTCGATATCGCAACCCTTGGCTCTTCGATCATCCACGGGCCGATTGTTGGGGCTCATGCGCTGCGATATGCCCGTCTCGACCAAGCAGGCGGTTGCCTTGTGATCAACAACGCAGGCGAATTGGGCGCGGCGGTCGAAACCCTTTTGTCACCGGATCGCACTGCGACCATCGCTATGGCGGCTTGGGACGTGACATCGGGTGGCGCCATCGCCACCAACCGCGTTGCCTCGCTCATCAGGGACGTGCTGGAACGGAAAGGATACTGACCATGGCCGCGCCGCGCTTCTGGTATCAACCCAAGGGACTTTTCTCGACCGTGCTTGCACCGCTTGGCTGGCTCTATGCCATGGGAACGGCGCGCCGTCTCAGAGCCGCATCCTATCGCGCTTCTGTCCCTGTGATCTGCATCGGCAATATCAATGTCGGTGGCACAGGCAAAACCCCAACAACGATTGCCCTCGCCCAAAAGCTCATCTCCATGGGCATTGAGCCGCATGTCGTCTCGCGCGGGTATGGCGGCCGCCTTGAGGGTCCCGTTCGTGTGGTAGAGCGCACCCATACCGCCCACGACGTCGGCGATGAACCCCTCCTGATCGCGGCCTTTACCCCGACGTGGATTGCCAAGGATCGCGCCAAAGGCGTCAAAGCCGCCGAGGCCGCAGGGGCCGAGATCATTCTCCTTGATGACGGCTTCCAAAACCCCGCCGTCCACAAGAACATCTCAATTGTTGTGGTGGATGCCAAACGCGGATTCGGCAACGGAGCGGTGATGCCTGCAGGACCGCTCCGCGAACCTGTTGAAACGGGTCTGAAACGGGCCGATTTCGTCCTGACGATCGGCGATCAAAACGCCTTTGACCACGCGCTCCCCGTGCCTCGTTTGCGTGGATCGCTCAAACCGCTGATGACTGGAATGCAGTGGCAGGGGATGCGCGTTCTGGCCTTTGCAGGAATCGGCGATCCGTCGAAATTCTTTGCCACCTTGCGAAGCCTCGGGGCCGAGGTGATCCGCGGCGAAGCACTCGAAGATCACCAGCCGCTGACCGAAGCGCTTATGACGCGTCTCGAGCTCGAAGGAAAAACCCGCATCGCACAGCTTGTCACCACCGAAAAAGACGCCGTGCGCCTTCCCGACAGTTTCCGCCCCAAGGTGCTCACCCTTCCTGTGCGGCTGGAGCTCGAGGATTGGGAGCCGCTCCTAAAAAGGCTTACCCCGCTTCTCAAAAAATAAAGGCCGCCCGATGATGGACGGCCCTTACATCCACGTGCAAAGGACTTAGCCTTCGAGCGCCTTGTCGAGAAGAGAGGCAAAGTCTTCATAGGACATGTTCGAATACTTCTCGCCGTTGATCATAAAGCTCGGCGTCGAAGCGATCTCGTCTCTGGTCGAGTTCTCTTCGAACCACGACACAAGCGCCTGCGCCTTTTCGCCGTCCTGCATACAGGCATCGAGATCAGCATCGGAAAGTCCGGCAACCTTGCCGATGTTACGAAGATTGTCGGCAATCACTACAGGATCACCGCCTGCGGTCCACTCGCGCTGTTTTTCATAGATCATATCGGCGATACCGAAATACCGCATCTCGCCACCACAACGCGCGATCATCGAAGCCCAGAGACCAAAACGGTCAAAGTAGATTTCGCGATACACGAACTTGATCTTGCCCGTATCGATATAATTCTTCTTGATCTCTTTGAACTGGTTCGCATGGAAGTTTGCACAATGCGGACAGGTGAAAGACGCGTATTCGATGACCTCGACGGTCGCATCGGGGTTGCCGAGCACCATCTCGGTGATCTGGACGCCTGCGTCCTGATCGGCGGCGGCTGTATCCTGAGCCAAAGCAGCGGTCAGGCCCAGCGAAGAACTCACCAATGCAGCCGTCGCGGTGGTCAAAAGAAATCGTCTATTCATACGTGCCTCTATCAAGCTTTGTGTTTGTTCAGAACATTTGCCGCCAGCGTCTCGAGTGCAAGTCGCAAATTCTCGTTACCCACACCATCGGCGACTTGACGCGCTTTTTCCATCACCTCGGGTGGAGGCGGGGCTTTTTCGGCTTTCGCCTTGTATTCAAAGGAAACTTGCCCCTCGGCAAAGCCTGTGGGCGCGGTCTGAGTGACCTTGATACGGCTGATTGCGGAATAGCCGTAACACTGGTTCACTTTTTCGCGCACCTGCTCCTTTTGCATCTCGAGGATCGGGGCATTCGCCCCCGTCGTCAAAAGCGTAAGCGTCGCCCCCATACCGCCGCGTCCATAGGAGATGTTTACGGGCCGCGCGATCGCCGCGATATTCGGCCCTACGATCTCTTCCCAATGGGTCAAGAGACGCGACACCGCAAAGCCGCGCGACTCGGAGGCGGTGCGGATACGGGTCTGCATATGAGTGATGACCCGAGAAAATCCACGAGTCGTGCTGCGGGAGCGTGGCTGTTTGTCCATGATGCACTATTGTAGTGAATGGCGGCACAAGTGCCAGAGAAACCCGAGAGCGGAGACAAGAAACCTTGGTGAACATGAGCCAGATTTTGCTCGAATGGTATGATCGCAATGCCCGTGTCATGCCGTGGCGCGTCTCGCCCTCTGATCGTGCCGACGGGGTAAAGCCTGATCCCTATCGCATTTGGATGTCCGAAGTGATGCTCCAGCAAACGACCGTCGCCGCCGTGCGCGATTACTTCCGTCGTTTCACCGACCGCTGGCCCACCGTGACCGATCTCGCCAATGCCCAAGATGCCGATGTCATGGCCGAATGGGCGGGGCTTGGATATTATGCCCGTGCGCGCAACCTTCTCAAATGTGCCCGCCATGTGGTCGAGCACCACGGCGGTGTCTTCCCGAACACCCATGACGCGCTTCTCACTCTCCCCGGTGTCGGTCCCTATACCGCTGCGGCGATTTCCTCGATCGCCTTCGATCTTCCCGAAACGGTGGTCGACGGCAATGTGGAGCGTGTGATCTCGCGCCTCTACGACATCCACACGCCTCTTCCCACGTCCAAGCCCGAGCTGACCGCGCTTGCCAAATCCTTGACCCCAACCGAGCGGGCGGGCGATTATGCTCAAGCGATCATGGACCTCGGCGCGACCATCTGCACGCCCAAATCGCCCGCCTGCGGTATATGCCCGTGGCGCGAACCTTGCCTCGCACGCGCGAACGGCACCGCGGCCGATCTTCCCAAGAAAGTCGCCAAAAAGCCCAAGCCGACCCGCGTCGGCATCGTCTATATCGCCCGCCGCGAGGATGGCGCTTGGCTCATGGAGACCCGCCCCGACAAGGGCCTCCTTGGCGGTATGCTTGCCTTTCCCACAACCGAATGGGGCGAAACGACCGACGATCATCCACCTGCAAGTGCGGAATGGACCGAGCTGGAGACCGAAGCGCTCCATACCTTCACACATTTCCACCTGCGTCTGAGGATACAGACCGCCTGGATCGACACCACACCGAGCCGTGGTCATTTCCTAAGCGCCTCGGACTTCAGCCCGACCGCGCTCCCCACCGTGTTCCGCAAGGCCTTCGACCTCGCACACGAGACCATGCGTCACAATTGAACCCAAGAGAGGCAGGCGCTAGGCTCGGCTCAACTCAAGAGGCACACATGGCCAAGCAAAGCACTCTTCCCTCTGCGCTCCCGTTCTGGGCGTCGCTCCTGTTGGTTCCGCTTCCGATCATCGCCGCGATCTACGGCGGTTGGACGATCCTTCTTACACCGCTCCTCGGGTGGCACACCTTTACGCTCATCGATGCGCTAAGCACGCACAACACCGACAATCCTGATCCCGATACCCCTTCGGATCATCTCAAGTGGTATCGCGCGATCACGCTGCTCTGGCCGTTCGTCCAATTCGCGCTGATCTTCGGCATCATCGCCTACCTCACCACGACCGACCACCTGACCACAGGCGGCAAGATCGGTGCGATGTTCGCGACGGGCATTCTGACGGGAACCATCGGCATCGTTTACGCCCATGAACTCCTCCACCAGAAAAACAATCTCGAGCGCTGGCTCGGCGACATTCTCCTTGCCATGGCGCTCTATTCCCATTTCAGGTCCGAGCACCTTCTGGTGCACCACACCTATGTCGGCACTCCACGCGACCCCGTGACCGCGCGCTACAACGAAAATTTCTACCGCTTTTTCCTGCGTGTTCTGATCCAGTGCCCGCCCTCGGCATGGCGGGCAGAAAAGGCAATGCTCGCACGGCGCAATCTCTCGGTCTGGAGCCGCCGCAATCCCTTCTGGCGCTATGCTGCGCTGCAACTCGCGATGCTGGCGCTCGCCTATCTGATCGGCGGCTGGACAGGGATCGGCCTCTTCACCGTTCAGGCCTTTACGGGCGTCCTCGCGCTTGAAATCACCAACTATGTCGAGCACTACGGTCTCACCCGCCGTCACCTCGGCGACGGCAAATACGAGCATGTGAAACCGCACCACAGCTGGAACGCCTCGCATCGCGGCACCAACTGGCTCCTGATCAACCTCCAGCGCCACTCGGACCACCATTATAAACCCGACCGCCGCTTTCCTCTGCTGCAAACTTATGACGAGACCGAGGCGCCCCAGCTTCCGTTGGGCTATCCGCTCATGGGAATTGCGGCCCTGACGCCTCCGCTGTGGCGGCGCGTGATGAACCCAAAGGTTCGCGCGTGGCGCAACACCTATTACCCCGACATCACCGATTGGAGCGCCTATAAAACCGCCTCCAATCCCATGCCCCGCTAAACGAAAAAGCCCCGCCGTGCGAAACGGCGGGGTAAGTTAGTGCTCTCCATCAGACACACCAAGAGACATGTCTTGGGAACACTCGGCGGTAACCGTATTGATTAATCCCGCATTTCTGCGCGGATTTGCTGGCGCAGCGTGTCGATCGAGACAAGCTGCCCGTCGCGCTTGAAATGCCAGTAAGTCCAGCCGTTACAACTCGGTGCATTTTCGACCTGAGCGCCGACCTGATGGATCGACCCCTTGGCCTCCTTGCTGACCAGAGTGCCGTCGGCGCGCACTTTGGCGCTGTGACGACCATTACCCGAGAGAAGCTCTTCACCGGGATTGAGCAACCCGCGCTCAACCAGCAAGCCAAAAGCAACACGCGGTTCGGCCCGTTTGGACGTCGTAACCTCGAGCGACGATTTGTCGAAAGCGCGGATATCCTCGATACGCTTGGCCGCCACCTTGCGGTATGCCCCCTCGCGTTCGATGCCGATGAAACTACGGCCAAGCTTTTTGGCCACAGCGCCCGTGGTGCCTGTTCCGAAGAACGGATCAAGCACAACATCGCCGGGATTGGTGGTGCCCACCAGAATACGGTGGAGAAGCGCCTCAGGCTTTTGCGTCGGATGGGCCTTTTCGCCCTCGTCGTCCTTGAGCCGCTCATGCCCCGTGCAAATCGGCATGACCCAATCGGATCGCATCTGCACACCTTCGTTCATCGCTTTGAGCGCTTCATAGTTGAAAGTGTATTTGCTGTTTTCCTGCTTGGACGCCCAGATCAGCGTCTCATGCGCATTGGTCAAACGTTTACCGCGAAAGTTGGGCATCGGGTTCGACTTGCGCCAAACCACATCGTTGAGAATCCAGAACCCTTGGTTCTGAAGCTCAGCGCCCATGCGGAATACATTGTGATAGGAACCGATCACCCAGATCGCGCCATCGGGTTTGAGCAAGCGACGCGCGGCCTTGAGCCATTCACGCGTAAACTCGTCATATACCGCAAAGGATGAAAACTGGTCCCAATGATCGTCAACAGCATCGACTTTGGAATTGTCGGGACGATGCAAATCGCCCTTGAGCTGAAGGTTATAGGGGGGGTCGGCGAAAATAAGATCCACAGAGCCTTCGGGAAGGCTGTTCATGACCTCTATACAATCGCCGCCAATAATACTGTTCAGCGGAAGCGTTGCCGCCTCCGGTGCCGTGCTCTTGGTCGTCATATCTGCCTCATAACCGGCGAGTTATTCTCGCTCATTTGGTTGGGACAAAAATGCGTGACCAAGCGGTCTATGTCAAAAACTTTATTGAATCAGGTGGTTACGTTTTATTCTTGATACAAGATATTGTGCACCGGTTTAAAAGACCTCCGATGATGTGGTGTAACCCCTATTTTTATGAGTGCTTCGCGATGTTGCTTACTCGGATAGCCTGCATTTTGCTCCCATCCATAGCCCGGAAACTGTTGCGCCAATCCCACCATTATTCTGTCGCGACACACTTTTGCCACAATTGAGGCCGCCGCAATCGAGAGCGAACGGGCGTCCCCCTTGATGATTGCTTCGGCGGATTGCGTGGCACCCTTCGGAATCAGATTCCCATCGATCAAGAGATGGTCGGGCGAGAAGCCAAGCGCCGCCACCGCCCGCTCCATCGCAAGATGCGAAGCTCGAAGGATATTGAGCGCATCGATCTCTTCGACCGAGGCATGCGCAATTCCGACATCACACTGCGCAAGGATCTGATCATAGAGCGCCTCGCGTTTCTTGTGCGACAGTTTCTTACTATCGTTCAAACCCTCGGGGATGTTGCCTGGGTCAAGCACCACCGCGGCGGCCGTCACCGGCCCTGCCAAAGGGCCACGTCCGACTTCGTCGACGCCCGCAACACGGGTGAAACCCCGCGCCAATGCCGCGCGCTCGAAACTCAGATCAGGTGTATAATCGCTCATGCGCTGCTTCTAGCGCCCTGCGCCCTGCACCGCAAAGCAAGAAAGCGAGGGGTGGCTTTCTGGACATGCGCCACCCCTCCGAGGTTCCAGTGATAGGGACACTGAACTCCTAGTGGTTCGGCAAACGGGTGCGGCCCGCCCACTCCTCCACATATCCGAATTGACGAAGACAATCGGGCGCATATCCACGGCTATCCCGATGCTCCCCCTGAACGCGCACTGCGCAAACTTCGGGAAGCCGATCCGCGCGCGAGAAGTTGCGGATCAAACAGCGCTGACCGTAAATCTCGGTCACACCATGACGACCGGGAATCTGGACACGGCATTGCGACGGCAAAGGCTCCACTCGATTGCCGCGAATACGGTCCTGATTGCGCTCGTTCGGTCGCGGCTCTGCAACAACAGGAGCAGGTTGGCGCGAGGTCGCATCGATGGCCGCGCCGATAATCGCAACAGCGGCAAGCCCGACGATAAATTTGCCGATATCGTTATTCTGTGCGGCAGAGGCAGAATGCGGGACGACAAGCGAAAGAGCAGTAATCCCTGCGGTCAATGTCTTGAACATGTCTTGGTCCTTTCCAACTGGGCGCCGACCGGAATGCCCGACGCGATGGAAAGACGTTGCCGCCAATCGGCTCTGCCATTCAAAAACGTCGGCAGGTTAAGCGATAACAGCTCGGATTTAAGGATCGGTTATTGAATAACAGACAACTTTAACGGCATGCTGATTTCATCATGAAAAACACGATGCCCCTCACACTTCTTTTGATCTGCACAGGCACATTGGCGAATGCCGCCTGCTATGCCGATTACAAAGCCAAACAGGATGATCCCCTGCGGCTCCAGTATGGCGTTGCGCAGATCTCGGGCGAAGACTGCTCGGTCGAAATGGCCGAAGCCGAACTCTCCCCCAAACTCGCCGCAGACGGCTGGACGTTGCTGAACGTTCTGGGCGTTTTTGATGATTCAGGTCTTGAGGAAAGGAAAGAGAGTGCCGGAGACAACTACCTCCGCTATTGAGGCGCGCCAGACAGGCACCCGCGTGGTGACCTTCGGGATTGCCGCGATCGTCGCAATCCTTTTTGCGGCGGCGATCGCACTGTTCCTCAATCTTCCCGATGCGAACGCCTTTAACGAGCGCGTGGAACAGCTTTTCGTGGCCAACGACGATCTGACCACTCAGGCCGAGCTCAAGCTTCTGGAAATCCTCGCCCAATCGGGAACGGCCTTTTCGGACACTTTGTCGTCCTATCGTTTCGTGATTTTTGTTCTGCTGGTGTTTTCGACCGCGCTCTTGATCGCAGCGGTGAGCTTCCTTGTGATGCTTGTGCTCCTCAACCGCCGCATGGGCCAGATCGAGCGCAAAGGGATCGAGGTCAACTCGCTCCTCATCAGCCGTGACCAAAAGACGGTCTATCTCAACAACTTCGAATTCAAACTGACCGACGCCGCGATCGAAACGCTCAGCGTTCTGGCCGAAGCGCGTATGGATGACGAAGTGCTCTCGGGTGCGGAAATCGAAGGTGTCATCTCGGGCCGAGACGCCTCCGATTGTGACGAAGCCGCAGGCGCCACCCGCATCAAACGTCTGCGCGATTCCCTCGGCAACCAGATGATCAGCGAACTTCTGGTCAAGAATATCGCCCGCAAAGGCTATATGCTCGCCATCGACAAAAACGTGATCCGCATGGTGTGAGTGGTGATCCCGACTGGATTCGAACCAGTAACCTGCCCCTTAGGAGAAGAAAGACTCTAAAAATTTCACAATAAAAACAAAATGTTATGTGATTTGAGCAGAAATTGTAAACAGTTTGTAAACTGGCAATCAGAATTAAGAAATTGATTTATATGTATTTTCTCTACACTCACCACATCAGTGACACATGGGCTCCTCATTTATCTCAACAAAGAGCTCGTCCTCATCCATTGGGTTACTGAATACACAAACTTGAACACCAGCCTCATGCAATCCACTGGTGGAGCTACTTGCTGGGTGAACCTTTGGGAAAGTTTCCCAGCGACCCCTCTTGACGCATCTGCTCCTTGATCCAATCCTCAGGACTTGCGTAGGATTCCGTCACTCTGGGCTGCGGGTTGTCCCGCATCGGCAAGTATTGGCCCTCGTCCTGTTGATCCAGCAGCTCCAGAAGATCCCAGTCGATTTCTGACAGCCTTTCTTGTAGCGTTGGCGTAGTCTGGCGCTTCGTCGTCTTCGTAGCCACGGCTTTCTCCATTCTTTTGCTTGGCTGTATCGTACAGTCGTTTCTCAGGATACTACAGGAGCTTAGCAGCGCTCACTAGATTTTGAAATTAGCTCTTACCCCCGAGTTCCCATCCTGAAATTCCTAAAAAAACACAAACAATCTTGTCGACAATCAAATGCTAGAAAAACCGCTCTACAGCTTTCGACATACCGCTCATGGAAGCAGTGGCAGAAGTTCGCCCTGGGGAACTCGGCGTTCAACCGAATTGTACAACTGAGCCATCCAAAAGTATCTCTTCTTTCCGACAGCATCTAAATTCGAACACCCGTTTTAATCCATCGATTGGATTTGATTATTTTGGCAATTCCATTCGAATCCAACAATCATTGTCTTTGTCCTCGCAATACATTGGATGCACCCAAGCGTTTATATAGGACCTATTATTCTCAGTAATTATTGATGCACTTCCGGCTCGAAACCAAACCGTAACCCATAAAGGTTGCTCTCGCTCCTCTGGATAAACCTTGTAAACTACCGCCATTTTGGAAGACCCTAGACCGGTCGTGTATTGATTGCCCATCAAGTGCAAATCCCATCCATGAGGACACTCTAGGTATGCCATGTCATAGACAGTAACATCGCCATAGTAGAGGACTGAGTCCCAAGGGAGTTCTGTTCTGAAGCCTGGTCTCTCCAGACAGAAAAGATCAAATTCCCATGTCAATTTTTCGATTGGATCTTCAGTCGAGTATTCGATGCTATCGATAGTACCTGTAAAGTATGAGCTAGTTTCAGCATGGACCTGTTGAAAAATGCTGATTGCAAAGTAAAAGCAACTGACCATTATCCATAGAGCGAAATTAGTTCGAACATTTTGAGTCATCAGAATTTCCTCCAAGATAAGGCTCAAAATTTGGACAGATTAGGTAAATCATCAGTTTACAGCCTAGAACACATCACTGGACTTGAGGGTAATGGCAGATGGTGACTAAGTTTTCTCCCCAATTGATCCGCAAACCTTCCCATCACCGTCTGATTGCATTGAATCACACATTTCGTGTTCGAAGCAAGTAAGAGCATCTTGGTTAGCGAAATGGTCAGCAATACACGACTGACTTTAATGCCCGACCTCAGGAGAAACACAGAACGAGGCAATGAACATTCATGCATCTTGGTCGAGCAACAAACGAGATCGCTCTGTACCAGTCCAAGTACGCCCCTGAAGGCACACCCTAAGGTGCGAGGATCAAGCCAACCTAAGCCGTTATCATGTTTGCGTCAGCCTGCGATTCAGATTTTAGAACAGTAAAATCTAAAACTTCTTTTAAAACCATTTAGTAAAGTTAACTGTTTCAGTTAGTCGCTGGGCAGGCCTAATCATTTTGCAGTAACGCAATCAAGCAGCTTCAAGGTATCTCGGAAAAATCTAATCCACCGAAGTTTATATGCAGTAGTACATCGTTTAGCAGAAGAATTAGGGTTCATAATTAGGCTACAACAGACAAACCGAAAAGACACATAAGCAACAACAATTCAGAAAGATGTATCACCCTTAAAGATGTTTTTTGCAAAATTCTTCAAATATTTCCAAAAACTCTTGTACTTTTAATTTTGGTAAATTTTGGCGTTGATCACGAAAACTGGAAATCAAAACCTTATCTGAAGAAATTATTTGCAATATATTATTAAATATCTCCATCCAATATTCCGGCTGCGTCGAACAGTTTATCAACTCAATAATCTCTATGAGTGCGTTAGATTCTTGCCTAACCTTTCCCTTTGCTATAGCAAGTGGATTTGCGCCATATTCCAATAGTTTGATAACGTTTATTCTCCGATCCGCACGACGTTTATTCATTTCTTCTAAAAACCTTGTATCGTATTCTGAAAAAAATTCACAAGATAATAGTTGCTGAACTAAAGGCGTTTTCCCGCTTGCGTCTATCTGATTCACTGAACAATTATATTCTACAAGTAGAGATATAATTTGGGGACAATTTGCCCGAAAGAGCAGACCATCTTTAGTAGTCGCCCCAAAGCCAGCTGAAAATTTATCAGAATTTCTTATAGCTAATTCACATATTTTTACTGCGGCAGCTTGATTATAATTTAGAGCCCCAGCGCTTAGAAAATTACAATTTTCGACCACTTCTTTGCCCTCTAGCATAAAATGAAATAGTATTTCAAAAACCTCAGGAGATCGGCATCGCAATGCTAACCGATCCATAAATTTACTGTCCACCAGAGAGCCGTTCAACTGGATAAAGTCAAAAATATTTCTATCACCAAGACAGCATACTTCTAATAATGAGTCAGCATCGCTGAAAAGATCGATCTTTTGATCCATTTTCAAAATAGTCTCAAAAAGATATGCCGGCAAACATGGACCATATTTCCCAAGTTTCTCTGATAGTCTCTTTAAAAAATCAACACCCTGATTTTCTAAAGAATCTTTCCCATATTCTCGCAGCAATCCACTGATAATTTTAAGCTGATGCTGTTTTCGCCGATCCCAATTAATATGTAAATTATATATCATATCGATCACAAGATCGCAATTTGTATAAAATTTATTTCCATTTTCTAATAATAATTTAGCGATATAAACTGGCTTCTTTGTACTTAAAGCTTTTTTCATCAAATTCCCAGCCTTTGGTTCTCCAAAAAGAAATCCGGCTGGAATATTTGGATTGGCTTTGTATTTAAAGAGAAGACGAAGTGCGCCATCATATTTTACGGGTTGATTTATATCATGTTCTATTGCGCTTTCAAAGAAACGACCTGATTGATCTGGGCCGTTTGGATCCAAACCCTGTTGCAACAAGCACTCTATTAGTTCTTTCTTTCCATCAATGTGATCAGCCGATTTAAACCAATCTCTGTAGTTCACCCAATACATTAGAGCATTTTCACCCTCGAAAAAATTTGGTTGTGCCCCCAAAGATATTAAATACTCACTATCGCTAACACGTTTTTCGACTGGATATTCGCCACCATGAAATGCATAGTTAAATATATTAACCAATATGTAGCTAAGTTTTTGACGCACCTCTTCAACGCTGAGACTTTGAGTAATGACCTCAAAAAATTTATCAAAAATATTTCTATCATTAAGCATTAACGAAAACGTAATGCAATCTCCTTCGCTTGTTTGAAAATTCAGATCTGCGCCAAAATCTAACATTTTTCTTATTACACCCCAATTCGATTGACTCATTGAAGCATAGAAGATTGGTGGCTCTTGATGTTTGTTAAGAACATCTATTGGTAAATATTTTACAAATTCTTCGATTAACATTGGATCAGAATGAACCGAAGCGGCAATGTGCATATAAGTCATTTCACGATAACCTAAACGCATCGAAGGGTTGGCGCCGTACTTAATCAACAACTTAATTTTTTCTAACGAGGCGTTTGACCGTATAGCTTTCTCCATTGGAGTATGCCCATAGCGATCAACGAAGTTTAAATCTAATCTTTCACTATATCGATATAGGAATTCGGAAAATTCGTCGTCTGAAAATTCTTTAATTACCCAATACCAATCAAATTCACTCCACCTAGCTGCAAATTTATACTCTCTTTTGATACGCCTGGAATGGCCACGATAACGCCCCGTCAAGCCACATGATGATTTTTCCGCTATATGTATTAGAAACTTCAAAAAGTTTAACACAATAAATCCATCCACTTATGCAATTTTGTAAATCCATAATGCAAATAGACAATACCAACCAAAACCTAGTAATAGATTGACAACAAGTAAATAGTCGCTTCTCTTTTTTGCAAGGCTGGCCAAGTCAGCATTGATTTTCATTGGATATTGGTGACCCCAGGCAGATCGGTGAAGCAATGCATAGTTTTCGCTATGTGTTAGGTCGTCAATTGTCGCACAGGCGACAGTATCTAACTTATGTTCAAGCCTTCCAAGCTCCTCGTCATAGCTTTGTGTATTATTTATTATGTGTAATATCAACAAGACTATGCCTCCAAGAGCAGCTTCAGTACTTGCAATTAGATATGCAGAAATGATCAATGGACCAATACGTGATAATAAGATGAAAATCAACATTTCGCCTCCGCTTTTCTGTTTTCACCTCCATTTTTAACACAAAATAATTTAATTTGTAGATGAATATTTTTGGCAAATCTTTACGCTATGTCTCTGATGGTACCTACAGTACTTGTAGGTCGGTAATGGTTACGTTCAGGAACTATTAAGTAGGTTTCTTATTGGTTTTTTATGATTCACGACACCCTATCACGCACGCTAACCATCTTAAGCCCATCTTACCATTTGGTCTTGGGTCAAAAAGCAACTAACCTTTGCGTTGCGAGATTAGATGCAACTGCTCAATGCTCAAGGATTAGACAGAAATGCCCAACGAAACTACCCACTCCACCTCTTTGGATCCTTTTAAGTCCACTATGAATCAAAAGGATCTCGAAGACTGGCAGAAGTATCAGATATCGCTTTCGTTAAGCGAACACTCGATGCGAAGCGCTGCAATGTTAAACTATCGATTGACCATGGACTTCTTGCAAAATAGCGCCTCAAAATATCATCCCGAAAACTTAACCGTAGATGAAGTCTCCAATCATCTTCGAATGATCACGTCAATTGTAAGTCAAATTGAACATTTTTCCTTCGAAAGTTGGCGAGAAGCTAGGAAGGCTAAGGAGCGTTCCACTGTGCTAGTCATTACGGCGTTGACCATAATGTTTCTCAATTTTGTAAGTTTGATTTTTCTTGTTTCCAAATTCTAATTGCATGCACACTTAGAATATCACTTAAAAAAGTTGCTGCTGATAAACCTCATCGTACTTCAAAACACCAATCAAATCATTACTACTTAATGTTAGATTGCCTTTTCCTAAAATGAAAAATTTTGACACATACTCCGCCACTTTACGTCTCCTATCACCAACTGGTAAATTTAACGTAAAATATAATAGCCAATCATGTTGATGCCTTTCGAGGTAATCAAATTGAATGCCCATTTCCATTGGCGAAATTACTTCCATTGAGGCGAATATCTCCGCACTATCACTTTCCCAATGCTGTCGTTTCATGCCAGAAATTAGGGCTTCCTTTTCGAGAGTATTCAAATTCATCTGCTCCGATATGTAGAGAATGTGTTCACTATTGAAGTTTGGTAACTTTTGCATCGAACGCAATATTTCAAGAGCTTCAATTATCTTGGGATGAGCAAAACTCAAAATAGGTTTGGCTGTAAGTCTCAAATCTGCACAATACTTCTTGAGGAAGTCAGCTGTATCTAAATAACTTAAATCATTTGCAAGATCGTCTATGCTTGCGATTCTTGAATTTGGGATATTTTTATTTTCTTTCTCAATTTCACTAGGTTGATTTGACTGTTCAAT
>JALRIK010000260.1 GCA_023255435.1 Marivivens sp.
GGGATTTTTCTTTGCCCGCTATCGAACACGAATCATGTGGGTTCGTCCCCTTCCTGAAAAGAAGGCCGTTATCGTCCGAAACAGTGGCGCAGAGTATGTGGCGTTGATTTTCTTGGTCGTCGTCAAGACCGTTTCAGAAAACTCTCAGTGGCATAACTACTGGTTTAGCCTGCTGATCACGGTCGGTCTTCTCATGATTGTCAGTGAGTCGGCATTCCGTGTCTCCATACTGTTCTGGAAATTCAACAAAGAGAAGGACCTTCCCAGTAGCAGCACATAGGGTAAAACACCTACTCTTTATCTGAGGGAAACCCAAAGGAGTAGGTCATGAGTTCTCGCACTACTGTTGTGACATCCGGGGTAATGCGTGGCGGGGAAATGCCCGTGCTCTGGGTGCTCCTGGCGTTATCTTTCTTGGCCGCATTCGTCCCTGCCGATATTCCTGGTCTCCTGGCGTTGCTGGTTGGGTGGATTCCCGTTGTTTTCGCGTTTTGGCATCTCTCACGCTGGGCCGGTGGTTGGAACGCAGTCGGCGTCTTTGCCATCATTGCGGTGGTCAGCTTCATTGTTGAGGCCCTTGGAGTCGCCACAGGCCTAGTCTTTGGAAACTATTACTATCCCGAT
>JALRIK010000261.1 GCA_023255435.1 Marivivens sp.
AGCTGATTTAGTCTCTTTTGCAGGGCGCGTGTCGTGGGAATGTCCAACCCGCTGAACGGTTCGTCTAGAATGATCACCGAAGGCGCCATTGCGAGGACGGACATGAGGCACACAAGGTGGCGTTGCCCCTGACTTAGGGTCGAAACGGGGCGTTTGGCCCAGTCCGATTTGCCGAAATTGGCGAGGGTTTCATCGGTTTTCGTCGATGCATCGGCCTTAGAGTGCCCGAGCTGGCGTAACCCGAAGGAAATTTCCTCTTCGACGGTCGGGAAAATGATCTGATGATCGGGGTTCTGGAACAAAATCCCCACCGCAGAGAGCGCGGATTTCCTGTCGTTTAGGACGTCGACGCCGTTGATCAAAATTCGACCCTGTTCTGGGCGTATTAGACCCGAAATCGCCCGCGCCAGTGTCGATTTTCCAGAGCCATTTCGACCGACAATACCCACCCGCGCCTCGGTCAATTCAAGGGTAATCGTGTCGAGCACGGTTTTATCGCCGTATTGGCAGGAAAGGGACTGTATCTGGATCATAGGGTTAGGGGGACATAGCTGAAGAACGATGTAAAGGGGTGAGAGTTGACAGCTGTCAACTTTGTCGA
>JALRIK010000262.1 GCA_023255435.1 Marivivens sp.
TAGGGTGATTTGCCCTTGCGCCATGGGGCCAAGGCGCCATCGCTGATTTTTAGATCTGCATCTGGTACAACCAAACGTTCGTCGAAAAACAGCTCCATCCCCAAGCCATCGCACTGCGGGCAGGCGCCGAAGGGGGCGTTGAACGAAAACAGCCGCGGTTCGATTTCGGGGATGGTAAAGCCCGACACGGGGCAGGCAAAATTTTCCGAAAACGTGATACGCTCGCCCTCGCCCTCGCGCGGGGCGGTTTCCAAAATGGCAATGCCTTGGGCCAAATCCAGCGCTGTGCGCAAACTATCGGCCAGCCGGGTTTGCAAACCATCTTTGATCACAATCCGGTCTACCACCACGTCTATATCATGGCGGAATTTCTTATCCAGCGTTGGCGGTGTATCAAGGTCGTGAAAGGCGCCATCTACCTTGACACGCTGAAAGCCCTGTTTGCGCAATTCGGCAAATTCCTTGCGGTATTCGCCCTTGCGGTCGCGCACGATGGGGGCCAGCACATAGGCGCGTTCGCCTTCGTCGCGGGCCATGATGGCATCGACCATGTCTTGCACCTGCATCGCCTCGATCGGCAGCCCGGTGGCGGGCGAATAG
>JALRIK010000263.1 GCA_023255435.1 Marivivens sp.
TTTGACTCAATCTGGCGAATACGTTCACGGGTTACTCCGTGAACCTTTCCGATCTCATCGAGCGTCTTTGGTTGACCATCGGTTAGGCCATAACGAGCCTTAATCACATCTGCTTCACGATTAGTCAGACCTCCGAGCACCTGCATCAACTGCTCTTGCAGAATTGTGAATGTCACTGATTCTTCCGGCTTAACTGCCTCAGAATCTTCAATCAAATCACCAAATTCAGAATCGCCTTCTTCGCCAAGTGGTGTGTGAAGCGAAATTGGTTCGCGACCGTACTTTTGAACTTCGACAACCTTTTCAGGAGTCATATCTAATTCTTTGGCGAGTTCTTCTGGTGTCGGTTCGCGTCCTAAATCCTGCAACATCTGACGCTGCACACGAGCCAACTTATTGATGACTTCCACCATGTGTACTGGAATACGAATTGTGCGCGCCTGATCTGCCATAGCGCGAGTAATTGCCTGACGAATCCACCAGGTCGCATAGGTCGAGAATTTGTAACCCTTGGTGTAGTCAAACTTTTCAACGGCGCGAATGAGTCCGAGGTTTCCTTCTTGGATCAAGTCGAGGAACAACATACCGCGACCGGTGT
>JALRIK010000264.1 GCA_023255435.1 Marivivens sp.
TACAACTATAAAATAATTAATTGGATAAGTTCTGATAAATTAATTTTAAATTGGTCAATTTATATTGATACTTTGACATCAGTAATGCTGGTAGTTGTTACTAGTGTTTCCGCATTGGTTCATATTTACTCTATTGGATACATGAGTCATGATCCAGATAAACCAAGGTTTATGTCTTACTTATCCTTGTTTACTTTTATGATGTTAATGTTGGTGACATCAGATAATTTTTTACAATTATTTTTTGGATGGGAGGGCGTTGGTCTAGCATCTTACTTATTGATAGGGTTTTGGTTTAAAAAACCATCTGCAAATGCTGCAGCAATAAAAGCATTTGTAGTCAATAGAGTAGGAGATTTTGGTTTAGCAATTGGAATTTTTCTTCTTTTCAAATACCTTGGTACACTAAATTTTTCTGAGGTATTTCAGCAAATATCTACTTTGCAAAATGAAAAATTATCCATGTTAGGTATGGAAGGTTCTTTAATTACTTTTATTTGTGTTTTTTTATTTATCGGTGCAATGGGAAAGTCTGCACAAATAGTTTTGCACACATGGTTACCAGATGCGATGGAAGGACCAACTCCTGTAT
>JALRIK010000265.1 GCA_023255435.1 Marivivens sp.
GTGACGCCGGCGCCAACGTTTGCGACGCACCTCGCCGCGGTGAGCGTCGCGCTGGCGTTCGCGTGGACGACGATGGGCGTCGCGACCGCGCGCGCGGACGTCGGGGACTCGCCCATGGTGGCTGAGATGCTGCGCAGGACGGAGGCGAATCGAGCGACGCGCGCGATTGAGTTGCAAAACAAGTATTGCGCGCGACAAGCGGCGATGGGCGTGGGCGACTGCGCCGGGATCGATGTCGATGAGTTACGCGCGGCGATGGAAGAGAGCGCGCGTGCGGTGGAGATGAAGGCGGCCGAGGCGAAGGCGGCGTTGGAAGAGTAGGTGGTAGGCGTTGATGATGATTACGACGGCGGCGCGCGCGTAGAACTACGCTCGTCGCTACGAGAAAGAATATTCCGCTGAGGAATGCGCGCGCGCGCTGCGGCGGCGGCGGTCTATATGAATGTATGCTTTTTCTAAGCGCCTCGCGTCGTGTTGCGCGTCGGGCGCGGGAGCGTGCCACACACGGCATCTAACGCCGACGACGTCACGCCGAACCCAGACGTATGGTCGTCGTAGTGGTGTCGTAAATGTTTCGCTCGGCGGCGCTT
>JALRIK010000266.1 GCA_023255435.1 Marivivens sp.
TTCAATAACTTCAGGGATTAACCGCCGCTGTGGCCACAACCTCGATTTTGTAATTGGGGTTGGCGAGTCGCGCCTCAACCGTGGCGCGGGGTGGCGCATGACCCGGCGCGACCCAGGCATCCCAAACGGCATTCATGGCGCCAATGTCGTCAATGTTGCTGAGGTAGATTTGCACCCGCAACAAGCGCGTTTTGTCACTGCCCGCCTCAATCAGGCGATGCTCGATTTGATTCAACACATCGCGGGTTTGCCCCTCGATGTCAATATCGCCAGCCTCTGGAACCATGCCTGCCAGATAGACGACACCGTTGTAAACCGCTGACTCGCTCAGGCGTGCGCCCACGTGGAAACGGGTGATACCGTTGTCTTGGATCTGACTCATAGCTTGCTCTCCGTGCCTTTCATGATTCGCTGAAGATTTTCGCGGTGACGCCATATCAGCATCAGAGACATCACGGTCAAACACGCCGTGGAGGCGGCACCTGCCTGCCAAGCCACACCGTGGCCGAACAACCAGTAAAACGGTGCAAATACCGCCGCCACCACCGATGCCAGCGATACAAAGCGGCTGAAATAGACCAGGA
>JALRIK010000267.1 GCA_023255435.1 Marivivens sp.
AATAACATCTGCTTATTTTTTGAAGTTTATTCCATTGGTAAAATTTACTATCAATGTGTTCATCTGCTATCCAAGTCATTATTCCGTATTTTTTGGTTTCAAATTGTTTGTAATAGTTTTGCCATTTTTTCAATAATTTATTGAATTTCGTGCAATATTTTGTTGCTGTTGATTTTTTATTTGTAGCAAAAACAACTACGTCAAAAGCATCTTCATAACTTCCGCCCGAATACCTAACCAAATAATAACTGGTCATAACACTCGTTTGGCTCAACGCCTTATTTTCGTTTATTTCGTTTTTCATCACGTTTGTTTTTAATTAGAAATTATTGTTTTCATAATTTTATTTATTTTAATACTGTAAAAATATAAAAAAATAATTAAAAATATTCTCTTTAACAAAACTTTAACACTTAAAAACAATTATCATTTTATTTTATTATATAACTATAAAGAATAAATTTTAGCTATATGATAATACTTAAACAACAAACAGGTGAACAAACTTTGCGGTTTATACCAAGAAGCTATGGAGCTGATACTATCATATTACGAAACGAAACTACAAATGAAAT
>JALRIK010000268.1 GCA_023255435.1 Marivivens sp.
GACGCAGAAATGTCCAGAAGGCTTAATCAAGAAGCTGCCAAAGCCATGAAGTACGGTGGAGTCAGTGCAGAAGAGGCGTGGAAAATGGTTACTTTAAACCCTGCTAAATTGTTGCAGATAGACGATAGGGTGGGAAGTGTTAAAGTTGGCAAAGACGCCGACTTGGTGCTGTGGAATGGCAATCCCTTATCAGTTTACACCTCAGCAGAAAAAACAATGATTGAGGGTGTAGTTTATTTTGACAAGGACAGAGATGCTGCTCAGCGCAAAGCCATTGCTGAGGAGCGTACCACTTTGATTAATATGATGCTGAAAGAAAAAAACAAAGGAATGGCTACGCAGCCAGTAAGTAAAAAAGATCAAGAACTCCTTCACTGCGATTCACTATAAAAAACACTGACTTATGAGATTTTTAAAATACATTTTCATTCCGCTTCTGATATTAGGAACGACAGCACATGCCCAACAAACGCCAGGCAAAGTGCAAAGCGAAACGATTGCCATAGTCGGCGCAACTGCTCACTTGGGCAATGGACAAGTGATCGAGAACAGTGTCCTAGTTTTTGACAAAG
>JALRIK010000269.1 GCA_023255435.1 Marivivens sp.
CATCAGTTCGTCGTCATCAATGATTCCGGTCTCTGACGCCTTGAGCATCAGCGTGAACCAGTCAGGATCTCCCTTGGCTCGATTGTAAACTTCCCAGAACTCGTTCTTGCCTTTTGGCGTCCCGATAAATGTCGCTCGGCCTTTGCGATCTGCCAATGCTGGTCGAATGACTGTAGGCCACGCACTTACGGGGAAGTCAGCGGGTTCATCAAGCACAACGTCGTCGAAATACAGACCCCGCATTGCGTCATAGTTATCTGCACCAAACAAGCGAAGGCGAGCGCCATTTGGAAAATCAATGCGCAGTTCGCTCTCGTTGATGACAACGCCTGCAATCACACTGGTGTAATACTTTGCGTAATCCCAGACGATAGCTTTTGCCTGCCGGTAATATGGCGCAATGTAAGCGACCCGGACATTCTGCCGATCGAGCGTCAAAGCTGTGCGGATTAGATCATTGATTGCCGCAACAGTCTTGCCAAAACGTCGATGCGCCACAATGCAGGTAAAGCGCTCAGAGCGCCTATGGTAATCCTTCATCGGGCCGCGAGGCTTGTATGGGATAGTGATT
>JALRIK010000026.1 GCA_023255435.1 Marivivens sp.
ATCGTCAGATCATCGCCGTTCGGATCGGTATCGTTGCTAAGGACGTCGATCGAATTCAGAGGCACGTCTTCGAACGTGGTGGCAAAATCCGGGTTTGCGGTCGGAGCTTCGTTTTCGGGCAGCAAAATCTGCTCGATTTCGGTGAACTCCATCGTATCGACGACATTGCCGAAGCCATCCAGGAATTCGACAGTGCCCGACGTCGAGTCGCCATCGGCATCCACGGTTTCATTTACGATGCGCACGGCTCCTGCTCCGCGCAGATCGAGCGTGTCGAAATCGTCACCATCGGTGCCGCCGTCGACGACATCACCTGCGGTGCCGCCGACAAAGGTATCACGATCATCGCCGCCGTAGAGCGTGTCAGCGTCCGCGCCGCCCGTGATGGTGTCGTTGCCTGCGTTGCCGAAGATGACGTCGCTGCCTTCACCACCGTCGATCGTATCATCGCCAGGTTCGCACGCATCGACCAGAACGTCGGAGTAAACGGGAGCGTCATAGTAGACATCGGTAATGTTGATGCCCGAATTATGGGTGCCGACCTGTTCGTGCGTGATTTCAAGGCGGACGATCGGTCCTGCAATGTTGATGAGGCCCGAGAGGTTCGGATCGGTGTCTTCGCCGCTCATCGCCTGCGAAGAGATGAGGGTTTCGGTACCCGCTACGCCGTCAAGATCCTGAACCGTGATGTTTGCGCCAGCTTGAACATCGACAGGCACAAGGTTGCCGTTCGCGTCATAGGCTTTGATCACGACCTTGGAATTGAAGTCGATGTCGTTCACGCGGAACGAGACATCCCGCACTTCGTCCGAGAAATCGAGGCTATAGGTGACTTTTTCGCCATGTGCGTCGAGCTCGGAAGAGAGCGAGCTGTAGGGGTCAATGGTTTCGGTGCCCGTATCGACCGAATGGACCTTTTGCTGGTTGTTGGCAAAAGTCGAAGTCGGCGTCCCGCTGTCGGTCGTCGCTTCAAAGGTGACGTTGACGCGGCCAGTATCCTGAGTGAAGCCGCCCGAAAGGTTATCGCCGTTGTCTATTGGGTTGGTCCCGTTCGGATCGTCGGAAAGGTTCCATTCGAAGCTTTCGCGCACATAGCTCTCGACGACGGGCGGGGTCGTGACCATATCGCCGCTGTCACCATAGATCGTGTCGTTGCCGGTGCCACCCGTGATGCTGTCGTTTCCGCCGTTGCCGTAGATCAGGTCATCGCCTGCTCCGCCGTCGATGGTGTCGTCGCCGCAATCATCGCCGGGAGTGGAGCCGTCGAGCGAAACGAGCTTAACGTTGTCGATTGCAACACCGTAGCTGTCGGCACTGCCTGCACCTTGGAATTCAAGACGGTCACTGCCGTCGCCGCTGCCAGCGGTGACCTGGAAGGTGAAGTGATCCCAAGAGGTGTCGCCATTGGCGTTATAGGGGTCGATCGTGGCGATCAGTTCGCCGTTCCAATAGACCTTGACGATGTTTTCATCGGGCCCGTCGACAGAGGTCTTTTCGGGTGAATCGTTCACATCGAAGGAAAGTTCGTAGGTTTGACCATCGGTCAGACCCTGAACATCCTGACCGACGCGGATATTGCCCGGAGAGGCATCCAGATCGAGCCAGTTCTGGCCATCAGTCGCCTCGATCCCGTGACGACCGTCATTGTGAATGTCCATATCGTTCACGGTGCTGGTCGAAGTCCAACCCGGAATAACGCCGTCACCGACATAGCCATAGCTGGTTTGGGTCAAGCCCGAGACATTTTCGAAAGAGCCGTTGACCATGAAGTTGCCGTCGCTCGGCATATTCGAAGGTTCGTCACCATAGATCGTATCGTTACCGATGCCCCCCGAAATGCTATCGTCGCCAGAGCCGCCGAAGAGCACGTCGTTGCCCTCGTCACCCGAGACCGAGTCATTGCCGACTTCGCCGAAGATGGTGTCGTCGCCGAGACCGCCCGAAAGCGTATCATCCCCTCCGACGAGCGTCGCGGGGTCAACGGCAATCGGTGTGCCTGTATCGTAAAATACATCCGTGATGATAATGCCCGAGCCGAGCGATCCAGCCTGTGCATGAAGAATTTCGATCCGCGCGACGGGGCCGTTAATTTCGACCAATGCCGAAGTCGAGGCAGTCGTCGGGCTCTGGTCCGCATCATTGGTGCTGGTCAAAAGGTCATTGCCATTGAGACCATCGGCGTTGGAGACGCTGATATCGCCGCCGACAGTGAATTTCACCGCCACTTCGTTGCCGTCCGCGTCAAAGGCACGAATACGGACCGTGGAATCAGTGTCGATGTCGTTGATACGGAAATCGACGTTATAGACTTCGTTCGAGAAGGCGAGCTTGTAGGTCGCGCTTTCGCCGTTGGCGTTGAGATAGGATTTCAGACCCGAGGTCGAGTCGATCGTTTCCGCGCCATCGTCGATGTCGGAGGTCAGCTGTGTGACCTCGGTATAGGTGGTTTCGGGCGAGCCGCTGTAAGCGGTCTTGCTGAACGAGACGTTCACGCTGCCTGTGTTCTGGCTGAAGCTGCCGATATGGTCGCCTTCGTCGATCCCGTTAAAGTCGAAAAGATCCGGATCGGGGGCTTTGTCCCACTCGAAGCTCTCGCGTGGTCCCGTCGTTTCGATAGCGCCCGTCGCAAAATTGCCAAGAGTGCTGTCGCCATAGATGACGTCGTCGCCTGCACCGCCTGTGGCGATGTCGTCGCCTGCACCAGCATAGACTTCGTCATTGCCCGCGCCTGCGTAAATCGTGTCGTTCCCCGCACCCGAAACGATGATGTCGTCGTCACCGACTTCACCCTGCAAAAGGGCGTCGTTGTTGTCGACTTTGTCACCGTCGGGATCACCAGTGTAATTCGCGTCGATCAGGTCACCGTTCTCGGTGACTTCGACAACGCCTTCGCCGTTGATGTTGTATTCCGGCGCAGGCGCACAGGAGATCGAACCGAACTTGAGATCGAAATCGAAATCCTTGGAGCAGTTAAGCAGCGTGAAGCCGACGCAGGGCACATCGCAGACAACTTTGACGAGACCGTCGATCAGCTCGAACTTCGCATCGACCAGATTGCCGAAGACGTCGGTGAATTTGATATCGCAGAGCTTCCCGGGGCCACAGTCGCTCAGGTCGATGTCAAAAAGGTTGAAGCTGATGTCTTTGAGGCAGCTGTCGAAATTCACATCCAGGCTGGTGTCAAACGACCCACCGCTTAGAAAACCGCAATCATACCCGTTATAGGTCGTGCTTCCGCAGCTTCCCGATGTGGTGGTGTTATACGAGGTCGAATTACCGTCGAACCAAGAAAGTCCGTTCCAGAGGCAGCTCGTCCAGTTCAGCAAATACGTCATACTTCAGTCTCCAAAGGCCCCGTCGAATGAAGTCACCCGACGATCTTTGCGAGATACGATGCTGCCCTATGTATCGGGGCAAGCGAACGCACCTCGCAGCGCACACAAGGTGCGACACGTTGCACAAATCAGCGTGGAAAAAATCTCCGCGCAGACACCACTCGTTCGTTTGGCCGAAACCAAACATAGTCGCCCCATTCGACTATATGCCCCCCCAGATGGGCTAGTTATTCATATCCAAAAGTATCAAAGCGAAAAAGAGAAAAAGAGCGCACAACCCACAGGAAACTTTGCCACATTTCAGCAACAACGACGGATTGTTCGGGAATTGTAGACAAACTGCGCATTTTGTTTCCAAAACAATCATCAAAATCATCTAAAAATAACGCATTATCAAAAACTTGATCGTTATCTATTCGTGTAAAAAATCCGCCAACGTAAGCCTGATCCGGCGGACAACACACCACCCAGCGTGGAATGCACTCGGACGATCTTCGAAACAATCGCCGCAGATGCGCTCAAATGTTGGCGAAATGGGGTCTAAATGTGGCGCTCACCAACCGGTTTTGGACATAATTCGGAGCGTTTGGACCCCGATTCACGAATCGCGACTCCGATTTGCGGCACGAGGGATATGGCGGGTCGCAAAGGGGCGATCGCCCACGCACAGACCAAAACAAAACGGGGCTCGCGCGACGCGAACCCCGTTTTTGTTGTGGTGCCGGTGGGGAGACTCGAACTCCCACGAGGGGTTACCTCGGCGGATTTTGAATCCGCTGCGTCTACCATTCCGCCACACCGGCACTTGCCCTTCCACTACCGCTCTCGGTTTCCGACGTCAACGGGCATTCAAAACTTATAAGCGATTGACCGAAAACGTATCACAGCTCGCAAGCTCGCCGCTGTTAAAACCTGTCTGGAACCAACGCTGTCGTTGATCCGATGTGCCGTGGGTAAAGCTGTCGGGGCGGACCACCTGCCCTGCACCGCGTTGGAGGGCATCATCCCCGATTTGCGCGGCCGCGTTCATCGCCTCGGCGATATCACCGCGTTCGAGCGTGCCGAGATCATCTTGGGCCGCTCTGGCCCAGATCCCCGAGAAACAGTCGGCCTGAAGCTCGATGCGCACGGAAATCTCGTTCGATTGGGTCTGATCGACCTGAGCGCGGATGCGGTTGGCGTCCCCCAATATCCCGAGCTGATCCTGAACCGAATGGGCGACCTCATGCGCGACGACATAGGCAGCGGCAAAATCCCCTTTTGCGCCAAGACGACCCGCCAGCGTGACAAAGAAATCCGTATCGAGATAGATCATCTTGTCGGCGGGGCAATAAAACGGCCCCGTGGCCGCATTGGCCGCGCCACAGGCCGAGCCCGTCGCCCCCGAAAACAGAACGAGACGCGGCGGATCATAGGCTCCATCGACCTGCTGCTCGAAAATGCGGGCCCAGACGAGTTCGGTATCGGCAAGGGCCACCGTCACGAAGTCGGCCCGTTCTTGATCGGCGGCGCTCAGCTCGCCTTGGGTCTTAGGGGCCTGCAGCGACCGTTCGAGCAGGGGCGTGACATCCACCCCCAGAAAATAGCCGATGATCACCACGGCAACTATTCCGAGGCCGCCCATTCCACCGACCGAGGTTGCTCCCGACCGCCGCCGGTCGATCACATTGCGGCTCTTGCGCCGACCACGCCACTTCATCCCGAGTTCTCCGTTCACGATTTTTTGCAATTATGAGATGCATGCTGCCGTGCATTTCGCCTTCAAGCAAGGTTGACGTGAACCCGAAGCCGTGGCCTAAGCAGTCTTAAAACGCAGAAAAGAGCACAAATGATCCGTCCTCTCTATAACTGGACCATGTCCCTTGCCGAAAGCCGCTATGCCCTCTGGGCGCTTGCAGCCGTCGCCTTTGTCGAGTCGTCCTTCTTTCCGATCCCGCCCGATGTGCTTTTGATCCCGATGATCATCGCTGCCCCGCGCAAGGCGTTTCTCTTTGCCGCCATCGCGACCGTGGCTTCGGTCTTGGGAGGGCTCTTCGGATATTTTATCGGTTACGCGCTCTTTGATACCATCGGCCAGTCGATCCTCGAATTCTATGGCAAGGCCGCCTACTTCGAAGAGTTCCGCACCCGCTATAACGAATGGGGCGCTTGGGCGGTCCTGATCGCGGGCGTCACGCCCTTCCCGTTCAAGGTGATCACAATCGCCTCTGGCGTTACTGCGCTTAACCTGCCCGTCTTTATCGTGGCGTCCATCGTTGCGCGGGCATTGCGCTTTTTCCTTGTCGCAGCACTCCTTTATCGTTTCGGCGCACCGATCCGCGACTTCATCGAGCGCCGCCTAGGCCTTGTTTTCATTGCCTTTTGCGTCATTCTCTTGGGCGGCTTCTATCTGGTGAAATTCCTATGACACCCACCAAACTCATTCTTCTGGCCGCAGGCGGCTCCATGGCGCTCCTCGGCGGGGCGTTCCTCTTTCAGCTTGCTGGGTATCCGCCTTGTGCCATGTGCATTTGGCAGCGTTGGCCCCATGCCATCGCCATCGTGATCGGCGCCATTGCGCTTGCCTATCAGCACCGCATCATGGCGTGGCTCGGCGCTCTGGCGGCCTTTACTACGGGTGGCATCGGCATCTATCACACGGGCGTCGAGCGTGACTGGTGGGAAGGTCCGACAAGCTGCACCAGCGCAGGAAGCGGGATCAGCGGTCTTGGTGCGGGCGATCTGCTCTCGACCGAAGGCCCTAAGCTGATCCTCTGCGACGTTGTCAGCTGGGACCTCTTCGGCATCTCCATGGCGAGCTGGAACGCGATTTTCTCGATTGCGCTCGGTCTTGTCTGGATCGCAGCGGCGCGCAAACGCGCCTAACGCCGCCCCCCACGTCTGGTCGAGAGCAGGAGATTGGTCTCGCTGCTCTTGATCCCTTCGATCCGCCGGATCGCGAACAGCACCTGATCGAATTCCTCGAGCGTCTTGGTGCCGATTTCAACGATCAAGTCCCAAGTGCCGTTGGTGGTATGAACGCTTGTCACCTCGGCCAGCCCCGTGATCCGCGTGATGATCCGCTCGATCCCGCGCCCTTCGATCCCGAGCATCATCAGCCCGCGCACGGGCGAGACCGCAAGATCACCTTTGGTCAAAACCGTGTAACCCGCGATCTGTCCCGCGTGTTCGAGCCGCGCAATCCGCGCCCGCACCGTCGTGCGCGTCACCCCCAAAAGTGCCGCAAGTTCGGAGAGGCTGGCACGCCCGTTGCGTTTAAGCGCTGAGATCAGGTCACTATCCAGTTCATCCATCACTACTGTCCATTTTGATTAATGATCGCTCATTTTGCACATTTTGATCGCTTAATCCATTCGTATTTAGCACGCATCTTGGAGGCATGACACAGAACATCTTTCTCATCGGCGCACCTGTAGACAGCGGCAAACGCACGCGCGGCTGTCTTATGGGACCTGACGCCTTTCGCACCGCGGGCCTTGCCGAGGCTCTGCGGACCCTTGGCCATACGGTTACCGATCTGGGCAATATTACGCCCGACCACGTGCCCGAGATGACACACGCGAACCCTGCGGTTTATCGCCTTGCGGAAACGGTGGGCTGGACCACAGCGCTGGCGCGGACAGCCGTCGAAACCGCCCCCAAGGGTCTACCGATTTTTCTGGGCGGCGATCATGCTTTGGCCTTGGGAACGGTTTCGGGCATGGCTTCCCATGCATATGCCGTCGGCAGACCGCTCTTCGTGCTCTGGCTTGATGCGCACAGCGATTATCACACCCCCCTGACGAGCGAGACGGGCAATCTTCACGGCACACCTCTGGGCTATGTCACGGGACGCGACGGCTTTGACGCCTTCCCGTCCCTTGTGGCCCCAGTGCCGACCGAGAACCTCTGTCTGATCGGGCTCCGCTCGGTCGATGCCGAAGAACGCAGCGCCCTGAGCCGAACAGAGGCCGATCTTGTGGACATGCGCCGCATCGACGAGGTAGGCATCAGCGCACCCCTGACCGCGTTTCTCGAACGTGTCGCGGCGGCGAATGGGCTTTTGCATGTCTCGCTTGATGTGGACTTTCTCGACCCTTCGGTCGCCCCCGCCGTAGGCACCACCGTTCCGGGCGGAGCCACCGTGCGCGAGGCGCATCTCGCCATGGAACTTCTTTGCGACAGCGGGCTTGTCACCTCGCTTGATCTGGTCGAATTGAACCCGTTTCTGGACGAACGCGGCCGCACGGCAAGCCTTATGGTCGATCTTGCCGCTTCGCTCCTTGGGCGGCGCGTCTTCGACAGACCGACACGGAGCTATGCATGACCGCCCCGTCACAACGCGCGCTCGTGCCATTCGTGTCGGTAGAGCACATGATGCGGCTCGTCCATCATATCGGGCTGGAGCCGTTTCTCGTCGACCTCGCCGCTCAGATCGAAGCCGATTTCAAACGATGGGAGAACTTTGACAAGACCCCGCGCGTGGCCTCCCATTCGAAAATCGGCGTGATCGAACTTATGCCGACCTCGGACGGAGAGCTCTACGGCTTCAAATATGTCAACGGACATCCGTCGAACGCCAGACACGGGCTTCAGACTGTGACAGCCTTCGGACTTTTGGCGGATGTGACGACGGGGTATCCTGTGCTCTTGACCGAAATGACCCTCTTGACGGCGCTGCGCACAGCTGCGACCTCGGCCATGGCGGCCAAGCATCTTGCCCCCGAAAACGCGCGCACCATGGCGATGATCGGCAATGGCGCACAGGCGGAGTTCCAATGCATCGCCTTTAAAGCAATCTGCGGAATAGACGCAGTGCGGCTCTATGACATCGACCCGATGGCCAGCCGCAAATGCGCGGAAAACCTCAAATCATCGGGTTTGGAGGTTACAGTTTGCAGCTCGGCGCAAGACGCGCTCTTGGGGGCCGAAATCGTCACCACCTGCACCGCCGACAAGCAATATGCCACAATCCTGACCGATAACATGGTCGGAAGCGGGATCCATATCAACGCGATCGGCGGCGATTGCCCCGGCAAGACAGAGCTGCACCCCGATATCCTCCGCCGCAGCGCGATCTTTGTCGAATATCCCGAACAAACCCGCATCGAAGGCGAAATCCAGCAGCTTGCCCCAGATCATCCCGTCACCGAGCTTTGGAAAGTCATCAGCAAAGCTGAGCCAGGCCGCACGTCGCGCGACCAGATCACACTGTTCGACAGTGTCGGCTTTGCAGTCGAGGATTTCAGCGCGCTTCGGATGATCAAACAGAGCCTGAGCGGCACCGACTTCTATATCGAGCTCGATCTTCTGGCTGATCCTGACGAGCCCAAAGATCTCTTCGGTATGTTCGTCCGCGCGCGGCCCGAATAGGTCGGTTAGGCGCCCATCGCGGGACTGCGGTCCGATGATCTGGAACCATGCCGAAAAGAGGAAATAAGACGAATCTTTCCAGTGGGTTAACACAAATATGAAAATAGCCATGTGCAATCCGTCCCTCTGGCATTGCACCCTATATGATGGCTCTGTTATAGTCAGCCAAACAACATATAGAAGCCCTTCGGCAGACAGGCGAAAAACGTGAACGATACCCCGGAAACCCCTGAAAACGAAGAAGAAACTGCGCCTTCGCGTCCGGTTTGCTCTGGTCCCACCGTTTCGATCATCGACGAGATGAAGACCTCGTATCTCGATTACGCGATGAGCGTGATCGTGTCCCGCGCGATCCCCGATCTGCGCGACGGGCTCAAGCCGGTGCACCGCCGTATCCTCTATGCGATGCACGAAGTGGGCAATACACACGACAAGCCCTATCGCAAATCGGCGCGTCCCGTGGGCGACGTCATGGGTAAATACCACCCGCACGGCGACTCTGCGATCTATGACGCCCTTGCCCGTATGGCGCAGGACTTTTCGATGTCGCTGCCGCTTCTCGATGGTCAAGGTAACTTTGGTTCGATGGATGGCGATAGCCCTGCCGCGATGCGCTATACCGAAGTGCGCATGGACAAGCCCGCCGCCTATATCCTTGCCGATATCGACAAGGACACTGTGGATTTCGTCGACAACTATGACGGCAAAGACAAGGAACCGAGCGTTCTGCCCGCCCGCTTCCCAAATATGCTCGTCAATGGTGCGGGCGGTATCGCCGTGGGTATGGCGACCAACATTCCGCCCCATAACCTTGGGGAAGTGGTCGATGCGACCCTTGCTCTGATCGAAAATCCCGATCTGTCGATCGAAGAGCTGATCCAATATGTGCCCGGCCCCGACTTTCCGACGGGCGGCCTTATGCTTGGCCGTTCGGGCGCGCGCAAGGCCTATCTCGAAGGCCGCGGCTCGGTGATCATCAGGGCCAAGACCCACACCGAAGAAATCCGCAAGGACCGCTTTGCCATCGTCATCGACGAGATCCCCTATCAGGTGAACAAATCGGCGATGATCGACAAGATCGCCGAAGCCGCGCGTGACAAGCGGATCGAAGGCATCGCCCATGTGCAGGACGAATCCGACCGCAACGGTGTGCGCGTGGTGGTCGAGCTCAAGCGCGACGCGACCGCCGAAGTCGTGCTCAACCAGCTTTTCCGTTACACCCCGATGCAGACCTCGTTTGGCTGTAACATGCTGGCCCTGAACGGCGGCCGTCCTGAAACCCTCACTCTCTACGGGTTCCTTTCGGCCTTTATCAGCTTCCGCGAAGAGGTTGTCGCCCGCCGCACCGCCTATGAACTCCGCAAGGCCCGTGAACGCAGCCACATCCTTTGTGGTCTCGCAGTTGCGGTCACGAACGTCGATGAAGTGGTTGCCACGATCCGCGCTTCTGCCGATGCCGCCGATGCCCGCGACAAGCTCATGACCCGCCGCTGGCCCGCCGAAAGCATCATCGAATATCTCAAGCTAATCGACGACCCGCTCCACCCTGTTAACGAGGACGGCACCTATAACCTCTCCGAGGCACAGGCGCGCGCGATCCTCGAACTGCGTCTTCAGCGTCTGACCCAGATCGGTGTCAAAGAAGTCACCGACGAGCTTCAAGAACTGGCGGGCAAGATCAAGGAATACCTTGAAATCCTGTCGAGCCGCGAGCGCATCATGGGCATCATCTCGGACGAGCTGCGTGAAGTGCGCGAGCTTTTCGCCGTGCCGCGCCGCACCGAGATCGTGGATTGGGCCGGAGATCTCGAGGACGAAGACCTCATCGAGCGCGAGGATATGGTCGTGACCGTGACCTCGGGCGGCTACATCAAGCGCACCGCTCTGGCCGAATTCCGCAGCCAGAAACGCGGCGGCAAGGGTCTTTCGGGGATGCAGACCAAGGAAGAGGACGTTGTGACGACCCTCTTCGTGGCGAATACCCACACGCAGCTGTTGTTCTTTACGACCGACGGGATGGCCTACAAGCTCAAGACCTGGCGTCTTCCGCTCGGGGGACGCACGGCCAAGGGCAAGGCGATTATCAACATCCTGCCGATCCCGCAGGGCGTGTCGATTGCCGCCATCATGCCCGTCGACCGTCCAGACGAGGAATGGGACGATCTCCAGATCGTCTTTGCGACCTCGGACGGCGATGTGCGCCGCAACCGCCTTTCGGACTTCACCAATGTCATGCGTAATGGCAAAATCGCGATGAAACTGCCCGAAGGGGTCGAGCTGGTGAATGCGCGCATCTGTTCGGAAGACGACGATGTGATGCTCGTGACCAACTCGGGCCGTGCGATCCGCTTCCAGTCCACAGATGTGCGCGTCTTCAACAGCCGTGCCTCGACTGGTGTGCGCGGTATCCGTCTCAATGGCGACGACAAGGTCGTCTCCATGTCGGTGATCCGCCACTTCGAAGCCGATCCGCAAGAACGTGCCGCCTATCTCAAGATGCGCCGCGCTATGGCGGGTGTGACCGAAGAGGACGCCACCGACGAGGATGACGCTCCCGCAGGCGAGCTTTCGCCCGAACGTTATGCCGAAATGTCTGCAGCGGAAAACCTGATCCTGACGATCACCGAAAAGGGTCTGGGCAAGCTCACCTCGTCACATGACTATCCGATCCGTGGACGTGGCGGCATGGGTGTCACCGCCTTTGAAAAGACCATGCGTGGCGGCGATATCGTGTCCTGTTTCCCTGTCGATCCCGAGAACCAGATCATGCTCGTGACCTCGACAGGTCAGTCGATCCGCGTTCCCGTCGAGGGTATCAGCTTCCGCTCGCGCTCTGCCGGCGGGGTCAAGGTCTTCAACACAGCGAACGGCGAAATCGTTGTGTCGGTCGCCCGTGTCGAAGAACAGGCCGAAGACGGCGAAGAGCCAGTTGCGGAATAAAGACTGCGACCAACCCAATGTTCAAGGCCGCCGACAGGCGGCCTTTTCTTTTGTCGAGCCAGCGCAATCGGATGTGCGTAAATCCATGGCTGATGTTCGATTTTAGCGAATTCGCGACCATCCTTTTCGCGGCTAGGGTTCTGGCGGGGACTTTAACGCAAAGGAAAGACGAATGAATTCTCTCAATACCTACGGCGCGCTGGTTGCGCGTGTCTTGATGGCTGTAATTTTCATCATCGCAGGTCTTGGCAAACTTGGAGACGTGCAAGGGTTTGCTGGCTACATGGCCTCGGGCGGCGTGCCTGCGTTCTTGGCGTGGCCTGTTATCCTGTTCGAAATCTTGGGTGGCCTTGCACTTCTACTCGGGTTCCAGACCTTTATCGTAGCGCTTGCTTTGGCTGGCTTTTCGCTTTTGTCGGGACTTTTGTATCATTTCGTGCCCGCCGATCAGATGCAGATGACCATCTTCTTCAAGAACGTTGCTATGGCTGGCGGCTATATCGCAATCGCTCTTCTGGGGGCAGGTCCGCTCTCGATCGATGCCAAGCGCGGCAAATAAGCAAAAAACGGGGTCGCCTTTGCGGGCGACCCTTTTCTTTTGGGCTCTTTCCTTTTGAACGGCCCAAGGCTACATCCCGCCTATGACACAGGAACTCCATATCATTGGCGGCGGAATGGCCGGCTCCGAGGCCGCTTGGCAGGCCGCAAACGCAGGCATCAAAGTGGTGATCCACGAGATGCGCCCCAAGGTCGAAACCTTTGCCCATCGTACAGGCAATCTTGCCGAGATGGTCTGTTCGAACTCGTTCCGCTCGGACGACAACGAACAGAACGCAGTTGGGCTTTTGCATTGGGAAATGCGGCAAGCAGGCGGGATCATCATGGAGATGGCGGCCAAGCACCGTCTTCCTGCGGGGGGCGCGCTCGCCGTGGACCGCGATCCGTTTGCCGAAAGCGTGACCGCCGCACTCAAGGCGCATGAGAATATCAGCGTGTCCTACGAGGAGATCACCGAGCTTCCCACCGAAGGCAAGTGGATCATCGCTACAGGTCCCCTCACCTCGCCCGAACTAGGCGAAGCGATCCGCCGCGAGACGGGCGCCGAGGCGCTTGCCTTTTTCGACGCCATCGCCCCCATCGTCTATTTCGAGAGCGTCAACATGGACGTGGCGTGGATGCAATCACGCTATGACAAAGGCGAGACCGAGGAAGAGCGCACCGCCTATCTCAACTGTCCGATGACCAAGGATGAATACGAGGCCTTTATCGACGCGCTTCTCGCCGCCGATAAGACAGAGTTCCACGAGGGCGAGACGGCTGGATATTTCGACGGCTGCCTTCCGATCGAAGTCATGGCAGAACGAGGCCGCGAGACGCTCCGCTTTGGTCCGATGAAGCCCATCGGGCTGACCAACGCGCATGACCCCGACAACAAACCCTATGCCGTTGTGCAGCTCCGCCGCGATAACGCATTGGGAACGCTCTATAATATCGTCGGCTTTCAGACCAAGATGAAGTATGGTGCACAGACTGAAGTGCTCCGAATGATCCCCGGTCTTGAGGACGCCCAGTTCGCACGACTCGGCGGTATTCACCGCAACACCTTTATCAACTCACCGACGCTTCTCGACGCTGAAATGCGGCTCAAATCGCGTCCGAACATCCGTTTCGCAGGCCAGATCACAGGCGTTGAAGGCTATGTGGAAAGCGCTGCGATGGGACTTTTGGCGGGGCGTCTAGCCGCCGCAGAGATGCAGGGCCGTACAGTTGCGCCGATCCCGAACACCACCGCGATGGGGGCACTCGTGACCCATATCACGGGCGGCGCGGATGCGAAGACCTTTCAGCCGATGAACGTCAACTTCGGGCTTTTCCCTCTGCTCGAAGGAATGCGCGGCGGACGCAAAGGCCGCAAGGACCGCTACAAGGGCTATACCGACCGCGCGAAGGAAGATTTCACCCGTTGGCTGGCGTCTGAATTCGCATGACTTTCGTGACCCGATTTGCACCGAGCCCGACGGGACCGCTGCATCTCGGGCACGCCTACTCGGCGATCCTTGCGCATGACATGGCCGCGCAGCACGGCGGGCGGTTTCTCTTGCGGATCGAAGATATCGACCGCGAGCGATCCAAGCCCGAGTGGGAAGCGCAGATCTACGACGATCTGGCATGGCTTGGTCTGAGCTGGGAAACGCCCGTATTGCGCCAATCAGATCGGTTGGACAGCTATCGGCATGCGCTCACTACGCTTTGGGACCGCGGGCTTCTCTATCCCTGCCATTGCACGCGGCGGGATATTTTGGACTCTGCCTCTGCCCCGCAAGAAGGTGTGCCGCACTTCGGGCCCGACGGCATCGTCTATCCTGGAACCTGTCGCGCCGACGTATCGGGCTCGCTTCCTTCCGAAGTGACGCTTCGGCTTGATATGGGCAAGGCACTTGCCCTGATCAAAGAGCCTTTGGCCTTTACCGAAGAAGGCCGGGGGCCCAACGATGAAACAAGTTTAATTCTCGCCCAAGACCTTCTTTCTAGGGTCGGAGACATTGTCCTTTCGCGCAAAACCTTCCTCGGCTCTTATCACCTCTCTGTGGTTCTCGATGATGCGGCACAAGGCGTTACCCATGTGGTGCGCGGACAGGATCTTTTCGAAGCAACGCAAATACACGTTCTTCTCCAAAGACTTATGAACCTTCCGACGCCGATTTATCACCACCACGCCTTGATCCGCGACGAGAACGGCAAGCGGCTTGCCAAGCGTGACGACGCCAAAGCCATCGCCAAATTCCGCGCCGAGGGCGCAACGCCCGAGGACATCCGCCGTATGGTAGGCCTTGCCTAGACCACATCTGCGCGAGTGCTTTGTCACATCTCTGGACAACGCCGAACGGCCAACCATATTGCTTGTTAAACCAAGCAAAAAGGAGCCCACATGTCAGGTTACTTCAAGAACCCGGATGTCATCGCCACGCTCTCGGACATGGAATTCTATGTCACTCAGGAAAGCGGAACCGAGCGGCCCTTTACCGGTAAATACAACGACCACAAGGAGCCTGGACTTTATGTGGACATCGTGTCTGGCGAACCCCTGTTCGTCAGCTCTGACAAATTCGAAAGCGGCTGTGGTTGGCCGTCGTTTTCCAAACCTGTCGAGCCTGCGAATGTCAGCGAACTTCGCGACACGTCGCACGGCATGATCCGCACCGAAGTGCGCTCGACCCACGGCGACAGCCATTTGGGTCATGTTTTCAACGACGGCCCGCGCGAGCGTGGCGGTCTACGCTATTGCATCAATTCGGCCTCGCTCCGATTCATTCATCGTGATGATATGGAGGCAGAAGGCTACGGCGCTTATCTCGATCAAGTGGAGGATATCTGATGGCTCAGGAACGGGCGGTTTTGGCGGGCGGCTGCTTTTGGGGCATGCAGGACCTTATTCGTAGGCACAAAGGCGTTATAGCAACCCGCGTGGGATATACGGGCGGCGATGTGCCGAATGCCACCTATCGCAATCATGGAGCCCATGCTGAAGGCATTGAAATCATTTTTGAAAATGCTGTGACAAGCTACCGCGAAATTCTGGAGCTTTTCTTCCAGATCCACGATCCGACGACCCCCAACCGTCAGGGCAACGATCTCGGGATGTCCTATCGCTCGGCGATCTACTATGTGGACGAAACGCAAAAGGCGACGGCGCTCGACACCATTGCCGATGTAAATGCCTCGGGTCTCTGGCCCGGCAAAGTCGTGACCGAGGTCGAACCCGTCGGCGATTTCTGGGAGGCCGAGGAAGAACATCAGGACTATCTGGTGAAACACCCCAATGGCTATACCTGCCATTTCCCGCGCCCGAATTGGGTGCTTCCCAAGCGCGCCTAAGAAAACGGCCCCGATCGGGGCCGTTTTTCATTCGCTTTCGTCGGGCGATGTTTCGATGTTCGCATCGACGTCACCGTCCCATTGGTTGTCGTCGTCCCTACCCCTGAACCCGCGCGCAACCACAAATTTCTCGGAGCTATCCGAGCGTGACGACGGCGGCTTGATGTTGACCACCGACTTGAATTTGCGCTTGAGCGTATGCATCAGCTCGCCCTCGGCGCCACCTGCCAGCACCTTTGCAACAAAGGTGCCCCCGGGCGAGAGCACGTCGAAGGCAAAATAGGCCGCCGCTTCACAAAGCGCGATGATCCGAAGGTGGTCCGTCTGTTTATGACCCGAGGCAGAGGCCGCCATGTCGGACATCACCACATCGGCCTCGCCGTTGAGCCATTCCTTGACCTGAAGATCCGCATCGTCCGCGAGAAAATCGAGCGTATACATCTGGGCACCCGCAAGCGGCTCCAGTTCCTGAAGATCGATCCCGAGCACGGTGCCGATACGCTTGTTCTTTCTATCGCCCAAGGCATTGACGCGTTTGACCGCGACCTGACACCATCCCCCCGGTGCACAGCCAAGATCGACCACACGCGCGCCCGGCACAAGAAATCGGAATTTGTCGTCCAGTTCCATGATCTTGTAGGCCGCACGCCCACGATAGCCCTCGGCCTTGGCGCGTTTGACATAGGGATCGTTAAGCTGACGCTGGAGCCAACGCGTCGACGAAAGCGTCCGTCCCCGCGCCGTTTTGACCTTGACCACAAGATCACGCTGGCCGCGGCCGCTTGTATTCTTTTGTCCCGGTTTCTTTGCCATCGTCTTCTTCCATTTGGTTCAGAGCGCCTAATGCCTTAATACGGCGCGTCTTCCAAGACCCCGTCCGCACTCATCTGTGCATAGAGCAATCCCTCGCGCAGCCCCCGATCCGCAACCGAGAGCCGATTGGTCGGCCAAATCCGCATCAAAGCCTGAAGGATCGCGGAGCCGGACATGATAAGCGCCTGTCGGTCGCGCCCGATGCGGGGATCGTTCTTGCGACCGTTGGGCCCGAGATTGAGATAATCGCGGATCACCTTGTCGATCTGGTCACTCGTCATCCGAAGACCATCGACCTTGGTGCGGTCATAGCGGCGAAGTCCCAGATGGCTTGCCGCAACCGTGGTAACGGTTCCGCTGGTGCCGATGATCTGGAACCCTTCTTTGGCCTGCTCTTTGGCATAGGGCGAGAATTTCGACAAATGCTCTTCGAAATACCAGCTCATCAGCGCAAATCGAGCCGCATCGTCGTCCACGTCCTGAAACTGATCACGCAATGTCGCCACGCCCAAGGGCACGGAAATCCAATCTACCACCCGCGCCGCCGCAAAGGGTCCAGGGTCCTGAACAAATCCGCGATGGAGCCGCATGATGGCCCCCGGCCGCTCTCGACGCGGGACTTGAGTCAGGTCGATCCAGACAAGCTCGGTAGAGCCGCCGCCGATGTCCACGACAAGAAGCTGGCGCGTCTTGGTCGACACCAGAGGCGCACAAGAGATCACGGCAAGACGCGCTTCTTCCTCGGGTGAAATAATCTCGAGGTTGAGCCCCGTTTCCCGCCGCGCCTGATTGATGAACTGCTGACCGTTCTTGGCTCGCCGACAGGCTTCTGTCGCGACAAGCCGCATATGTTGGACGTTGTGGCGCTGAAGCTTCTGGCGACAAATGCGCAATGCATTGATCGTGCGCGTCATCGACGCACGGCTCAGCTTGCCCGAACTTTCGAGCCCTTGGCCCAATTGGACCGATTTCGAAAAGCTGTCGACCACGTGAAACTGACTGCCCTTGGGTTGGGCAATCAACATGCGACAACTATTTGTGCCCAGATCGAGCGCCGCATAGAGCGGTGGCTCGTCCTGAACGAGAGGCGCGGGGCTTTCGACCGCTTTCGGGAATGCGCCCGCACCTTGGGGACGCTTGGGCGCCATAGTTACGCCCTCCAATATCGAGTTACTCCCACCCTATGCCTCTGTGGGCCTCTGTGCAAGTGGCGTGAAGCCCCCTCATCACCGTCATGAGTTTTTTGAGAACTAGCAGAACTCGCCTCCCGCTTTGATCTTTGCTAGGTGGTCCAAGTCGTAAGACGTGCGCACCATGTCGAAAACCGACCATGTGTCGGAAAGCGGCAAGGATAGAAGCAAAGCATAGGTCAGGTGGGAATCAGAATATGCCCGAAGTCACTATCATCTACTGGCGAGACATCCCCGCTCAGGTCAACGTCGGCAAAGGCCGTCGTGCGGCCAAGGTCGTTCTTCCCGAACGGTTCGAGCAGGCGATCGACCGCGCAGCGATGAAAGCTGGCGCGGACAAGACCGATGACTACCTTGCAGACTGGCGCCGTGCCGACCCCGTGGTGGTGGAAGGCGAAAGTGATCAGGCTGTTGCCGAGGCCGAGGCCGCAAGGCTCGACGCCGAGTATGACCAAGAGCGTATCAAAGCGCTTATTGCGAATGATGGCTGGAATTGACCGGCCCTCTGTCCCTTCACGCCCGTCTTACGGAGGCACTCATGTCCCTTTTGCCGTTCAAGAAAAAAACCGTTGAAACCGGTCCCGCTCCGGTCAATCCGGCTGTCGAGGCCTTCCTCAAGGGCTATTCCATCGAAGTGATGCCGCGCACCGCCGAAAAGGTCGAGAGCTTTGGCGATCTTCTGCCCAAAGGCACCCGCGTCTACATCGCGCACATCGACGGCACCCCGATCGAGGATATGGTAACAACCGCTGCGCGTCTGCGTGACGAAGGCTTTGACCCGATGCCGCATTTCCCTGCCCGCATCATCAAGGACGCCGCGACCCTCGAAGATTGGGTCAACCGTTACTCCTCTGAAGCAGGCGTCACTCAAGGTCTCATCCTTGCGGGCGGTGTTGCCGAGCCTGTGGGTGAATTCCACTCGTCGATGCAGCTTCTCGAAACGGGTATCTTCGACCGTGCAGGCTTTAAGCGCCTCCACGTTGCTGGCCACCCCGAGGGCAACAAGGACATCGACCCCGATGGGTCGGACAAGAACGTCATGGACGCGCTGCGCTGGAAGCAGAAATTCCGCGAAACGACCGATGCCGACATGGCGCTTGCGACCCAATTCTGTTTCGATGCAGGCCCCGTGATCGAATGGGCGAATGCACTCAAGGCCGCCGGCGTCGAAATTCCGGTGCACATCGGTGTTGCAGGTCCAGCAAAGCTCCAGACGCTCATCAAATTCGCCATTGCCTGCGGCGTGGGTCCCTCGCTCAAGGTTCTGCAAAAGCGCGCTATGGATGTGACCAAGCTCCTCCTGCCCTACGAGCCGAACGAGTTCATCACCGAATTGGCCGAATACAAAGCGGCGCACCCTGATTTCAACATCGAACAGGTCCACTTCTTCCCCCTCGGCGGTATCAAGACCAACGCCGCATGGGTCACCGAAAACGGCGGCGCCTCGGGCGTTCCCGCAAACCAAGCTTAAGGACGTACTATGACCCGCACGGTAATCGAATCCGCAACAAAAACAGCCATTATCGGCTTTGACCAGCCGTTCTGCGTGATCGGCGAGCGTATCAACCCAACGGGCCGCAAGAAGCTTGCGGCCGAGCTTGAAGCCGGCGACTTCTCGACAGTAGAAGCCGACGCTCTCGCTCAGGTTGCCGCAGGTGCGACCGTCCTCGACATCAACTCGGGCGCTGTCTTCACCAACAAAATGGCTGAAGATCCGCGCTATGCCGACAACAACTTTGTCGAGCCGCCCTTGATGAAAGAACTGGTCGAGCGCGTTCAGGCCATCACCGATGCGCCGCTGTGCATCGACAGCTCGGTTCCGGGTGCGCTCGAGTCGGGTCTCGCTGCCGCCAAAGGCCGCCCCCTTCTGAACTCGGTCACTGGCGAAGAAGAGCGTCTCGAACTCGTTCTCCCGCTGGTCAAGAAATACAACGTTCCCGTTGTGGCGATCTCGAACGACGACACCGGCATCTCCGAAGACCCCGATGTCCGCTTTGCCGTCGCCAAGAAAATCGTCGAGCGCGCTGCCGACTTCGGCATTCCCGCCCATGACATCGTGGTTGACCCGCTCGTCATGCCAATCGGCGCAATGGCGACCGCAGGCCTTCAGGTGTTTGCGCTCGTGCGTCGTCTTCGCGAAGAGCTCGGCGTGAATACCACTTGCGGTGCGTCGAACATCTCCTTCGGTCTTCCCAACCGTCACGGCATCAACAACGCCTTCCTGCCGATGGCAATGGGCGCCGGTATGACCTCGGCGATCATGAACCCCTGCGCCCTGCCCGTTGCCGCTTCCAAGATCGAAGCGAAAAAGCTCGAGCTCGCAGAAGCTGGGATCATTGTTCCCGACGATATCGATCTTGAAACCTTCTGCCGCATCACAGGCCTCGGCTCGACCAAATCGCGCGCAGGTTCGGAAATGGAAGCGATCCGCGCCGCCAACTTCCTGACCAACAACGACCCTTCGGGTGGTGAATGGATCCGCTTCAACCGTGCGGTTGCCGCTGGCGGCGCCGATGATGCGGCAGGCGGCCGTCGTCGCGGGGGCCGTCGTCGCTAACATCGACGACCCTTCAAGTAAAAGCGTAAAGCCCGCGATTTCGCGGGCTTTTCCTTTTGGTCACGCGGGTCGGACGCGGGGCGCAATTCGATCCAGTTCCAGATTGAGCTTTGCCTGATAATCATCTGCAATCGCACGGATATTCGGGCCACCGTTCGCAATCAGGTTGACGTGTTCGAACGGATCGGCCTCACTGTCGTAGAGCTCTTCTCCACCTTGCCAATAGACCGTATAGCGATGCGCCCGCGAGCGCAGGGTAAAGGCCAAATTCTCACTCCCGTCTTCGGGCCAGTTGCCCCAGACCGAGACGACATGATCGCGCGCGATCTCTCCTTCGCCGCGCAAAATGGGCGAAAGGTCCAGACCGCTCAACTTGTGTTTTGCCTGCCCCCCTGCCTGCCCGATCACGGTCGGGAAAATGTCGAGAAGCGACACAGGCGTTCTGCTGCGCCCGCTTTCGATCCCGGGACCCGCAAACATCAAGGGCACACGCAGCGCCCGTTCCCAAAGCGTAAACTTACGGAACGCCAGTTTTTCTCCGAATTGCCAGCCGTGGTCGGACCAGAGCACGATAAGAGTATTGTCAATCTGGCCCGTCTCTTCCAATCGGTCGAGCACCTGTCCAAGCAAGGCATCGGCATAAGAGATCGAGGCGAGATAGGCACGGACAAAGTCGTTGTATTCCCCGAATTTCTTGAGAATCCAGCCGATACGACGATTGGCAAAGACAGCACTCTCGGGCGGGAGCCCGTCGATGGCGGCCTTGTTTCCGGGGCGGAACTGCTTGCCCGTTATCCCCGGCGGGACATCCACAACCTCGGGATAGAGGTCAAAGTATTCCTGTGGCACGATGAAAGGCAAATGCGGGCGATAGAGCCCGAAGCCCCAGAATTTGCAATCGTCACCCGCTTTGATCCGCTCGCACAGCCAATCGGTGTTCGCCGCATCGAAACAGCCTTCGTCATCGGGCACAGGTCCGAAATCGCTCAAACGGCCCAACTCGCCCGCCCCGACCGCGCGACTGATCACTTCGTATTTCTTGTGATGGACGCCCCTGTGATACTCGTCCCAATCTTCGGGATCATAGCCGCGCACATCTTTATGAAAGATTTTGCCCGCGCCGATGGTTTCATAGCCCGCATCGCGCATTACCCCCGCAAGCGACAACCGCTTGCCGCTCGGATATCCGTCGCGCCATGTCTCTTCGTTAGAGTAGATCCCTGTTTCCCAAGGTGCTTGGCCGAACAGCGTGGCGGTTCGCGATGGAGAACAGGCTGGAACGGGTGCATAGGCGTTATCGAACACCATCGCTCTTTTTGCCAAACGCGTCAGGTTCGGTGTTTTGACCTGTGGATGACCGCCGAGCGGTTCGATCCAGTCGTTCAAATCTTCGATAGAGGCGAAAAGGATGTTCATACGGCGACCCTAGCGAAACCGAACCGCGCGGCAAGAGTATTCGCTAGGGTTGTGACCTGTTTTCGCGCAGCGATCAGGCCTTGACCGCGATCCACGCCTCCCAAGGCCCAAGGGGGATTTCCGCCCCCGACGCTTTGGCCGTTCCAAGGTCCGCGCCCACTTCGGCCCATGTGCCCGAGGGCTTGGCAAGAGTTGCGGGCGTATCGCTCAGGTTAAAGGCGCAGAACAAGGTCTCGTCGGTGCCAACGCGCGAGAAATGGACGATGGTCCCTGTTGCGGCCAATCCTTCGTGCGCACCCGAACGGAGCGCCTCGTGCGCATGGCGCAGTGCGATGGCCTTGCGGTAATGATGGATCAGAGCGCTCGGGTCTTCTTCCACGGCGGCAACGGCGCGCTCGAGATGTTCGGGTGGCACGGGGAGCCATGGCTTTACCTCCGAGAAGCCGCCATTGCGGTTGTCCCGCTCCCAGACCATCGGAGTGCGGCACCCGTCGCGACCTTTGAACTCTGGCCAGAACTCGATGCCATAGGGGTCCTGCAGGTCTTCGAAGGCGATATCCGCCTCGCTCAGGCCAAGCTCTTCGCCTTGATAAAGACAGACCGACCCGCGTAGCGACATGATCAGCGTGAGGAACAAACGCTGTGCCTTCGGGTCGAGCGACCAGCGCGAGGCATGGCGCACAACGTCGTGGTTCGAAAACGCCCAGCACGCCCAGCCTTCGGGAGCAACAGCGTCGAGCCTGTTCAGGACCTCGACGAAACGGGCGGCTGTGGGACGCTCGGGAGCAAGAAATTCAAAGGCATAGCACATCTGCATCCGATTATCGCCCTTGGTGTATTCGCCAAGGATTTCGAGTCCCATCTGGCTATCGCCCACTTCCCCGACGGCCGCTGCGCCATAGGTCTGCATCACCGCCCGAAGCCGTTCGAGGAACACCACGTTCTTGGGGTGGTTCTTGTCATAGAGGTGACGCTGGTGGTTATAGGGATTCACCGCAGGCGCGGTGTCGGCGTTGCGCTCGGCCTTGGGCAGGGGCGGATTATCGCGCAGCTGTTCGTCATGCATATAGAAGTTGATGGTATCGAGACGGAACCCGTCGACCCCGCGCTCGAGCCAGAAGCGTGCAGCATCAAGAAGCGCGTCCTGAACCTGTGGCTCGTGGAAGTTTAGATCGGGCTGCGAGACGAGGAAGTTATGCAGGTAATACTGCTCGCGTCGCGCATCCCACTGCCAAGCCGAGCCCCCGAAGATCGACAACCAGTTGTTCGGCGGGGTGCCGTCCTCTTTCGGTTCGGCCCAGACATACCAATTCGATTTATCGTTCTGGCGGCTTTCGCGACTTTCGATGAACCAGGGATGCTGGTCCGAGGTATGGCTCAGCACCAGATCGATCAGAACGCGCACCCCATTGGCATGCGCGGTTTCGATCACCGCGTCGAAATCCGTCAAAGTGCCGAAGAGCGGGTCAACGTCGCAATAGTCCGACACATCATAGCCGAAATCCTTCATCGGCGACTTGAAGAACGGAGAAATCCAGATCGCATCGACCCCAAGCGAGGCGATATAAGGCAAACGCTCGACAATACCGCGAAGATCACCAACGCCGTCGCCGTTGCTGTCCTGATAGCTGCGGGGGTAGATTTGGTAAATTACGGCACCGCGCCACCAATCGGGGTTTGCGATGTTATCGGCGCGTGTCAGTGCTTTGACGGACATGGAAATTGAACCTTAGGACGCGGGGATGGATCGGATCATCCTTTCTAGGACGTCACGACGCCAAAAGAAAGGTTCGGGTATTTCTCACATCCAAAGCGATTTGGGAAGATAGTTTATTACTCGCTTGGGCGTAAAGATGCGGCATATCAACCGAAAACTGCACCAAAATCCTATCCCGCTCCCCCTTTGCTTGCGCCCGCAGTTCTGGCAGTCTAGACCAAATTTGAAGGCGCTTTGGAACGGGAAAATGAACCTCAAACAATTGTCGGATATGCTCGGCCTTAGTCCCACAACGGTGAGCCGCGCTCTGAATGGTTATCCCGAGGTGAACGAGGATACGCGCGAACGGGTGCGTCTGGCTGCGCAGAGGTACGACTACAAGCCCCATGCAAGAGCACAGAGTCTTGCTACGGGGCGTGCCTTTGCCATCGGTCATGTGATCCCAATATCGACCCACCAATTTGTCGTGAACCCCATCTTTGGCGACTTTATCGCTGGCGCGGGCGAAACCTATGCGGCCAACGGATATGAAACCGTCCTAAGCATGGTTGCGGACGATGACGAGCTTAGCGCCTATCGCCAGATCAAGGCGCGCGGCTCGGTAGATGGTGTCGTGATACATGGCGTGAAGAGCAATGACCCCCGCTTTGATTTGCTGCGTGAAATCGGTTTGCCCTTTGTTGCGCACGGGCGATCGAGCGGCGAGACAGAGCCCTATGCGTGGGTCGATGTGAACAACCAAGGCGCATTCGAACGAGCAACGTCTTTTCTCCTTGATCTCGGGCATCGCAAGATCGGGCTTTTGAACGGCCCCGAGTCCATGGACTTTGCCCTCAGACGACGCAGTGGATTTGAAGCTGCCCACGCCGCGCGCGAGGTCGCACCTTTGGCATCGCTCATGGCCTCGCAAGAGATGACCGAAACCTATGGCTATCGCGAGGCGAGCCGCATGCTGGCCTCGGACTCGCCGCCGACAGCCTTTGTGGTCTCTTCGTTGATTTCTGCGCTCGGGGTGCGACGGGCGATCGAGAGGCTGGGCCTACGGATGGGTCAGGACGTTTCGGTCGTGACCTATGACGACGCACTCTCCTATCTCCCTAACGGGGATGACGTGCCTGTCTTTACCGCCACCCGTTCGTCGGTGCGCGAAGCGGGACGGATCGCGGGACAGATTTTGATCGACATGATCAATAATCCGAGCACCACCCCCAAAACGCGCCTTCTCGAGGCGGAGCTTGTGGTAGGTCAATCTACTGGTCCCTGCCCGACTTTGGGTTGAACCGGCTTTCGCGCTCGACGCTTGCACCTTGAGCGAAAGCACAATAACAACGCCGCTGATAACGCTAACATGATTTTCCCGGAGACTCTCATGGCCCACCCGTCGAACACTCTTTCCCTTGTCGCAGACATCGGCGGCACGAACACGCGCGTGGCCTTGGCGAACGGTGGCGAAGTGCTTGAAAACACGATCCGCCGCTATTCGAACGAAGACTATCCAGGGCTTGAAAGCGTTCTTCGCAAATACATTGCCGAAGAAGGCGACGTCGATCCGATCGCCACCTGCGTTGCCGTTGCAGGGCCCGTTCACGACGGCAAGGCGACGATGACCAATCTTGACTGGACCATCGACAAAGACACTTTGCTGCGCGCCACCAATGCCGAGCATGTGGCCATCCTCAACGATCTTCAGGCACAGGGTCACGCGATCGGCCATATCAAAGCGGACAAACTGCGCGAGATCCTTCCGGGTCAGTCGGGCAACGAACATGCGGCGAAACTTGTGATCGGCGTCGGCACCGGCTTTAATGCTGCGCCCGTCTTCGATACCGAAGCGGGCCGTCTGGTGCCACCTTCGGAGTCGGGGCATGTGAACCTACCCGTGCGCGACGAGCGCGACCTGCGCCTCTGTCACTTTATCGAAACCGCCCATGGCTTTCCCTCGGTCGAGGATGTGCTTTCGGGGCGCGGGTTGACCCGTCTTTATGCCTTTCTCGGTCAGGAAGCCGGAGATTTCCGCGAAAAATCGGGCAAAGATATCATGGCCTCGGTTGCGGCCAAGGATGACCCGCGATCCGTCGAAGCGGCAAAACTCTTTACCCGCTTTCTTGGTGCTGTTGCGGGTAACCTTGCATTGACCCAGCTCCCCTTTGGCGGCGTTTATATCATCGGCGGGGTTGCGCAGGCCTTTGCCCCTTACCTGAGCGAATTCGGTTTCGGTGACGCATTCCGCGACAAGGGGCGTTTTGCAGGGTTCATGGGCAATTTTGCTGTCTCGGTCGTCGAGGATGATTATGCCGCTCTGACAGGATGCGCGGCCCATCTCGTCGCTCTGCGCAGCAGCCACTAACCAAGCTGGTTCTGGACCGTGTCGGTCAAATCCTTGAGCGAGAACGGTTTGGGAAGAAAGACCGAATTGGGGATCCGCTCGCGGTTTTCGCCAAATGCTTCTTCGGCATAGCCGGACACAAAGACGACCTTGGTCTCGGGGCGTGCGCGAAGGGCTTCGCGCACCCACGTCGGCCCGTCTTTGCCGGGCATGATCACATCCGTCACAAAAAGATCGACGCGGGTTTTGTCGTCGCGCAGAAGATCGAGCGCGCTCTCGCCGCATTCCGCTTCGAGAACGGTATAACCACGCAGTTTCAAGGCGCGGCTGGCAAAGGCCCGCACGGGGGCCTCATCCTCGACCAAAAGAACCACGCTGTCTGTCTCGCGCGGGCCGCTGCGCTCGGGTAAAGTGGTGACTTGGGCTGCGTTGATGCTCTCGCTCTTGGCGAGATAGGCGGGAAGATAGATCGAAAAGACGGTCCCGACGCCGACCTCGCTCTCTGCAAAGATAAAGCCGCCGGTTTGCTTGACGATCCCATAGGCCGTGGAGAGCCCAAGCCCCGTGCCCTCACCCGTGCGTTTGGTGGTAAAGAAAGGCTCGAAGATTTTGCCTATTTTATCGGGGCTTATACCGACACCTTCATCTATGACCTTGACCAGAACATAGCTGTCAGCGGGCAGCAGCGCCCGATTGCGGCGGATCGGTTTTTCAAGGATGACGTTTTCGGTTTCTACTCTGATTTCACCGCCCGAAGGCATGGCGTCTCGGGCATTGACCACGAGGTTCATGATCACCTGTTCAAGCTGCCGCTTGTCCACGCGGATCGGCCTTAGATCGGGGTCGTGGTGCAAGACGAGCTTGACCTTTTCACCAACCAGTCGATTGAGAAGATAGGTCAGATCGGACAAGGTATCGCGCAAGTCGATCACCTCGAAATTGAGGTTTTGCTTGCGGGAAAACGCCAGCAATTGCCCGACAAGGGAGGCGGCGCGATTTGCGTTTTGATGGATCTGGATCAGGTCCGCATATTCGCTGTCCTGCTGGTCGTGTTTGAGCAGCAAAAGATCGCAGTGCCCCGAAATCGCTGTCAGCAAGTTATTGAAATCATGTGCAACACCACCTGCAAGCTGGCCGATGGCCTGCATCTTCTGGCTTTGGACGAACTGCGCTTCGAGCGATTTGAATTCTGTCATGTCGTTGAGGGTTGCGATCACGTATTTCTGCTCGGGGTCCCCTGCCTGCGCCAAGGCGACTTGCACAAAGAAATCACGGTTATCCCCCGTTCCGCGCAGGAATTGCCTCGCGCCGCTGCCACGACCTGCGGCCACTTCGGCGAACCAATCGGTGATCGGGCGCCCCAAGCCTTCGAGGATATCCGAAATGCGCGCCCCATCAGGCAGTTGGGCACCCAAAAGCTTGGACGCCTCGCGATTGCGCGCGACCACCTCTCCCGTATTGGCCACGAGGATCAGCGGCACAGGGATCAGTTCGAGCGCGGCCCAGTTTTCGACGATGTTCAACTTGGGCAGTTTATCGGCACCGGGGAGGATATAAACTTCGGTGCGGCCACCACTTTTTTCCAGAGTGGCAACCATCGCCATCACATTGCGGTCGGCGCATTTCACCTGATGCATCCCGCCCGACACCAGAGGAAGATCGCGAAACACCTGATCGAGCCGTTTCGCGCGTTCGCCGATCAGTACACGCATTTTGTCGTTCATATAAAGGATCGTGCCGCTTGGCCCCACAGTCATCGTGGGGAGCGCATCTGACCCGCTCGCCGTCGTTCCATCGGGTTCGATCAAGCGCCAGACATAGGCTTCGCTATCGAATTTCGTAACACCGAGCCGAACTGTCCCGCGTTTAGTCGCGATCATCTCGCTTGCGTGACCGAACTCGTCCGCCTTGGCCTGAAGCTGGATCAGGAACATGTTCGACTGGGCGATATAGGGGGCCAGAAGCTCGCTCACCGAGACAAGCCCCGAATGTTCGAACGACGCGTTGGAAAAGAGCACAACGCCGTCACGATCCGCCATACAACTCGGAACTATGTCGTGTTCAACAAGTCTGCGTGCATCGGAGAGCCGTTTTCGACTGCGCAGGGCCCGCACCCTATGGACGACAAGACCCCCAAGGAAGATGCCACCCGACACGGCAACCACGCTCCATCCGAAAAGCGCAAGCTCTCGGTCAGTCGCGCGGGCAGAAAACCATGCAACGCAAAACCACAGAACCAAAGATGCGATAAGAACGTTTCGTGCGTTGAAACGGGCAAAACTTTTCAAGACGGACCTCCAACCTGCGATAGACTAGCGCCCAAATGTTACTTCGGAGTTAACACAGGGTGAGGTTAATCAGGATTGGAGATAAATCAACTATAAGTTGAAATCAGGTTTTGCGCCCGAGGATCGCAAGATAGAAACCGTCGCCCCGATCGGATGGAACTAGCTTCATTTTATCAATAACTTGCCAGCGGCTTCCGCTGCAAAATGCATCGACTATCGCGTCATTCTCGCATGAAAAAACCGAGCAGGTTGCATAGGCGAGACGACCAGAGGGTGCAACATAGGCCGCGGCGGAACGAATGACCTCTGCCTGAATCCGCGTCAGATCCTCCAACCGTTCCGGTGTCAGCCGCCATTTGGCGTCGGGGGTGCGTCGCCACGTTCCTGAACCGGAACAAGGGGCATCGGCAAGAACAAGACCGTATTCCCTGTCCCCAAGCTCGTCGGGACTGCGAAGATCAACCCTCGCTCCAGCACGTTGGCTTCGCGCGGGAAGATCGCCCGTGCGTGCGGGATCGATATCATGGGCGGTGACGCTATACCCCATCGCGGCCAGCGCAAGAGACTTACCGCCGCCACCAGCGCAATAATCAAGTGCCGCACCCTGACCCGAAAGCCGTAGGACCGCCGCTTGCGAAGAGGCGTCCTGAAGCTCAACTAATCCGCTCTCGAACGCGCTAGAGGTGCGAATGCGGCGCTCGTTGGCGGTCACGACAAGAGCGGTCTCCACACCATCAACGCGCTGCGCTTCGATGTCGTCGTCTGCGAGAGATTTGAGCGCCAGCTCCACAGTTGCCTTGAGTGTGTTGACCCTCAGGAAAATCGGCGCGCGCTCGCGCAGCGCCATCAGCGCCGGTTCGGTTTGTGCGCCAAGATCAGTTTCGAACGTGGGCAAGAGCCAATCGGGGCAATCCAGCCGAACTGCAGCGGGGAGAGTATCGAGGAGAGGAGTGGCGCGCTCCGTCTCGGTGAGAGGTGAAGGGGCATGTCCGGTCCCAGTGAAAAGATCATCAAGAGGCGCACCCAGCGACTTGAGCGCGCCGATCATGAGGCCCCTGCCCGTTTCCGCGCCGCCGAGCGCTGCAAAGGACCGACGGCAACGCAACGCATCATAGACATAGTCGCGGATGGCATTGCGGTCCTTGGACCCCGCAAAACGCGAACGGCGCGCCCAAGCGGTCAAAGACCTCTCAGCAGGCGCGCCATCCAGAATTTCGTCAAGCAGCTCGATTGCTGCCGCAATGCGGGCTGCAGGTTGCATTAGCCGATCCGGTAGTTCGGGCTTTCGCGGGTGATCTGCACGTCGTGGACGTGGGATTCCTTGAGCCCTGCACCGGTGATTTTGACGAAGGTGCAGTTCTTGCGCATCTCTTCGACGGTCGCGCAGCCAGTATAGCCCATAGACGCGCGAAGACCGCCGACCATCTGGTGCAGAACGGTGGCAACGTTGCCCTTATAGGGTACCTGACCTTCGATCCCTTCGGGAACGAGCTTGTC
>JALRIK010000270.1 GCA_023255435.1 Marivivens sp.
AAGAAGTGGAGCGTCAAAGAAGCTGCCGAATTCCTGGCATCACTGCAGAAAAATGCGATCCCTTTGCAGGACGCCCAAGGATGGGAGCGCCTATTGCAATCAAGCAATCGGATAAAGAAACCACTCACTTTCCTGATTGATTTGATCCTGAACGGTGACCTGAAGGTTGGCCGTATGACCGAAGGGTTCAACGGCTTGGTCGTTCAGAAGTCAGACGTAGATAGATTCCGTGATGATATGGTCGATAAACAGACTAAATAATTGCTCACCTCAGGGTCCAGATAGATAAGCAAAATCATATAGATAAACCCAAACTCCCGCCCCAAATCGCCTAAAATAGGCAAAAAAGCGAGCAAGCTTATAGTTTATCAACAGATGGGGAAAAATTGGTAGGCCCGGCAGGATTTGAACCCGCAACCAAAGCGTTATGAGCGCTCTGCTCTAACCATTGAGCTACAGGCCCCCGTTCGCTTGCTACAATCCTGTGCCAGACGCGTCAATGCGGAACGCACATGAATTAATGGCGGATAAACGGTTGTGTATGTGGGGGAAATGGTGGGTCGTGAGAGA
>JALRIK010000271.1 GCA_023255435.1 Marivivens sp.
CCCATTCGCCGCGAGTTTCACCGCGAATACTTTGGCTAAACCATCGGCAAACTTCATGTCCCGCGCGTACAACCGCCACTCGTGCACCTGCACGTAGACGTCTTCGCCGATGCGATCGCTCAGGCGATTGAACCCACCGGCGTCGCGCCCGCCCGCGACGGTGTTCGCTAAATCAAAGAACGATTCTACGAAGACGTTTAAATCTTTCGGGGCGGCGCGCGCGGCGACGACGCGTCCAGCGCCGGCGATCCGGCGTCGCGGCGCCATCGTCATCGTCATCGTCGTCGTCGTCGATGGGCGCGCCGATGCGGCGTAGGATTGAAACGCCGCGCGTTGTCTCGCGCTCGCGTCGCGCGCGCGTCGCAGCGCCGCAGACGTGGACGATGACGTCCCATCCGTCGCCGCGTGTGGCGTCATCGTCGTCATCGTCGTCGTCGTCGTCGTCGTCGTCGATGGGCGCGTCGGTGTGACGCAACGTCGTCGTCGTCCATCATCGTCATCGATCGTCGATTCGACCGCTGAGGGACACAATGACGAGTCATGATTGGTCACGCTGGGTGTGCGTCGACG
>JALRIK010000272.1 GCA_023255435.1 Marivivens sp.
CAGGATCGGGGCAGGTGGATTGTCGATTTTCAGGCGGTCGGCTTCTGCGCCACCTGATAGAACTGCGATCAGTTCGTCATGGACGATCTTTACGACCTGCTGACCCGGAGTGATCGATTTCGTTACCGCAGAGCCAGTGGCCTTGGCCTCGACCGCTTTAACAAAGCTGCGCACGACGGGCAGGGAAACGTCAGCCTCGAGGAGTGCAACGCGCACTTCACGAAGCGCGGTTTTAACATCGTCTGCGGACAGGGCACCCTGTTTCGTCAGACGGTCAAACACTCCGCCAAGGCGTTCGGATAGATTTTCAAACATGCCATGGCCCTCCAGCGACCCGTTAAACATCTGGTCGCTACATAGGCATCGACCGCTCAAACCACAATCGCGCCCATGGGCGCAACGCGCTGATGGACGGCGATCCCCCCGAATAGGGAAGGGACCGGAAGACTCGGCTTCCGGGGAATTTGGCCTGCGTTTACGCGCGTGGAACCAGTGAGTCAAGCACGCCTTGCCCTTGCGCCTTTTGGTTCAGTGGCTAGATTGACGTGGTCGATTTA
>JALRIK010000273.1 GCA_023255435.1 Marivivens sp.
AAGCGCACATCCAAGCTAAAGAAATCTTGGGCGATCCAAAAGTTTCTAAAGTATCAGTAGTGGGCGTAGGTATGCGTTCACACGTTGGTATTGCGAGCAAAATGTTCCGCACATTGTCAGAAGAGGGCATCAACATTCAGATGATCTCTACAAGCGAAATCAAGATTTCTGTATTGATTGATGAGAAATACATGGAATTAGCAGTGCGTGCATTACATAAAGCTTTTGAGTTAGACCAAAAGTAATTTAAAATCATCGCCTTCACTAATTTAAATTAGTGAAGTGATACGGAGACGTGGCCGAGTGGTCGAAGGCACTCCCCTGCTAAGGGAGCATCTGGGCAAAACCTGGATCGGAAGTTCGAATCTTCTCGTCTCCGCCAATATGTAAATGTTAAAGCCCCGTAAAAGGGGCTTTTTCTTAGGTGCTTGGGGAATAAAGGCTTAGAAATAAAAATTTCCATCCTGCTGTAATATTCTTATTACTACTTTTAGCAATTCAAAAATACAAAAAAGAAACAATTAGGGAGCTCTTCATATGCCTGCTTATCGTTCTAA
>JALRIK010000274.1 GCA_023255435.1 Marivivens sp.
AAATTCAAAGTTAAGCGCAGGGAACGCAAGCTGGAACGCAATAAACGTCCCCACCAAGAAGCCCGCGAGGCCCCAGAAGGTGGTCGCGATGACCCCATACCGCACGACGCCGTCCATGTAGCCGGTCTCGGGCGCAGATTTTGGTTCGCCGGCGCGACGCACCGACCAAATAAAGAGGCCGGCAGCGACGGCCATCACGATCAACGCATGGACCTGATACGCCAGGTCGCGCGCGAAGTTCGCGGCAACTGCGGCGGCAAGGGCGACAACCCCCAACACCACTATTTTAATCCAATCCCACATATCAAACGTTCCCTTCTTCTGCCTGCGTGGATTCGTTTCGCAGGACTTTTGCTCTGGTTGGGGTTTCCCACCCATCCGGCTCAACTGCCTTGATCCATGTCAAGTTATCGTGAGCCTTCTTTTGCTACCCAATACAGGTCCAAACGTGCCGATAGAGCATGACCATCACGGGAGTATGAAATGCCTTACAAGACCATTTCGGTCGTTATAACTGATAGCGCGGCTGACTTAG
>JALRIK010000275.1:0-285 GCA_023255435.1 Marivivens sp.
CGGTAACCGCGCCGTAGAGGCAATCTAATACATCTTCAAAGTGTATCGTGCCGTCCACACACGCGAGGTCCTCAAGGACATCATAGAGCAGGGCTTTGAGTTCCGTTTTTTCATCAATCATCATACATATAATATAGTGATGGCAAGTGGGATTTGCAAGTGGTAGGTTTCACTTTTTTGCTCATTTTGAGCAGAAATCTTTCCAGTCATTTGGAGAGGGCTGGAGACGGGTTTAGGCCGCCTCCCGTGCTTTGTCAGCAGCCTCGGAAGCAGCAGCCTGGATCG
>JALRIK010000275.1:295-535 GCA_023255435.1 Marivivens sp.
ACTTGTCTTGGATAGAAGATTTCCAGCCAGCTTGGTAATGGCGCTGAATAATAGCAACGACCTTACCCGAAACACCCTTGGCATTGCGTCCACGCTTCACCTGGACGAGGTCGCCCTTGGCGATAGCGTTAGCTTCAGCCTCGGCTTTCTCATGCAGGCGCTCATAGGTGGCAGCATAGGCGCGTTCAGCCTTGTAGTTGCGATAGGCTTCAACGACATCGGGAGTTGCATCAACTTCCA
>JALRIK010000276.1 GCA_023255435.1 Marivivens sp.
GATGATGCCGGACTCGTCCAGACGGCCCAGTTGCTGCTCGGACAGGTTCGGAATGTCGCGGGTGATTTCTTCGGCGCCCAGCTTCGTGTCGCGGGCCATGACCACGAGTTCCTCGATGTGAATCGAGGTGTAGCGGTCATCGGCTACCACGCGCTCGCTGATCAAAATCGAGTCTTCGAAGTTGTAGCCGTTCCAGGGCATGAAGGCGATCAGCATGTTCTGACCGATGGCGATCTCGCCCAGATCGGTCGAGGCGCCGTCAGCGATCACATCACCCTTGGCCAGCTTGTCGCCACGCTTGACAATGGGGCGCTGGTGGATGTTGGTGTTCTGGTTGGATCGCTGGTACTTGATCAGGTTGTAGATGTCCACACCGACTTCACCGGCCACCGCTTCGTTGTCGTTGACACGGATCACGATGCGGGTGGCGTCCACGTAGTCGACCACTCCCCCACGGGTGGCAGTGACCACAGTGCCAGAGTCCACAGCGGCCACGCGCTCGATGCCGGTACCGACCATGGGCTTTTCAGGAC
>JALRIK010000277.1 GCA_023255435.1 Marivivens sp.
GAAACCGATATCGACGCGCTGCAAGCAGCGCTCGACGGTAGCGCCGACCTGCGTGATCTGATCAACTCGCCGCTCTATAGCCGCGAAGACCAGGCCAAGGCACTGTCGGCAGTTGCTGCCAAACTCAAACTCTCGAACACCATGGGCAACACTCTCGGTCTTTTGGCTGCGAAGCGTCGCCTGTTCGTGCTGCCCCAACTCCTCACTGCATTGCGTGACCGCCTTGCCGAGGAAAAGGGAGAAGTCACCGCCGAGGTCGTGAGCGCGAAAGCGTTGACCAAGACCCAGGCGGAAAAGCTGGCTAAGACGCTCAAAGCTCAACTGGGCAAAGACGTCAAAATTAACGCGGCTGTTGATGAGGCTCTCATCGGCGGTCTTGTTGTCAAGGTGGGCTCGAAGATGATCGATACCTCGATCCGCTCCAAGCTCAGCGCTCTCCAGAACACCATGAAAGAGGTCGGATAATGGCGATCCAAGCTGCAGAAATTTCTGCGATCCTGAAAGACCAGATCAAAAACTTCGGACAAGACG
>JALRIK010000278.1 GCA_023255435.1 Marivivens sp.
TAGCGATCCAGTCCCATCCGTCTCTCCTCCTGTTTTTCCGTTGGCTTCGATGCGCTGAAGCATAGCGATAAGGGCGGCACGTTCCTCGGCGGTCAGCCCTTCGGTCATTCTGTCTTCGTGCGCTTCGACGGCCAAAAGCGCCTCGGCGTAGAGAGTCTCGCCCGTTTCGGTGAGGCTCAGGCAATAGGCGCGGCGGTCGGCGCTATCGCGGTCGCGATTGATCAGATCCGCGCGCTCCAGTTCGTCAAGGAGCAGCACGAGATTGGGACGCTCGATAGAAAGGATGTCCGCCAATTGGCTTTGGCGCAGACCCGGATTTTCCTTGATCACGGAAAGTGCGGACCACGTGACAAGTCGAAGACCGAACCGCGTGAGCGTCTGGTTCACATCGGCCTGAATGACGTTGAACGCCCGCTTGATGTTATAACCGCAAAATTTGCGAAGACCTTGATCTTGTTCTGTCATGTCAGCTAAACGTCGGATTGCGTTTTTCGAGGAAAGCGGCGAGCCCTTCGACCGCATCAGGGC
>JALRIK010000279.1 GCA_023255435.1 Marivivens sp.
CAACGCGGTGGCCCTCTTGATCCTCAAGGATCGCATCAATCAGAATATCGCGCGTTTCTGCGGCGGGGACCTGACCCTGAAGGTTGTGCATGGTTTCCCGCAGCAGACGACGATAGCGGTTCGGTTGGGGCACGATCACGCCCTGTTGCGCAAAGCCGTCCGCATTTTTGAGCAAGCTTTTGATAAGCCGCTCGTCATCCGTGCAGCTTGCGCCGATATGAACCGCGATTTCCATGTCGTCTTTCTGTTCTGCTTTTTGTTGCCCCAATATAAGGGCTTTTCTGGACAGGGAAACCGCTTTCGGATAGGCGATCATTTATGTCCGAGCAAACTAGTCAGATATCAGCAACCGCAAAGCGCCGTCACCTGATCGACAGGTGGTCTGTTGGCGCGTTGATCATTGCGGCTTTGGTGCTGATGCCGATCCTCGCGGTCGTTTGGTTTGCTGTTACGCCGACAGACAACATTTGGCCGCATCTCTTGCGCACCACGTTGCCCCGCTACCTGAGCAACACGCTGATCCTGAT
>JALRIK010000027.1 GCA_023255435.1 Marivivens sp.
GGCCTTTGTAGACGCCGAGCTGGCGCGCGCCGATGCGCTCCAACGTGCGGACCGTCTGGAAGCGGCGACCGAAGTCCTCCAGTCCTTGGCCCGCAACTATCCCGATCTTGCTGCCGCTCACGCCTCTTTGGGAGATGTGCTCCGCCGCCGCGATCTGATGCGCGAGGCCAAGCCCGCCTATGAACGCGCGCTCGAGCTTTATGCCCAAGACAACATCCGCTGGTACACGCACTATATGCTCGGGATCGTGAACCATGATCTTGACCTTTGGCCCGAGGCAGAAGCACATTTCCGCGCCGCTCTCGAAATCGTGCCCACGCATCCCTCGATCCTCAACTATCTTGGCTATTCGCTGGTCGAGCGGGGTGAAAAACTTGATGAAGCGCTCGAGATGATCATCACCGCAGTGCAGATCGAACCCGAAAACGGTGCCATCGTCGACAGTCTGGGCTGGGTCCAGTTCCAGCTTGGCAAGTATGAGGATGCGATCGTCCAGATGGAACGCGCAGCCGAACTTGAACCCGTCGACCCGATCGTAAATGACCATCTAGGCGATGCACTTTGGGCCGTTGGTCGCAAGAACGAGGCGAGCTTTCAATGGAAACGCGCGCTCTCCTTTGGTCCGACCGAAGAAGACGCTGCGCGGATCAGGAGAAAGCTTGAAGTCGGGCTCGACAAGGTGCGTGAAGAAGAGGGAGCCGCACCGCTCTATCCGTCCGTTGACTAGCATCACGCGTCTCGCCCCTGCCAAGATCAATCTCGCTCTGCATGTCACAGGCAAGCGATCGGACGGGTATCATCTTCTTGATAGTCTTGTCGTCTTTGCTGACCGAGGCGATGTATTGACGTTCGAAGACGCCGAAGAGCTGTCCCTGAGTGTAGACGGTCCCTTTTGCGAGGGCGTGCCGACGGACGAGCGCAACCTCGTCCTCAAAGTGGCAAAGATGCTTCGGCCCGAGGGCAAAGGCGCGCGTATCCATCTTGCCAAGATGCTACCTCACGGCGGAGGAATCGGCGGCGGGTCGTCCGACGCTGCGACTACGGCGCGCGGACTTGTCGATCTCTGGGGCATAGAGGCGCCAACAACCGAAACGCTTTTGCGCATCGGTGCGGACGTTCCCGTCTGTGCCCATGCACCACAGTCAATGTTCATGCGCGGGATCGGTGAAGTTCTCGAGCCGGCGCCCGAGCTTCCTCGGCTTTGGTGTCTTTTGGTCAACCCAATGGCCCATGTGCCGACAAAAGACGTGTTCAAGCATCTTTCGGACCACCACAGCACCGACAACGCGCCGCTCGCTCCGATGCGCTCTGATTTCATCGCTTGGCTAAAAGAACAGCGCAACGATCTGAGGCCGAGCACCTGCGCACTTGTCCCAGTAGTCGGAGCGCTCCTTGACACGCTGCGCACGACCAAGGCACTCCACAGCGACATGTCGGGGTCAGGGAGCACCTGTTGGGCGCTCTTTGAGACGCTAGAGGCCGCAGAACAGACTGCGGCCCTGTTTCATGGGACATACTGGACGCTGGTAACGCCTATCGGCGGTTAGTTGATCCGCGCAACAACGTAATCGGTGATGTCAGAGAGCATATCACGGATCTCGTGATGCGGGAGCATGTCGAGCTGTGCTTTGGCTGTGTCGGCCCATTTCAACGCCTCGACACGGGTCTCTTCCAAAGCACCGTGACGCTTGAGGATTTCAAGCGCCTGCTCGAGATCACCGTCTTCTTGCTTACCCTTTTCGATAGTCCTCACCCAGAACGCGCGTTCGGCCTCGTCTGCCTTGGCGATGCCTTTGATAAATGGCAACGTGAGCTTGCGCTCGCGGAAGTCGTCACCGATGTTCTTGCCCGTGGCTTCGGTGCCGCCGAGATCAAGAAGGTCATCCACCGTCTGGAATGCGATCCCGAGGGCATCGCCAAAGCGGTAAAGCGCATCGTTATGCGTTTCGTCCGCACCCGAAATCACGCCGCCGACCTGAGTTGCCGCCGAGAAAAGGGCCGCAGTCTTGCCCCGCACAACCTTGAGATAGGTCTCTTCCGTTGTGGCAAGGTTCCGCGCTGCAGTCAGCTGAAGCACTTCGCCTTCGGCAATGGTGGCAGAAGCATTCGCGAGAATGTTGAGCACCCGAAGCGATCCCGTTTCCACCATCAATTGGAAGGACCGCGAAAAGAGATAATCGCCGACAAGAACCGAAGAGGTGTTGTCCCACAACAGGTTCGCAGTGGGTCGGCCACGCCGTTGTTCGCTCTCGTCCACAACATCGTCATGCAAAAGCGTTGCCGTGTGGATCAGCTCGACCGTTGCAGCGAGATGGATGTGAAAGGGTCCCTCGTAGCCACAAAGTTTCGCGGCCGCCAATGTGAGCATGGGGCGAAGGCGTTTGCCGCCCGCTTCGACAAGATGCGCCGTCACCTCGGGGATGCGCGGGGCATGCTCGGAGGCCATCCGCAGGCGGATCATCTGGTTCACAGCTTCCATTTCGTCAGCCAGCGCGCGCGCTAGCTTTTCATGGGGCTTGGTTGCAGCGGCATCCAGACTCATGCGGTTTTGCTCCGGCTTGTTATTGGCAAAGACCACAGACGGCCTTAGGTCTAATTCTATGAAAGAGCTTTTGCGCACAAACGATCCGACTGTCATCGCCTATGCCAAGTTACTCTTGGACGGGGAGGGTATAGACTGCTTCGAGTTTGACGTAAATATGAGCATCCTCGACGGAAGCATCGGCATATTGCCGCGCCGCCTCGTGGTGCACGAGGACGATTATGACGACGCGCGTGTCATTCTGATCGACAATGAGTTGATGCACGACCAATGACCGAACTGACCCACGATGATTTCCTAGGTGGCAAATTGAGCCTTCTGCAACCGAAGACCGGCTATCGTGCGGGCGTTGATCCTGTGTTGCTTGCCGCTGCTGTCCCTGCGGAGAAGGGTGATACGGTTCTCGAACTTGGCTGTGGTGCGGGGGCGGCAAGTCTGTGCCTCTCGGCGCGGGTTGAAGGGCTTGCTCTGACGGGCGTCGAAATCCAGCCGCTCTATGCGGAGTTATGCAGACAGAATGCGGTTCATAACCGCGCCAGAATGGATGTCGTCGAAGCCGACCTGACCCAACTTCCCGCACAGATCCGCAACACGAGTTTTGACCACGTCATGATGAACCCGCCCTATTACGACAGGACCGCGAGCACGCGGGCAAACGATCAAGGGCGCGATACGGCACTGGGCGGGGATACTGCGTTGCAGGACTGGATCGAAGTTGGCGCAAAGAGACTTAGACCCAAGGGGTATTTCACGCTCATTCAACGGATGGACAGGCTGCCCGAAACGCTCGCCTCTGCGGATCGGGTCCTCGGGTCGATCACGGTTCTTCCGATCCAGGCCCGTGTCGGCCGACCTTCAGGGCTCTTCATTCTGCAAGCGCGCAAGAACGGACGCGCTGCCTTTCGGATGTTGGCTCCCCTGATTCTCCACTGTGGGGATGTCCACGGGACCGATGGGGAAAGCTATACGGCGCAAGTGTCGGCCATTTTACGCGATGGCGCAGATTTAAGCTTGGACGCGTAGGGCGACTCGGCTCATCCAGAGAAAATGAGCCGAAAGCAGCCAATTGCTGCAACGCAACGTGACAGAAATATGAAAGCGTGCTCCACTCAAACTGTCCACAACGAAAGGAGTACGACTATGAGCCTAAGTTCGCATATCGAGGAACTTCGGAAAAAGCATCAAAGTCTCTCGAATGCTGTCGAAGATGCAATGAAACATCCCGCCTATGATGATCAGGAAGTGGCACGTCTCAAGAAGCAGAAACTCCAACTCAAGCAAGAAATTACAAGGTTGACGGCGCACTGAAAGCGCCTCCCTTGCCGAAACAAAAAAGGGCCGATCGCATTGATCGGCCCTTTGCTTTTGGAATGTCGCTAATCAGACGAAATACTGTCCGCCGTTTGCGGTGATGGTCGAGCCGGTGATGAAACCCGCTTCGTCAGAGGCCAAGAACACCACGCAGCGCGCAATCTCTTCTGCTTCGCCAAGACGTCCGACAGGGATCTGGCCGATAATCGACTCGCGCACTTTTTCCGGAACGGCCATCACCATTTCGGTGGCGATATAGCCGGGGCAAATCGCGTTCACGGTGATGCCTGCGCGCGCGCCCTCCTGAGCAAGAGCTTTGGTGAAGCCGAGATCGCCCGCTTTGGCCGCAGAATAGTTGGCTTGGCCGAACTGTCCCTTTTGACCGTTGATCGACGAGATCGAGATAATGCGGCCGAATTTACGTTCGCGCATTCCGGGCCAAATCGGGTGGGTCATATTGAAGAGACCCGAAAGGTTGGTATCCATGACCTCCTGCCACTGCTCGCGGGTCATTTTGTGGAACGGAGCATCGCGCGTGATACCCGCGTTATTGACGAGAACATCGATCGGACCCAGATCAGCCTCGACTTTTGCGATCCCTGCGGCGCATTCATCGTAGTCGGCAACGTTCCACTTGTAGGTTTTAATGCCCGTTTCGGCCGTAAACGCCGCAGCCTTTTCGTCGTTGCCGGCATATGTCGCAGCAACGGTATAACCCGCATCTTTCAGCGCTTTGGAAATTGCTGCGCCGATTCCGCGGCTACCACCGGTGACGAGTGCGATTCTGGACATATGTGTTCCTCCAACCAGAAATATTCTTGTAACTCTATTACCCAAATTAATTTTATTGCGCAATATTATTACTCAGTCGTTTTGTCGCAGTGCAGCATGCGGGCACCCGACAATGGTCGTATTATGGCGGAGCAAACTGATAAATCTAATGTTATTTTGATTGCTGCAGAAGCAGTCGGCGGCGCGCCCGTTTTTCTGCACGCGCAAATAAAACGGGCGCGACAAATGCCGCGCCCGCTCTGAAAACTCTAGCAGGAATTAGGGGCGCTCAACGCAAAGCGCCACGCCCATGCCGCCACCGATGCACAGCGTTGCAAGGCCACGCTTGGCATTGCGACGCTTCATTTCGAAAAGCAGAGTGTTGAGGATACGGCAACCCGAAGCGCCGATCGGGTGACCGATAGCAATAGCGCCTCCGTTGACGTTCACGATCGACGGATCCCAACCCATATCCTTGTTCACCGCGCAGGCCTGAGCGGCGAAGGCCTCATTCGCTTCGACCAGATCAAGATCGTTGACCGACCAGCCCGCTTTTTCGAGGGCCTTGCGCGACGCCATGATCGGACCTGCGCCCATGATCGACGGATCAAGGCCAGCGGTGGCATAAGACGCAATACGGGCGAGCGGTTCGATACCACGACGCTCGGCTTCATCAGCGGACATCAGGAGCGTGGCCGCAGCACCGTCATTCAGACCCGAAGCATTTGCAGCAGTCACAGAGCCATCTTTGGTGAAGGCAGGGCGCAGCTTTTGCATCGCCTCGATCGTAGCGCCGTGGCGGATGTATTCATCGCTATCTACGATGAGGTCGCCCTTGCGGGTCGAAATGGTGAAGGGCGCAATTTCATCGGCGAACTTGCCGGCCTTTTGTGCGGCTTCGGCTTTGTTCTGGGACGCGACGGCGAACTCATCCTGCATATCGCGGGTGATGTCCCAACGCTCGGCGACGTTCTCGGCGGTCTGCCCCATGTGATAGTTGTTGAAGGCATCCCAAAGACCATCGCGGATCATGGTATCGACCATCTTCATGTCGCCCATTTTCTGGCCTGCGCGCAGATATGCTGCGTGCATAGCGAGGGACATGTTTTCCTGCCCACCAGCAGCAACGATCGACGCATCACCGAGTTGAATATGCTGGGCGCCCAGCGCAACAGCGCGCAGACCCGAGCCGCAAACCTGATTGATACCCCAAGCCGCAGCTTCGATCGGAAGACCGGCGTGGATATGCGCCTGACGTGCGGGGTTCTGGCCCTGTCCTGCGGTCAGAACCTGACCGAGGATGGTTTCGCTGACTTCGGCCGGATCGATTCCCGCGCGTGCAACGACTTCTTTCAGCACAGCCGCGCCAAGCTCGTGGGCGGGCGTATTTGCGAAAGAGCCAAGAAAGCTACCGACAGCGGTGCGGGCAGCAGATGCGATTACGACGTTGGTCATTAAGAACCTCCCTCTGGAATTTTGCAGATGCGAAAACATTTCTGCGACTGCACATTGTTTAGGGGTTCCCTTGCGTTTGAGCAATAAAATTTCGCTGTGACGTTTGTTCACACAACTAAAGCACAGGGTTCAGAGCTGAAGTCGCGGAACACCGAAATGATAGCCCTGAAGACAATGGACCCCCAATTCCTGAAGTATTGCGGTTTCCCGCTCGTTTTCAACGCCCTCTGCAACGGCGAACATTTCAAACTGTTTGGCGACGGCGACCAGCGCCTCGGTCAGCACGTGATTTTCAGGATTTTGATCGATATTATGGATGAAACAGCGATCAATCTTGACCAGATCGAAGAAGAAATCCTTGAGGTGTTTGAACGCCGTCATCCCCCCACCGAAGTGATCGAGCGCGAAACTGACGCCCAAAGGCTGCATCTCGGCCATGAAACGGATGAGAACCTCGTGCAGAAGCATGGCGGAAGATTCGCTGATTTCGAGAATGAGACGATCCGCAACCTGAGGCGCGCGCGCCAATCCGTCGTCCAGTGTGCGCCGCCATTTTCCATCCGCCATAGAGCGCGCGGACATGTTAATGGAGAGCCGCAAATTTGGATAACGGCTGAGCGTTGCGATTCCCAAGCGGAGCGAAGCGCAGTCAATCTCGCGGCCCAAATCGTGTTCTTCGATATAGGGCATGAATTGTTTGGCAGGAATAATACGGCCCATCTCGTCGCGGACCCGTATCAACCCCTCGTAAAACGCGATGCGATCAGTAGCTTCGGCCGTCACGATCGGCTGGAACGCAAGTTGCGCATTCTGGGCGGCAAGCGCATTTCCGACGATCGAAAGCACATCCTGATCGCGCGCGGCGATCGCTTCTTTAAGCGGATCACTGGTTCCGAGATCAAATTTCTCGACCGCCTGCATGACTAACCCCTCTTTTGCCTCAGGGGCATTGATGCGCGTGCTTCGCTAAAGCATAGTAAAGAAATGGAAATTGAATAAAGTTGAAACCATTATGTGCGAACGTTGCGGCTGGGCCGGCCCCGAACAAATCTATTTCGATTATCACGACACCGAATGGGGCGTGCCCGAATACGACAGCCGCGCGCTCTATGAAAAGCTAATCCTCGACGGGTTTCAGGCGGGGCTAAGCTGGATCACCATTTTGAAGAAACGCGAAGGGTTTCGTGCGGCGTTTCAGGGGTTTGACCCCTATGTCATCGCGACGTGGACTGAGGTCGACGTTACGCGGCTTTTGTCTGACAGCGGAATCGTGCGCCATCGCGGCAAGATCGAAGCAGCGATTTCCAACGCAAAGGCATGGATCAAAATCGAAGAAACGCAGGGGTTTTCGAATTTCCTTTGGTCCTATGTGGACAACAAACCGCTTCAGCCCAATCGGGCCTCGCTCCGCGATGTTCCCGCCCAGACAGAGCTATCCGTGACCCTCTCCAAGGATCTCAAGAAAGCGGGATTCAAGTTTTGTGGGCCGACGATCGTTTATGCCTTTATGCAGGCGGTCGGCATGGTGAATGACCATGTGGTGACCTGTCCACGCCACGCACCGCTTACCAGCGGCTAAGGGCATCCTCGTCCTCGTCGCGGGCTTCGACCCATGAATCGCCAGAGGCTGTGCGTTCTTTTTTCCAGAAAGGTGCGCGCGACTTGAGATAATCCATAAGGAATTCTGCGGCTTGGAACGCATCGACGCGATGACGTGAAGCGGTAGCGACCATCATGATCTGATCACCCGCTCCGAGCTGTCCGTAACGGTGGATGACAAGCGCACCCGCGAGGCTCCAACGGGTCTTTGCTTCATCAACGATCTTGGAAATCGCCTTTTCCGTCATGCCCGGATAGTGCTCGATCAACATCTCGGCGAGTTTGCCTTCGACATCGCGCACGACGCCCGTAAACGAGACAACCGCACCAGCACCCTGAACCGACTGGGTAAAGCTGTTGAGTTCGAGACCCGGATCAAAAGTTTCCTCTTGGACCCGAACCGTCATTCGCCACCTGTCATCGGAGGGAAGAATGCTACCTCTTTCACGCCCGACAATGAGGCATCGAAATCACTCAGTTCTTGATCGAGTGCCACGCGAAGGGCACGGATGTCCTCGAAGGCGAATTGATATTCTTCGCCGCGTGCGCGCAATTCCTCGATCAGGTCATTCACCGTTGCGGCATCTGTCTCGATGGTGTCGCGCGGCACTCCGATCCGTTCCCGAACCCAAGCAAAATAAAGAACATCCATCTTACGCATCCCGAAGATAGGGCAAAGCCTTGCGGAAGTAATCAAAGCCCGTGATCAAAGTCAGTGCGGCAGCGAGCCAAAGCAACATCCCGCCCGCAACAGAGCTGATCATCATACCATAGTATTTCCAGATCAAGCCAAGCTCGTCCGCAACTTCGCCCTCAATGATCGCTTCGATGAGTTCTTCGTCCATACCCTCGGTCTCGATGCTGAGATAGGTTTCGAAGGCTCCCGTAGAGAAGAGAACGGCGATAGCCACCATTTGGGCAAAGGTCTTCCATTTGGCCAGTTTGGTTACCTTGAGAAGGCCGGCGGTCGCTCCGAGATATTCCCGCAGACCACTAACGAAAACTTCGCGAAAGAGGATCATCGTCGCAGGAACGAGAATCCAAGGGTTCATCCCCGAAAAGCCGGTAATCACCAAAAGCGCGATTGTGACCATCGCCTTATCCGCAATCGGATCGAGCATGGCTCCGAATTTGGACTCCTGATGCCATGCGCGGGCAAGATAGCCGTCGAAAAAGTCGGTGATCGCGGCCACAACAAACAAGACCAACGCAAACCAGTCCGCCCAAGGTCTTGAAAAATATAGAAACATCACCGCTACGCCAGGCGCAGCAAGAAGACGCAAGACCGTCAGGATATTTGGCAAAGTCCATTTCATGCCCAATCAATACATTGGCTGGGCTTGCGACTCCATAGAGCATTTGGAAGCAGTTTTCGCTTTGCGCCAAGCGGCGCTGCGCGGCAACACTCAGCCCTTTTCATGGAAATAGGCATAAATCGCCTCGGCCATTGCGTCCGATATGCCCTCTACCGCTTTGAGGTCGGCAAGGTTTGCGCGACTGACGGCTTTGGCGCTCCCGAAATGGGCCAGAAGTGCACGTTTGCGCGCGGCCCCGACCCCCGGCACATCGTCGAGCGGAGTGGCGGTAAAGGACTTTGCCCTCTTGGCACGATGCGTCCCGATGGCAAAACGGTGGGCCTCGTCACGCAAACGCTGAATGAAATACAAAACCGGATCATTTCTCTGCAGCGCGAAAGGTCGCTCGCCGATACGATAGAATTCCTCTTTGCCGTGATCGCGATCGACACCCTTGGCAACCCCGACCATCGGGACGTCCTCCACCCCCAGCTCCAGAAGAATTTCCTGAACCGCGCTCACCTGCCCTGCACCGCCGTCGATCAAGAGAAGATCGGGCCAGCTGTCGGATTTTCGTTCAGGGTCTTCCTTGAGAAGGCGTTGGAAGCGGCGCGTCAGAACCTCCTTCATCATCCCGAAGTCATCGCCGGGCGTAAGCTCGTCGCCTTTGATATTGAACTTGCGATACTGGCTTTTGAGAAAGCCGTCCGCCCCCGCAACAATCATCGCCCCGACAGCATTCGTGCCTTGGATGTGACTGTTGTCATAGACCTCGATCCGTGCGGGTGGCCCATCGAGATCAAAGGCTTCGGCAAGGCCGCGCAACAGCTTGTTCTGGGTCGCGGTTTCGGACATTCGCCGCGCGAGGCTTTCCTTGGCATTGCGAGCGGCGCCAGAGACGAGCTCGGCCCGTTCACCTCTCTGAGGAACAAGAACCTCGACCTTGCGGCCCGCTTTCTCGGTCAGCGCGGCGCACATCAATTCTTCGTTGTCGAGCCCATGCGACAAGAGAACCAGCCGCGGCGGCTCGCGATCCGAATAGAACTGTCCGACAAAGGCTTCCATGATTTCAGAGGCGTCTTCCTCGCCCGAAATTCTGGGATAGTAATCGTGGTTGCCCCAATTCTGGTTGGCTCTGATAAAGAATACCTGAACGCAGGCCTGTCCGTTTTCGACATGAAGCGCGATGACATCTCCTTCGGCCACGGTGCGGGGGTTGATCCCCTGTGCCGTCTGGACTTGGGTCAAAGCGCGAATGCGATCCCTTAACGCAGCCGCACGCTCGAACTCCATCGCCTCTGCCGCCTCGGCCATTTTTGCGGCAAGGTCTTCCTGAATGCGGGTCGTTTTCCCTGACAGGAAGTCCGAGGCATCCCGAACGGACTCGGCGTATTCCGCTTTGGTGATGTGCCCGACACAAGGCGCACTGCATCGCTTGATCTGGTATTGCAAACAGGGCCGCGTGCGGCTCTCGAACATCGAGTCGGCGCAATTGCGCAAAAGGAAAATCTTTTGCAGCTGGCTGAGGGTGTGATTGACCGCGCCAGCACTGGCAAAAGGACCGAAGTAGGTGCCTTTTTCGTTCTTGGCACCACGATGCTTTTTGATCATCGGGAAATCGTGACCTGTCACGATGATGTTCGGAAACGATTTATCATCGCGCAAAAGCACGTTGTAGCGGGGTTTGAGTTGCTTGATCAGGTTTTGCTCGAGGAGCAAAGCTTCGGTTTCGGTCCTCGTCGTGAGGAACATCATCGACGCAGTCTCGGAAATCATCCGCGCGATACGACCCGAATGGTTTCCCGGGCGGGCGTAATTGGAAACGCGATTGCGCAGATTCCGTGCCTTGCCCACATAGAGAACACGGCTTTCGCTATCGAGCATTCGATAGACCCCAGGCGAGCCGTCTAGCGTCTTGAGGTAGTCGGCAATCCGCTCGTATCCGGTCAGCGTTTCGGGGGTTTCATCAGACATCGGGCACGCTCGTGATTCTTAGTGTTGGCTGCAATGTTACTCAGGGAGACACAAGAAGAAAGGCATCCCCGTTTTCTGTGGATAAGTCAGTGGAAAGCTTTTGGGTTAGCTCGAATTTCCGTTATTTTTCTGGACTTTCGTTAAGTTGCACAAAATTTAGGCACACAAATAACGTATTGAATTCATTGAAAATAAATCTTAAGTCCTGAAATAAGTTAAGAAATTCAGGCATTTCGTCACGAAAGCGTTACAAGTTGGCACCGAGGTGCACAACTTGTCGCAGACCTACTCCCGCGTGAGCACGTCAGGGGTTTCCCAACCCAGATGCTGTCCCCCATCCACACAGAGCAATTGCCCAGTGATCGCGGGCGCTTCGAGGAAGTATCCAAGCGCTGAAACTATATCTTCGGGGTTTGAACCGCGCTTCAAAACAGTAACCGACCGCTGGTCGGCAAAGTCCTCGGCGCTTTGGCGTTCCCCCTGCAAAGTCGGCCCCGGTCCGATAGCATTGACGCGCACTTTCGGTGCGAGCGCTTGGGCCGACGTCTTGGTCAGCGCCCAGAGCCCCATTTTGGCCAAAGTATAGGTCGAAAACTTGGGTGTGAGTTTGCGGACGCGCTGGTCGATCATATTGACGATAAGACCCCTTGCGACAGGTTCGCCCCGCCCGTCAAGCGCCGCTTCGGGAACCTGCTTGGCAAAATGTTGTGTCAGAACATAGGGCGCGCGCAGATTGGACTCGAAATGTCTGTCCCAGCTTTCACGGGTGGAACTTTCAATATCGTCTTCTTCAAAAATGGAAGCGTTGTTGACGAGAACCGTCAACGGACCACCTAACGCGTTAGACGCGCGGTCGATCAAAGTTTGCGTCTCGTCTTCGTTCAACAGATCGGCCTGAAGCGTGACACCTGTTCGCCCATGCGCCTCGATCAAGCGCATGGTTTCCCGTGCACCCTGTTTGGAACTTGCGTAATGGACCACCACATCAAAACCGCGCTCGGCCAGATAAACAGCCATCGCGCGTCCCAGCCGCCCACCTGCTCCTGTGACTAATGCACGCTTTTCGGTCATTTGATGCTCCTTAGTTGAGTAGCATCACAACATAGACCGCATAGATGAAAGACAAGCCGATACCTGTCTTGCGACCGATATCCTTTTTGAAAAACACAAAAGGAACAAGAAGAAGCGAGGTGCCGAGCATGACCCAAAGATCAAACCGAAGGAATTCGGGGTCGATCGGAATATCACCGATCAGACTGGCCACGCCCATGATCCCCAAGAGGTTAAAGAGGTTGGAGCCGATCACGTTGCCCAAGGCCACATCGGACTGACGTCGCAGTGCCGCCATGACTGTTGTCGCCAGCTCGGGGAGCGAGGTTCCGACAGCGACAAGGGTAAGACCGATGACGGCCTCTGAAATCTGAAAAGAACGGGCGATGTTCGTCGCACCATCGATCAAGAGATTTGCCCCGATCGGAAGGCCTACCAAGCCAACCACAAGAAAAAAGGCGATCTTGACCCATGACATATTCGGGTCTGCGCCTTCGACCGCTTCGGTATCTTCGCCCTCATCAGCGTTGCGGTGCGAGTGGATGGCTTTCATCGCGTGCAGCAACATCGCCGCCAGACCCGCCAGCAAGATCAAACCGGAAATCCAGTTCAGTGTTCCGAACATACACAATCCGATGAACAGCACAGAGGCAGCGAGCATCTGGACATAGTTCGAACGGGTGTCATGCTCGCTTGTGTGCATCACAGCAAGAAGCGCGGGAATGCCGAGAACGAGCAGGATGTTCGCGGTGTTCGATCCAACGACGTTTCCAACGGCTATCGAGGGGACACCATCCAGAATGGCTTGCACCGAAATCAGAAGTTCTGGCGCCGAAGTGCCGAAGGCCACAATGGTCAAAGAAACTATGAGCGCGGGAATACCGACACGCAGCGCAAGATTGACCGCACCGCGGACCAAAGCATCACCTGCAAGCAGCAAAAGGCCAAGACCCACAGCAGTTAATATCCAATCCATTACAGGATCATCCTTTCGAACACACGCAGGGGCCTTTGCCTATTTTGAAGCGGCCGCACGACGCGCACTTTTTTGTTTCGATGAGTTTTCTACCCGGAAACCGAATCTTACCGAACATGGCGAGGACCGCCATAAAGACCAAGAAAAGTGTGATGCCCTTGATCAGCATCTCACAAACCAAAGCGCCCGAATGCGGCGCGCTCTTCGATACCGCCGATGGCATCGTGGATGGCTTGTGCCCCGAAGCGCTGGAAAATACTTCGCCTCTGGCTAAGGCGGCGGAAGCGGACTTTTTCACCGAACCGGTCTTTGAGAACGGGAACCAAATGACCGATGCCGTCGGCAAGGCCAACTTCTACGGCCTTTTCCCCGATCCAAACGTCGCCCGTAAAGAGGTCTTGGTCCTGAGCGAGTTTGTCACCCCGACGCGATTTGATGTGATCGATGAAATAGGTGTGAAGCTGTTCAAGCCAAACCTTGAGCCGCTCGACATCCTGTGGCTTTTGCGGCTGGAACGGATCAAGAAGCGACTTGGATTTTCCTGCCGTATGGACACGGCGCTCGACCCCATAGCGACCGATCAGATCCGAAAGCCCAAAGCCCGCAGAAATGACCCCGATGGAACCAAGCATAGAGCCGCGGTCGGCATAAATTTCGTCGGCGGCGCTTGCGAGCCAATAGCCGCCCGACGCTGCCACATCCTCGACAAAGGCGAAGACGGGGATCTCTTTTTCTTCGGCAAGCCGCCGTATCCGCGCAGCAATCAACGAGGACTGCACAGGCGATCCTCCGGGGGAATTGATTTCGAGCGCAACAGCGACTGGCTTGCCACGAAAGGCCTTTTCGATCTGCGGCGCGAGCGAGATATCATCCAAACCGCGCGACGAATTGGAAATGGTGCCTTGAAGCCGCAACACCGCGACAACAGGGTCACTTTCCACAAAGGGGAGATACTTTTTGAAAGGGATGAAGCGTTTCATTGTCTTCATCTAAGCAGCGCGTTCTTTTCCGACAAGCCACTTAGGAGCGAATTCTCCACCCTGTCCGAAAGATCCACCAAATCGTCGTGAGACAAATCAGGGTAAAGACCGAGATCGCCCCGAGGCTGATCGCAACGGGAACGTCCGCCTGCTCGAAAAAGGACCAGCGGAATCCCGAGATCAGATAGTGCACGGGATTGAACATTGTCACCGCCTGCCAAAACGGAGGGAGCATCGAGGTTGAATAGAAACTTCCGCCGAGGAACACGAGCGGCGTGATAATCAGCATCGGGATCAGGTTGAGCTGTTCGAAATTCCCCGCCCAAATCCCGATAATGAATCCCAACAGCGAAAAGCTCAGACATGTCAGCAGCAAGAATGCGATCATCGACACAGGATGTAGGATCGTAACGTCTACAAAGAAAAATGATGTCGCCAGAATGATGAACCCGATCACAAGAGACTTGGTCGCTGCCGCACCGACATAACCGACGGTGACTTCGAAAAAGTTCACCGGCGCTGAAAGGATTTCATAGATTGAGCCTGTGAATTTTGGGAAATAGATTCCGAAAGCCGCGTTCGAGGTGGACTGTGTCATCACCGAAAGCATGATCAGGCCAGGCACGATGAACGCCCCATAGCCGATGCCGTCCACCGTATCGATACGGCTACCGATCGCTGCGCCGAACACCACGAAATAGAGTGAAGTCGAAATTACAGGCGCGATAATGGATTGTCGGAACGTGCGAAAGAAACGCGCCATCTCGAACAGGTAAATCGCTTTGATTGCTGCGAGGTTCATGTGGTTTCCTTTACGATATCGACAAAGATTTCTTCGAGCGAGCTTTGACGGGTTTGAAGATCACGCATCTGGAGACCAGCACTCTGCATGTCGCGCAAGAGTGCCGTGATCCCTGTTCGTTCGGCCCTTGTGTCATAGGAATAGGTGACCGACTGGCCACCCTCGACCAGCTTGAGACAATAGTTCGCAAGCGCATCGGGAACAGCGGCGATCGGGTCGGCAAGATCGATCCGAAGCTCTTTGCGCCCCATCTGCGCGATCAGTTCGTGTTTGTCCTGAACCAGAAGAATTCGGCCTTTGTTGATCACGCCGATACGGTCCGCAATGGCTTCGGCCTCTTCGATGTAGTGGGTGGTCAGGATGATCGTAACTCCATCCTTGCGCAGATCTTCCACGACGTTCCACATGTCCTTGCGAAGCTCGACGTCCACACCCGCCGTCGGCTCGTCGAGGAATAGAACACGCGGCTCATGCGCAAGGGCTTTGGCGATGAGAACGCGGCGCTTCATGCCGCCCGACAGTTGATTGATACGCGAATCCATCTTGTCACCAAGCCCGAGCTTGCGGAGCGTTTCTTCAACGAATTCCACGTTGCGGGATTTTCCGAACAGACCGCGCGAAAAGAGCACCGAGTTGCGGACGGTTTCAAAGGCTTCGAGGCTGAGCTCTTGCGGGACAAGCCCGATCAACCGACGCGCATCGCGATAGTTTTTGACCACATCGAACCCGCCGACGGTCACCTGCCCCGAACTTGGTTGCGTGATCCCGCAGATGGTGGAAATCAATGTGGTCTTTCCGGCGCCATTTGGCCCCAGAAGCGCGATGATCTCGCCTTCTTCGATGTCCAGATTTACGCCATCAAACGCGGTGAACCCGCTGGCATATGTCTTGGTCAGGTTTTTAACCTGAACGATTGCTGACATATCAATTCTCCCCTTTTGGAGGAGATACTTAACCTCTACTCAGCCAAGATCAAAGGGGCGAGCCGCGCACAGTGTATCTGCTTATTTGAGAGGGAACGAAATCTGGAGCCCGTAAGTCTCGAGCCCCGGATTGATTTTGCCCAATTCCGAGTTCGAGCGGTGATCATAACTCACACTCAAACGCATGCCGTTGCCGAAGCTATATCCAAGGGCAACTGTGGAACGAAATTCGATTGGAAACCCGAGATCAGGACCATTACCGTTGGCATAATACCCCGGGAGCAACGAAGTATTGAACACAACGTTTCCGAACATCTTTTCATAGGTCGCGCCAAGACCGACCCATGTCGCGCCGTTCGCTGCGGCAGAGGCGGCGATGGTAGGTTGAAACGGTCCGTAATTGCGGTCCATCCGATAGGTAAGCTGGACTTCCTTCGAGATCGAATTGCCTTGAAAGCGAACGTCATGCGCGCCGAACGCAAGATAGGATTGCGCGTCTTCGCGCGTCAAACAGCCGTCCGGGCAATGCTCGAACGTCATATCGGTCAGCGAGGTGATCAAAAAGATGATAGCGAGTGTGCCGTCCATGGAACTCTCCTGTTTGAACAGGAGTTAGCGGTGTTCGCGAAGCGAAACAATCCCCTCGGCAAGATCGGCGTCCATTCCGATACCTTTAGGCAAGGTGATCATGATCAAAGCGCAGCCCGAAACCTGTTCCTCTGCCAGAGTTGCGGCCAAGGCATCGAGCCTTGTCTCGAATATCTTTTGGCGCGGAGTAGAGACGTCGGCGGCGACTTGAACGCGCTGCGCAGCGCCAAGCCCCTGTATCATTAGATTAGCGGCGAGCTCAGCGGCCGTCCTGACTGCCATATAGAACACAAGCCGTGTGCCCGCGACGAGATGCCTATGCCAGTCAGGCAGAGTGTCACCGCTTTGTGCCATCCCTGTTGTGATGACCAACGTATCCGTGACGCCCCGCTCGGTCAGGGGAACACTCATCGTCGCTGCAGCAGCGCTTGCCGCTGTGATACCAGGTACGATTTCAACGGGTATATCATAGAGCCGTGCCGCCTCGATTTCTTCAGCAGCGCGCCCAAAGATCGAGGGATCGCCCGATTTGAGCCGCACGACACGGCGACCTTTTCGTGCTTCGGCTACGATCAGCGCAGAAATCGTTTCCTGCGGGAACGCATGGGCGCCGACGGTCTTGCCCACATAGACCCGCTCGGCATCACGGCGCGCGAGTTCAAGAACCATCGGATCGACAAGACGGTCATAAAAGATCACATCCGCTTCCTGAAGCCGCTCGACCGCTCGAAGTGTCAGAAGGTCCCGCGCACCCGGACCCGCGCCGACCAGAGCAATCTGTCCGCCTGTTTCTTTATCATAGCTGCCGCCAAGTGCCGATTTAAGAAGCTCGATCGCCTCTCGTTCCGCCCCCCTCTTGAACGATGCCCAAGGGGGCCCGTTAAAGGCCCAGCGCCAAAAGTCGCGTCTTTCCTCTTTGGGGATCCGATGCGCGACAGCCGCGCGGAGACGGCCAGCCAAAGCAGCAAAACTCCCCAAACGCGGATCGAGCATTTTTTCGACTTCGGTCTTGATCGAGCGACCAAGGACGGGGGCTGTGCCTTCGGTCCCGATGGCGACAACTACCGGATCACGGTCGACGATCGAGGGTGTCGTCGCATCACAAAGCTCGGGTTGATCGACAACATTGACCAGTGCACCCGCATCCTTTGCGATTGCGTGGATGGATGCATCGATCGCGGGGCACCCCGTTCCGATGAAGACAAGAGCCGCTTCCTTGAACTGCGCTCGGGTAACGGGCCCCCGCAGGTGGCGCGCCCGACCGCTCTGGACGATGGCCGTCAACTCGTCATCGAGGTCTTCTGCAATGATATCGAGGGCCGCCTCTGTTTTGAGCACGAGACGCGACTTTTGCGCGGCTTGTTCCCCGCCCCCCACGATCACAACGCGGCGGTTCTCCATCCGAATGAACATGGGGAAAAACTTCATCTCGGCATCCTATGTTTCAATGGGAGATCGGGTCTGCCAAAGCTTGGTAGCAAGCGCCATACCGTCCACCTCACCGAGCGACTCTAGCGCTGTCGCTGCAGTGGCCAGAACGATGGCTTCGGCAAAGGGGTCCTGGAGTGCCCCGTTCCAAAGTGCAACAGGCGCTCCTACTGCTGTTGTCGCTTCGGCAAGACGTCGGGTTTCGTCCCAAAAGCCCTTGGCACTTCCTTCCCACGGTGTCCCTTGACGAAGACCGAAAAGAGCGACGTCTTTTCCAGGATGCCTTTCGAACTCGCCGCCGCCCCCTTTGAGCACTGTGAGTGTTTGCTGACCCAGGATCGCGCCTGCATCGGCCTGTAATAAACGATAGGGAGGATGGAAAACGCCCTGAACAGAAGCCGCGGCCTTTGCGGGGTTCAGCACCCTCAGGACCGTGTTGATGCAGGACCGCAAGCCGAGAACCTCTCGAAGGCGCAAAAGACGAAACAGAGGCGAGGAGGCCACTTCGAGTGGAAGATAGGCGATGCCATCTCGTGACATGATCTGCGCGACCTCGTCGAGCGAGCCTGCACTCGCGATCCCAAGATCGGGCAAAGCTGCACGGACCGAAGCAATCGGGTTCTGGTGACTGTTCCACCCGTGAAGGAGCACCGAGAACCCCGCTTGCGCAACAAGCTTTGCCGATAGCAAGAACCAAGGGTGGCCGCGCGTGCGTCCAGCAGCATAGCTCGGCCAGTCAAGATCGGGCTTCACGTCGATCAGAGGAATAAAAGAGCGCGCCGCCCGAACAAAGCCCGCGATTTCTTCGGCGGTTTCGCCCTTCATCCGCATCAGCATCAACAACGCACCGACCGCTTCGGGTTCTGCCTCGCCCGACAGAGCGATTGAAAGAGCGGCATGCGCTTCTTCCAACGTCAAAGACCGCGAACGCCCCGGACCCCGCCCAAGGATCGCGACATAAGGAGCAAGCGCGCCACTCATTCCGCAGCCTGACGGCTTTGTCCCCGCGCGAGCATTTCTGCAAGCTCGGGTTTGCACGACCCACAATTGGTTCCCGCGCGAAGAGCGCCACCGATTTCGTCCACTGTCATGAGACCACCTTCTTGAATCGCAGTCAGGATCGTATTGACCCCGACCGAGAAGCAAGAGCAAACAATCGGACCGGGATCAGGCATATCGGCAGCCGGTCGACCGGCAAGGACAAAGGGCGACCCTGAGCCGAGAGATGCGGTGATGAATTCCTTTGAAACCTTTAACGGATCGGGTGCGATAAAGAGAGCGCCGAGCACTTTGCCATCGTGGAGCGCGGCAAATCGCGCCGTGCCCTTCGATTGATCGCAGTAGCGGATCAGCTCGCCTTCATATTCCAGAATAAAGCGGGCAAGTTCTTCGAAATCGCAGGCAGTTTTTCCAGCCAATTCGATCCGCCAGCCACCTTGGATCCGTGCGCGGCTCCAATAATCGGTGAGCGGAGACACGTTGCGTCGGGTCACGGCAAACCCGTACCATGCAGGCGCATAAGGCTTTGCCGCTACGACCGAAGCTTTGCTCTCGGGTTGGCCCGAAACGGGATCGACGACCGCAGCGACAAGGGCGTCGACACGCCCGTTCGATGCAAAAACATCGGTCCAATGGATCGGAACGAAAAGCTCTCCCTCCGAAACGCGATGCGTAATCTGAGCCCGCAAGATCGCGGTTCCAGTCGGCGATGTGAGTTCAACCAAACTTTGCGGCTCTATCCCCGACCGCCTTGCATCTTCGGGATGAATTTCGACAAACGGCTCGGGCAGATGCTGTCCGAGTTTGGCGGAAAGGCCGCTTCGGGTCATCGTATGCCATTGATCACGAATACGGCCCGTGTTCAGCCGATAAGGATACTTTGGCTCGCGCTTCGACACAGGCTCGCGAAAGCGTATCGGGATTGCATTGGCTTTGCCTGATGGCGTGAAATAGACGCCATCTGCAAAAAACCTTTCAGTTTGTGATCCGTCCGCGCGCACCGGCCAGCGGATCGGCTCCATCGTGTCATAGTCCACTTCGACCAAGCCCGAGATATCGAAATCCCGTCCATGGACGGCGCAGGCAGCCGAAAGCGCCGCAAACTCTTTGAAAATCTGGGCAGGCGAAGAATAGGCAAAGTCGCGCACCCACCCCATGCGACGCCCAACCTCGCTGATGATGTCCCAGTCGTGACGCGCCGCGCCTGCAGGCGGCAAGAGAGACCGTTGCCGACTGATCAGACGATCGGAATTCGTGACGGTTCCGTCCTTTTCGCCCCAACCCGTTGCGGGTAAAAGAACATCTGCGACCTTTGCGGTTTCGACGTCGGCAGAGAGATCACTCACCACCACGAAATCGCAGGCCTCGAGCGCCGCTTTCACTCCATCCGCCTCGGGGAGCGAGACGATCGGGTTCGTGCACATGATCCAGATGGCTTTGACTTTTCCATCGGCCACCGCTTTGAACATATCGACAGCCTTGAGGCCCGGACGCTCGGGAACCTTTTCGACCTTCCAGAATTCTTGAACGGTTTTCCGATGCTCGGCGACTTCGAGATCGAGATGGCAAGCCAGCATATTCGCCAAGCCACCGACCTCTCGCCCGCCCATGGCATTGGGTTGGCCAGTGACGGAAAATGGTCCCATTCCCTCTTTGCCAATCCGTCCTGTCGCCAAGTGGCAGTTGATGATCGCATTGACTTTATCCGTGCCCGCCGAAGACTGGTTCACGCCTTGGGAAAAAATGGTGACGACCTTTTGTGTGCCGATAAAGGCCTGAACGAAAGCTTCGACCTCTCGCGGCTCGAGTCCACAGACAGAGACATCATCTGATCTGGCGCTTTCCAACGCATTTGGGAGGCCGTTCACCTTCTCGTAGGCGCTCGGATCAATCGCGCCTCGGGCCTCGATCTGTGCCAAGAGGTGATTGAAGAGAGCGACATCCGTTCCGATACGAAGCGATAGATGAAGATCGGCAAGATCACTGGTCGCCGTGCGACGTGGATCGATATTGATGACCTTCATACTCGGCCGATCGGCTTTGGCCGTTGCAAGTCGCTGATACAAGACGGGATGGCACCAAGCGAGATTGGAGCCGACCAGAACGACAAGATCTGCGTGTTCAATGTCGGCATAGACCCCGGGAACCGTGTCAGTGCCGAAAGCACGCTTGTGTCCCGCAACGGTCGAGGCCATGCACAGCCGCGAGTTGGTGTCGATATTCGCAGAGCCGATGAAGCCTTTCATCAACTTGTTGGCGACATAGTAATCCTCGGTCAGAAGTTGTCCCGACACATAAAAGGCTACGGAATCCGCCCCATGTTCTTTGATCGTCGCTTTGAATTTTGCCGCGACAAGTGCGAGAGCATCGTCCCATTCCGCTTTGTTGCCGTTGATCATCGGATACAAAAGACGGCGCTCGTCTCCGACCGTGTCGCCAAGTGCGGAACCTTTCGAACAGAGCCGACCAAAATTCGCCGGATGTGTCTCATCTCCACGAATGGCAAGGGAACCATCGGCTTGCCGTGTCGCCACGATCCCGCAGCCGACGCCGCAATAGGCACAAGTGGAGTGGATCGGGGATAAATTGCTCATGAAATGGCTCTTAGCTGTTCGGTATGGTGGGGATCGACAGACGCTAGAACGAGGTCATGATAGGCTCGACCAAAGAGCAGCGTCTCTCGGATCGAGGGGATGTCGGTCTTTGACCGGATGAGGTCAAAGAACCAATTGCCGTCTCGTGTATCGCCATAAAGAACGACACCATGAACACGGTTTTCTTTGAGGACAACCTTGCGATACTGCGCGTTCAAGGGATCGGTATAGACAAGTGTCTCTGTGCCCTTTTCATCATCGAAATCACCCGCCGAAAAGAGATCGCATCCTGTAACCTTGAGCTTGGTCGACGTCTCCTTGATTTCAAAATTGGCGTGGCGGCCCAAGAGCCTTTCGGACAGGACCTTTGCTTGATCAAAGATTGGGGCGACAAGGCCAAAGGTCAGACCTTGGAACTCGATGCATTCGCCAAGCGCGTAGATATCGGGGTCGCTTGTCTGTAGCGAAGCGCTGACTTTGATTGCGCGGCCAATATCGAGACCCGCAGCTTTGGCAAGGTCCACATTCGGTTTGATACCTGCGGCCATGACCACAAGATCGGCTTTGATAGGGGGGATGCCCTCGACCTCGACGGCCGTGACTTTACCGTCATCCCCCAAGATCCCTTGCGTTTTTGCACCGCAAATTACCCTGATACCCCGCGCTTCGATTTCAGCCCTCAAGAAGCCCGCCGCCACTTCGTCAAGCTGGCGGTTCATCAGATAGGACGTGTTGTGCAGAACGGTGACATGGGCACCGCGGGCTTGCAAACCTGCAGCCGCTTCGAGACCAAGCACACCGCCGCCGATAACCACAACGTCTCTGACCGAATTACCTGCGCTTTCGATCATGCGAAGGGTATCTTCGACATCGCGGTATCCGATCACACCATCAAGCCATGACCCTTCCATCGGGATGATGAAGGACGACGATCCTGTTGCGATAACAAGCTTGTCGTAACGCACGGGACCTTTTTCGCCGAAAACGGTTTTGCCTTTTGGATCGATGCCGATGACCTTTTCTCCGAAACGGCATATGATCCCGCGCGTTTCATACCACGAGGCGGGATGGGTCATGATTTCGTCAAGGTTCTTCTCTCCGGCAAGAACAGAGGACAGCATGATACGGTTGTAAGTGCCGCGTGGTTCGGCATTGAATAACGTGACCTCAAAGGACGCTTGCTCTTGGGTCAGGTGATCCAACAACCGCCCCGATGCCATGCCCGCACCGATTACAACCAGCTTTTTCATATGATTACTCCGCTGCAACCGCCTTGGGTTCAGGCTTTTTTGCGGGTTTGGCGCCATGTTCGTATTCTTCAAGGAAATCGAGCACCTCTTGGCGATAGGCATAGTAATCAGGATGTTCGAGCAAAGCCTTGCGGGTGCGAGGACGTGGCAGTTTTACATCTGTGATCTTGCCGATGGTCGCCTGAGGACCATTGGTCATCATGACGACCCGATCCGCGAGCAGGATGGCTTCGTCCACGTCATGCGTCACACAGATTGCCGTAACTTTGGTGCGGCTCCAGACTTCCATAAGAACCTCCTGAAGCTCCCAACGCGTGAGAGAGTCGAGCATTCCAAAGGGTTCATCCAGAAGCAGGAGCTTGGGCGAAAGGGCAAAGGCACGAGCAATGCCGACGCGCTGTTTCATCCCGTTGGACATCGAATGTGCAGGGCGATCCATGGCGTCGGCAAGTCCAACCCGCTCCAGATAGTATTCTACCACTTCCTGACGCTCTTCGCGCGTGGCGCGGGGATAGACCTTGTCCACACCAATAGAGACATTCTCCTTGGCCGTGAGCCATGGAAAAAGGTTGGGGGACTGGAAGACAACGGCGCGCTCGGGGTCAGCACCTTCGACGTGGCGACCGTCAAGTTTGATTGCGCCCTTGGAAATCGCGTTCAGGCCTGCGGCCATGGTAAGAACCGTCGATTTACCGCATCCGGAATGACCGATCAGGGAAATGAACTCGCCACGATTGACCTTGAGGTCAAAGTTTTCAACAACCGTCAAAGGTCCCTTTGGGGTCGGGTAAATCTTGTGAAGCTGCGAGAAGTCGAGAAATCGGTCATCGATCATCCCTTCGGTTGCAGCAGCGACGGCGGCAGGAACCCCATGGATCGGCGTTACATTCGGTAGCACGCGAGACCCTTCGACTTTGCCCTCGATACCGACATCCATCAGATATTTCGTAACCTTGGCCCGAAGTTTTTTGAATACTTCGTCATTGTTCATTTCGCTCCGGTCGCGCGGACGCGGGATGGTCACTTTGATCTCTGCGCCCAATGTTCCATCAGGATTGAGAGGGATGATGCGGTCCGCCAAAAGGATCGCTTCATCCACGTCATTGGTGATGAGGATGCAGGTTTTCTGATCCTGCTGCCAAATCTCGAGTATTTCATCCGCAAGATTAGCGCGGGTCAAAGCATCAAGCGCAGAAAGCGGCTCGTCCAAAAGAAGCATATCGGGGTTCATGGCAAGCGCCCGCGCGACCGAAACCCTCTGCCGCATTCCGCCCGAAAGCTCGGAGGGACGGCGCTGCGCGGCATGGCTCAAACCAACCATCTTGATATAGTGGTCGGCCTTTGCGCTCCGTTCCTGCGCCGAGAGGTTCCCGAAGACGGAGTCCACAGCTAGAAGAATGTTCCCTTTGACCGTCAACCAAGGCATCAGACTATAGCTTTGAAAGACAAGGCCGCGTTCCGGCCCCGGGCCCTCGATCTCTTTGCCCCGAAACGTGACGTTGCCTTGATCGGGTTTATCAAGCCCCGCGACCATATTCATGAGCGTCGACTTCCCCGTTCCCGAAAATCCGAGGATCGCAATGAATTCACCGTCTTCGACCTCGAGATTGATGTCCTTTAGAACTTCGGTGCGATTTGCACCCTGACCAAAGCCTTTGAAGACGTTTTTGAAGCTGAGAATGCTGGCCATGTCGATCACCGTGACGAAGAGAAGGTGAACAGGGACTGGATCGCGAACATCACGCGGTCGAGCAAGAAGCCGATGATCCCGATTGTGAACACTGCAACCATGATACGGGCGAGCGATGATGAAGACCCGTTCTGGAATTCGTCCCACACAAATTTACCAAGACCGGGGTTCTGGGCAAGCATCTCGGCGGCGATGAGAACCATCCAACCCACACCGAGCGAAAGACGCAGACCCGTAAAGATAAGAGGGAGCGCAGAAGGCAGAACAAGCTTGGTGATCTTGGTCCAGGTGTTCATCTTGAGAACCTTGGAAACGGAAATCAGATCCTTGTCGATCGACGCCACCCCGAGCGCGGTGTTGATCAACGTGGGCCAAAGCGAGCAAAGCGTTACTGTGATCGCCGAAACAAGAAACGACTTGGCAAAAAGACCATCATTCGACTCGATCAGTGCCGAAATCACCATCGTCACGATGGGGAGCCATGCCAGCGGCGATACAGGTTTGAAAATCTGCACAATCGGATTGATTGCCGCGTTCGCTGTTGGAGAAAGACCTGCAAGGATACCCACAGGGATCGCGACAACCGAGGCAATAAGGAACCCGAAGAAAACGGTTTTGATCGAGGTACCGATCTGGTCGTAATAGGATGGCGCACCCGTATAGGCCATGGTCTTGACCTCGTCCGCGCGCCCTGCCTCGATCAGCTTTTGGTTCCGCGCCTCGAGGCGGTCGTAAAATACGGCCTCTTTCTCGGCCTTTTCATCAGCATCAAGGTGGAGGGCAACAGCCTCGTTCCAGACCTGGACCGGACCGGGGATGGCTCCAAGCGACGTTTGGACCTTGGGCGCCAAAGTGCCCCAAAGCATCAAGAACGCCAGAATTGCCAACATGGGCACACCAAGGAGGCGCCAGATTTCCTTTCCCTGCGCGCGTGGATTATCTCCTGCGATCGCTTTGAGTATTGGCGTGACCCAAGGTAGGCCAACGACCTTGAACCATGCGTCGGCCTTGTTGATACGGGTAAAGAGCTTTGCTTTGCGCGCTTCGCGATCAACGCTCTTGGCAAATTCGGGGTCGGCGGTGGTCATGGCAATGTCCTCGCAAGTAGGGGACCGGAGGCCTTTGCAGCCTCCGGCATGTTCTTGATTAACCTTGGATTTCGTTACCGACGACGGTCTGACCTGACTTGAGGCCGATGCTCAGACTGTCGATGTAGGCATTAGGCGTGCGCGCATCGAATGGAACGCCATCGATGATGTCCTCGGCGGGGGTAGGTGCGCGATAGCCATCACTATCCCAAGGGAAGTCGGCTTCATTCGCGAGCCCCTCCTCCACAAGCATACGCGCCGCTTGCAAATAGATGTCCGGCTTGTAGACCGACTTGGCCACTTCATCATACCAGCCATCGGGCTTGGTCTCGGCGATCTGCCCCCAACGGCGCATTTGCGTCAGATACCAGACTGCGTCCAAATAGAACGGATAGTTGGCATAGTAGCGGAAGAATACGTTGAAATCAGGAACGTCACGCACATCGCCTGGTTCATATTCGAACGTGCCGGTCATGGAGTTGTCGATTACATCCGCATCCGCCCCTACATACTCGGGCTTGGCCAGAATGTTCACCGCTTCGATACGGTTGGCGTTGTCATTCTCGTCAAGCCACATCGCAGCACGAATGAGAGCTTTCGTCAGCGCAAGCGTGGTATTGGGGTTTTGCTCGACGAAATCGGCGCTGAGACCGAAGACTTTTTCAGGATTGTTTTTCCAGATCTCGTAGTCGGTGATCACCGGCACACCGATCCCCTTGATCACGGCTTGCTGGTTCCATGGCTCGCCCACACAATAGCCGTTGATCGTTCCGGCCTCGAGAGTCGCAGGCATCTGCGGCGGCGGGGTTACAGAGAGAAAGACATCGGCTGCGATTTGCCCCGTGACATCCTCGGGCGAATAGAACCCAGGATTGAGACCACCCGAGGCCAGCCAGTAGCGAAGTTCGTAGTTGTGGGTCGAAACGGGGAAAACCATTCCCATATTGAAAGGCTTGCCCTGATTTCGGAACTCTTCGACGACGGGAACCAATGCCTCGGCGCTGATCGGATGCTGGGGACGACCATCTTCCATCGACGAAATATGGGGACGCATCATGTCCCAGACTTCGTTCGAAACCGTGATTCCGTTTCCGTTAAGATCCATAGAGAACGGGGTCACGATATGCGCTTCGGTGCCGTATCCGATGGTTGCGGCAATCGGTTGACCTGCGAGCATATGAGCGCCATCCAAAGTGCCGTCGATGACCCCATCGAGCAGAACTTTCCAGTTCGCTTGTGCTTCCAGAGTGACGAAAAGACCCTCGTCAAGGAAATATCCCTGTTCATAGGCCACAGCGAGAGGGGCCATATCGGTCAGTTTGATGAAGCCGAGTTTCAGCTCATCCTTTTCCAGTTCGAGCATTTCGGCGAATGCGGGCGAGGTCAGGAGTGTGGTTGCCGTCAAAATGGCTGTTAGCCGTTTCATTCGTTCGTTCCCTGTTGTGGCGCATGGGCCGTCCCAATCAAAAAAGCCGCCGACCTTGATCTGCAGGAGGATTGCAGAAGGTCGAGCGGCTTTGCTCTTTGGTCCCCTGATGGCGAGGACTAATGTCGTGGTCGCTTCGTTGCGGCCTGATTTATTGGTATCTCAACAGGGTCGGGTCTTGGAGCATTTGCAGCATCGAAATTTCTGCCGCGCAGCAAAATGCTCAAATTTTGGTCAGCTGCGCGGGTTGGGATCAAAAACTTTGCCATCAAAGAATGCATCAGGCTCCAATTGAAGGGTGCCGTGGGCCGAATCTATCTTCATTCGCTCCAGTGCTGCTCCTTCGATTTTCCAGTCCGAGAGCGGGAGCCCAGCCAGCTCGGGCGCGAGCGCCGCGCGATAGACATCCGTGCGGAAAACGGCCTTCGCCGCCTCAATCGCGGTGTCGAGATTCAACCCGTGACGCGAGGCCAGTTGTCTGGCGATCCATGCAGCCCAAGATTGCCACGGGAAACTCGCGGACCCTTCGGTAAAGGTCAGAAAGTTGGGGACCTGACGCGTTTCGCCTCTCTGGGAAATCACGAGCCTGCCCTCGAATGCGCGCTCGAGAATTTCAGGGGCAACATCCACATATTCGGGACGAGAGAGGATTTCGGAGGCGGTCATGTGGTTTTCGGCCTGATCCAACCATTTTCCCGCGCGCCAAACCGCACGGGTCAAACGTTCTGTGACGTCGGGTTCGGCTTCCCGATACTCTTTCCGAACGGCCAATACCTTTTCAGGCGCAAAACCCCAGATCGCGGCAAGAGGCAAAAGCAGCGTCCCGACACCGTTCTCCACTGCGATCGATCCCCAAGGTTCGCCGACGCAAAAGGCATCGATCTCGCCCGCAGCCATGGCCTCGGCCATAAGCGATGGGGGAATGGTCTTGATCTCGACGGCCTGAAGGTTTGAATTCCCAAGCCCCGCCAGCCAATAGTGCAAAAGCTCGGCATGCATCGAGAATGGAAAAGGCACAGCGATCCGCAACGGGTGCGTCGCACATTCAAGGAGCGCGTGCCCCGCAGCCATGGCATCGCGGAAATCGAAAGCGAATTGCTGCGAGCGCAGCCGCTCGGCAAGGGCGTTAGAGACGCCAACCACTGTGCCGTTCACCGAGAGCACACTTAACACATCCAGCTCAGCATGAGCGCCGAGCCCGATGACAAGTGCAACTGGAACCGGCGCAAGCATATGTGCAGCCTCCACACGCCCGTGGACCAACATATCTCGCAGCGTCGACCAGGAAGGGGCTTTCACCAATTCGAGGGTCAAACCTTCTTGTGCTGCAAACCCCAACTCTTTGGCGGCGATGATCGGAGCTGCATCCACTAGTGGCATTATTCCGACCGTGACGTTAGCGCCCTTCATGACAAAAGCCCTGCAGCGGTAACAAGCGCGCTCGCGACTTCAACGACTTTGCGACCCTGATCCATCGCGGTTTTGCGAAGCAAAGCATAAGCGGCTTCTTCCTCGATTCCGCGCGCTTTCATCAAAATTCCCTTGGCTTTATCGATGACTTTGCGCTCCTCGAGCGCTTTCTTTGTCGCTTCCAGCTCTTTGCGCATCCGGTGGAACATGTGGAAACGGGTAATGGCAGCGTCCAAAATAGGCTTGAGCCGCTCCGGCTTCAGTCCGTCCACCACATATGCAGAAACCCCAGCTTCGATTGCAGATTTTGTAAGGCCGTCATCACTTCGATCAACGAACATCGCAACAGGCCGATCAAGAGGACCAGTGGCCAGTGCCATTTCCTCAAGCATGTCCCGAGAAGGGCTTTCCATATCGATCAGCACCACATCGGGATTTCTCTCAGAGATACGCCGTGCCAATCCTGCTTCTTCGGTGATGAAAGAGACCTCGAAATCGCCGGCATCCCGCAGGCTATCGCCAATAAGCGTCGCGCGCGCATGGTTTTTTTCTATGACGACGATCGAGAGTTTTTTAGCCATACGCAGATCAATCAGATCAGCCTAAACCAAAGTAAAGGCAGCGTGATATACCATCCATTGGCCGCAAGAGCTTTGGTCTGCTTCGGCTCAATCTATGGGCGTTTTGCTCAAATTTAATGCAAATGTGTTGCCGCTCAAAGGTACGCACCTTCACCAGATGCTAACGCTTTGCATGCATTACCGCTCGATTTTCGGTACTGGCTGGGTTCGGGAGTTAATAATCTTGGTTGCGGGAGTAGGATTTGAACCTACGACCTTCAGGTTATGAGCCTGACGAGCTACCGGGCTGCTCCATCCCGC
>JALRIK010000280.1 GCA_023255435.1 Marivivens sp.
AGTCGCGAGGGCAACGAGGATCGGATATTCAAAACGCAGAAGATCGCGTTTCGCCATGTAGTCGATGCTGACGATCAGAACCGCAGCCGCCGAGAACAGGATCACAACCTTGGCAAAGCGCGAGAAGCTATCGTCGATGAACATGCCACCAAACGCTTCTTGTGTGCCCTGCCCGTTCAGGCCGATCCATGCGCCGAGCACAAGGAACACACCAGCGGTGAGCCATGTCAGGAAAGACGCGGTTTTGTCTTTGCCAGTGTAGACTGCACCGAGCAGCGCACCCATCGCAAAGAGCGCGAGGATGATTTCCGGAAGGACGATTTGGATATCGCTCGAGATCATTTGTCCGGCTCCTTAGTGTGCAGCGACTTCGGCCACAGCGGCGACGGTCAGGTCGCTCGCCTCGATGGCGGTGTGGACGTGGTGAACCAGTGCTTCAACGCTCGGCCCGATGAGGTCGGTCACGAGGCTCGGGTAGATACCCAAGAGCAAGGTCATGATGACGAGCGGTGCAAAGATCATCTTT
>JALRIK010000281.1 GCA_023255435.1 Marivivens sp.
TCAGTCGTGCAATCGACAAAATGCAGATACGCCAAGACGAAATCAAAGCGTCCAAGACCCGTTGATCGCCCCCCCCACACACAGGGGGGACCATCACAGTTATGAACGCCGGCTGGATCATTGATTATTCAAATTCCATAATCACATCATCAACGGCCAAGCTGTCGCCTGCGGCCGCGTTGATCTTTGAAACGATGCCTTTACGCTCGGCGCGCAGGATGTTTTCCATTTTCATCGCTTCAACGGTGCACAATGTTTGGCCTTCTTGAACTTCTTGACCGACTTCAACGTCAACTTTGACGATCAGACCCGGCATTGGGCACAAGAGCAGCTTGGATGTGTCTGGCGGCACCTTTTCAATCATATGAACGGCCAATTCCGCCTGACGCGGGGTGCGCACATGCACTTTTAGATCGGCACCACGATTGCGGATGCGGAACCCGCCCGAAATCTTGCCGACTTTCATGACCAATGCGGCCCCATCAACCGACATATCCGCCAATTGATCACCGGGGGTCC
>JALRIK010000282.1 GCA_023255435.1 Marivivens sp.
AAGGTTTCCACCGAGTTTGGTACCAAAAATACCCGCCAACAGCGCGCCGGCAAGCGGCGCTAACGGAACAGCCAGCAAATTGCCAGCAGACAGTGTGTTACTCATATGTCAGTTTCTTTTCTGGCTCAGCCTTTGAGGGCATCGAGCTCTTGCACATCGATCGTCGACTTGTTACGGAACAACAGCACCAAAATCGCCAGACCAATCGCCGATTCTGCGGCAGCCACCGTCAAGATGAAGAACACGAAGACCTGTCCGTTCATGTCGTTGAGGTAGTAGGAAAAGGCCACAAAGTTTGTGTTCACAGCGAGCTACATCAGCTCGATGGCCATCAACAAAACGATGAGGTTTTTACGGTTCAAGAAGATACCGATGATGGAGAGCGCAAACAGCGCTGCACCCAGTGAGAGGAAATGGCCTAAGCCAATCGCGCTGACGGCATTCATTTAGAGCCCTGCCCTTCTTCGGTTTCAACAGCCGCTGCGGCTGGTACCACGGCGTCCATTTTGACCACAC
>JALRIK010000283.1:0-272 GCA_023255435.1 Marivivens sp.
GGTGGAAGCCTTGGCCTTTGCCGCCATGGGCCTGCGCGGGCTGTCGATGCGGCCAGCCTCGATTGGCCCGGTAAAGTCGTTGTTGCGCCGGGTTGATCTGGCGCAGGCACGTTCGGTGATCGAAGAGGCGCGCGCAGCGGGGGACGCTAGCGCACGGCCAAGGCTGATGGCCTGGCTGTCGAACCAGCCACAAGACTGACCTCTTATCCCAAAGCCAAAGGGCGTGGCATGGGCCGCAGACAGGGTGACCAATGCGGCACCCGCCCCTTTGG
>JALRIK010000283.1:282-513 GCA_023255435.1 Marivivens sp.
GGCGACGAGATCGCCCCCCGCACGGCAGGATGTGGCGCATCGCAGATTGACCTTTTGCCGATCCGGGGGTATTTGCCCGGTTGTGGCGCTTTGAAACCGGATTGCGGGCCACGTTAAACAAGCCGCTAAAAGGGAAACGGACGCTTTTTGCCCCGAACCCCTTGGTTTCGGGGTTTTTGTTTGGCCAAGGGGGCCCAGGATGAGCGACAATTGGAAAACACGCACCAAGCT
>JALRIK010000284.1 GCA_023255435.1 Marivivens sp.
ATGAACTCTTTCAGAATGTCGTTCTGAATCGTGCCGCTCAGCAACTCTTGGCTCACGCCCTGCTCTTCAGCCGCTACCACGTAGCCAGCCAGCACGGGCAACACAGCACCGTTCATGGTCATAGAGACCGACACTTTGTCCAACGGAATTTCGTTGAACAAAATCTTCATGTCTTCCACCGAGTCAATCGCCACACCGGCCTTGCCCACGTCGCCCGTCACACGGGGATGGTCAGAGTCGTAGCCACGGTGGGTGGCCAAGTCAAACGCGACCGACACGCCTTGACCACCTGCGGCCAAAGCCTTGCGGTAGAACGCGTTGGATTCTTCAGCGGTAGAGAAGCCTGCGTATTGGCGAATCGTCCAAGGGCGCACCGAATACATGGTGGCTTGTGGACCGCGCAAGTACGGCTCAAAGCCGGGCAAGGTGTTGGCGTAGGGAAGGTTTTGTGTGTCTTCTGCGGTGTACAGCGGCTTGACGCTGATACCGTCCAAGGTCTTCCAGTTCAGG
>JALRIK010000285.1 GCA_023255435.1 Marivivens sp.
CAAGAAGTTTTGCCGCTTCACGAACTCTTTTTTCGCGATCTTCTTTTGAGACTCCAGCAATCTTCAACGCAAAACCCATATTCTCTGAAACTGTCATATGTGGGTAAAGCGCGTAGGACTGGAACACCATCGCGATATCGCGATCTTTTGGTGCCACGTTTGTTACGTCGCGATCACCAATCAAAATACGTCCGGTATCAATCTCTTCAAGTCCTGCCAACATACGAAGTGATGTTGACTTACCGCAACCTGATGGACCAACAAGAACTAGAAATTCGCCATCATTGATAACGAGATCTAATTTATCTACAGCTGGAATTGGGTTGCCTGGATAGATACGTGATGCTTTTTCAAATGTTACTGAAGCCATTGCTTCTCCTTCCGGGCAGGTACGTGCCCGACGATCCGTTGGATGGAGGTTAATCCAAGGCGAAGATTACGCATGGAAAGGCGCGGATGGAAGAGTATCCGATAGCCTTTTACCTCTCATGGAACTGTTCAAAGCCATC
>JALRIK010000286.1 GCA_023255435.1 Marivivens sp.
CACGTAGCTCATTGCAGTTCTCCTACGATTTGAGTTTTCTTTTAAGATCATCTTTTAGTTCTCGTAGCTTTTGCTCTTTTTGTGCTTCAAGCTGAGCGAGTCTATCTTCGTAATCGGAAATAACTTTAGATACATTATTACGATACACTTCTACGATTGTTAGAATATCTTCTACAATATCAAACTCTTCTTCGTCTACGGTGCCTTTGGTAGGACCTAAAGAAATCTTAGTCATCTTTCACCTCATATATCGAAACACCGGCTTCTCTTCCAATCTTCATCATATGGGCAGTACCACTACCACCCTTAAAAGCAATAATAACATGTGGTTGTGATTCTGTCAACATCTTTTTATTTCTGTTTGTATTCGAAGATTTCTACAGGAGTCATCGTGGTTGGCCTTCTCCATAACCATCCTGAAGAGTCTGGTACATATTCTCGTAGTACTTAGATTCCTCAGTATCTTCGATCGTATAAGATACACCATCCAATTTAGATGGAGTAAGAAA
>JALRIK010000028.1 GCA_023255435.1 Marivivens sp.
CTAAGCCTTCCAGTTACTGGAAGGTCAAGGGTTCTGTTTCCGATTTCCCGTGGACCAAAACCTTCCCCGCGGGGAAGATTCCACGTGACGCGATGCCCGCTTGACCTTCCCCGCGGGGAAGGTTTCATCCTATTCGGACGAAGGAGACCACCATGACCCGATTCCACATTGCCAACATGACCTGCGGCCACTGCAAAGCCAGCGTTGAAAAAGCCGTCACCACTCTGGATGACGACGCCGAGCTGGACTTCGATATGGAGACCCGCGAGGTCGAGATCGACAGCACCGCGTCCAAATCGGCAATCCTCTCCGCGCTTGACGCTGCGGGCTATCCTGCGGCCGAGATCTAGATCGCTGCGGTCCAGTAGCGATAGCGCCGCTGGCCCGTCACCTCTTTCACCAAACCGAGCGCGGCAAGACGATCAAGGTTGCGCTGCACCGCTGCCCGACTGGCGCCCGTCCGTACTTCGGCCATTTCAGCCGACAGGAAGGGCACCTCAAGCAGGACCGAGACGAGTCGCTCGGGTGTGCGTCCCGACATGGGCGCGATGGCAGCGTGTGCCCGAGCACCCCACTCCTGAAGCCGATCGAGCGTGAGGTAAGCCTCTTGAGCGCCGTTGCGGATCGCCTCGAACCAAGGGAGAAGCCGCTCCTCGACAGGCCCGCCGGACCTGATCGCCCGCATCCCGACCGAGGCCATTGGCGCAAAGGGCAGGGTGCGGAGCCCCGTTGCCGCCACCCGCATGGCCAAAGTCGCCGCCTCTAACACGCTTTCAGGACCCGACAGCCCGATCCTTTTCCAGTCGTGAAACGCCATCGCGGCGGCGGTCAGCGGGTGCAAAACACCCCCACGGATAGCCGTCAGCCAGTCAAGCCCATCTTCCCCGCGGGGAAGGTTTTGGTCCTCGAAACCGAAAAAGGCTTCGATATCTTCAGGCGCGACAGCGCCCACCAGACGCCGTCGCGCCCAATCCGCCAGAGCAAGATCGCGGGCGTCATCCTCGGCAGTCGAGACCCGCAACTCGGCATAGAGCGCGAGCCGCTCGGGTGCGATGCGCCGCCCGTCATACCAGCTTAGTGCCGAGGCCTCGCCAAGGGCGATCCATTCAGCCGCCCCCTTAGTCGCCGCGACCTTCTCGTCAAGTCGCGCGAGCGCTGCCCACGCCTCAGCCAAGGGTCGACCCAATCCCGCTTCGGCCCGCGCCCAATCTACCGACCAACCCTTGACCGGCAACGGCGCAAGCGGGGCAGGGAGGTCGGTCGGCGCGGCATCCTCAAGTGGCGCAGGAAGGAACCAAAGGTCCTCTTCCTCGTCTTCGGGAGTGTTTGGGGGGCTGTCTAAAAATTTCATAGCCCCAAAGGTATCACATTTATTATGCGCAAAATACCTAGATTTTGCACATCACTCGGACAAAGGGTCGGGAGGGTGGAATCTTCCCCGCGGGGAAGGTTTCGAATGAAAAAGGCGACCCAAGGGCCGCCTCTCTCAAAGCCGAACAGCAGAGGGCTATTCGATCTGGTTCAAAAGCGTGCGCACAGCCTCTTCAAGCTTGCGCCGATCGATGGTCGAAAAGTCCCGCCCAAGACGGATTTCAAGCCGCCCGTTTCCGGCGGTGCATTTCGCAACCCCATGTGGACGCTCGATCTGAAATGTAGTCTTGGCCTTGGTCGGAGCGGAACTCGGGACTTTGTCCGCCTTTTTCGCGACGGGAAGGCCAAAGTCATCCTCTTCCTCTTCGGCGTACTTACGCAGCACCTCAAGCTCGTCACGGACCGAGTAATTATCCCAGCCTTCGAGATCGTTGCGGATAGCAGTGCGGAGCCCTTCGACCTCAGTCAGGCGCTTGGAGAGGGCAAGGCCGAGACGGCGCGGGATCTCATGCGGGAACTTTAAAATCCCGTCCAGCGCCTCGACCAGTGGGATGAACCCACGGATGTAGGTCCGCTTCTGATACCCAGCAGAAGAGAAGAGCGCGGCGACTGCCTTATCAGGGTCTATTTCAGCGGTACTAGGGTCTTTTGCATAGTCGACGGCAAGCTTCGCCATCTCCGCAAAGGAGATATCCTTGCGGACAAGGTTCTCGTCCACCATCTTCCTATATAGTGTCTCAACGCTTTCGCCCTGAGCAATGATTCCGGCTGGAATAGAGCCGAATTTCTCTTCGTCGCCCGTTTCCTCCAAGAGCTCTTTGAAAGCGGTCAGGCGGCGATAGCCCTGGATCAACTCGAAACGGCCATCGGCCCGCGGCTCGACACGGATCGGGTTCGAAAGGCCGATGTCCTTGATCGAGGATTTAAGCTCGATGATTTCAAAGTCAGGCCCCTTGCGACGGTCGCGCACGAGCTTGTGCGTATCGATCTTGTCGAGCGGGATCATATCGACGATCAGCCCAAGCTTTTTCAGCCGCACATGTTCATGGGCGAGGGCGTCGTTCTCGGCGCGGATTGTTGCCTCGATTTCCTGACGCTCGCGTAGGCTCCCTGCGGTTTCACTGATCGCGGTGGCCATGGGACCACGACGCTTGCCCTCGTCGTTCGGGGCGTCGATCTTCCCCGCGGGGAAGGTTTCAGCAAAATCATCCTCGGGGAGGTCGATGTCGAAGACGCGACGTTTCTTGCTCATTCCTCATCCTCCAAGTTCTTCCATGCGGTGAGCACGGACCCTTTGAATTCCTCGTAAGCCCGATCAAAGGTGGCCCGTGCGCGGCGCCACGTTTCGCGGGTCATATCGCGATAGTCGATCTCGTAGACCGAGCTTAGGAAGCGGCCCGACTGTTCGACCGCGCGGGTCATTTCAATCGGGTGCTCTGCTACATGATCACCAAAAACCTTTCTAAATGCTTCGAACATCGCACGGTGCAGCTCGTTTCCAGGCTCGTAGCGGGTCATGAGGAAGCGCACGTCCTGAAAGACTTTGGGAAGCTTGATCTTCCCCGCGGGGAAGGTTTGGGGATAGCTGTGCGCCAGATCGCCGAGCGCTTCGGCAAGCTGACCGATAAAGGACGTAGTGGAGTCATATTCCCAATAGCCGGGGCCAGAGGGGATATAGAGCATGTCGGCGGCAAAGACCGCGTTCATCGACTGGTAACCAATCGCGGGCGGGCAATCGAACATGATCAGGTCATAGGCGTCGCTCGGGATCGCATCGAGATAGCGGGACACCGCCCCGAAGAAGGTCCATTCGGGATTGAGGTGCCGATACTGAGCCGAGGCAAATTCCACGAAGGCCGCGTTGGCGCAGGAGGGAATGATGTCGATGGTCGGCCAAGCGGTCGGCTTGATGAAGTCGGCAACGCGCAGATCACCAAGGCCAAGGTCACGGATCGACGCGGGAATGCGGCGCTGGGGCAGGGCGGTGCCGGACTCGGCGCCCTGAACAGCGGCGTTCATACGGTCCGTCTCGCGGATGAGGTCGCGGGCCATGATGCCCCAGACGGTATGATCCTCGGCCACGTCATTAAGTCCCATGGAGTGGGACAGGGTTGCCTGTGGGTCGAAGTCGACGACGAGCACGCGGTAACCATCAAGCGCAGCGGCATGGGCAAGGTGCAGCGCGACAGTGGACTTGCCCGCGCCGCCCTTGAAGTTGGCGATAGCCACGCGGAAGGCGCGCTTGCCCTGAGGCCGCTCGGGCATGAGGGACTTGCGGTTGATCTTCATCTTGCGGCGCAGCTCGTTGATCTCTTCAAGGCTGAACCAGCGCTGGCGGCCGTCCTCTTCGACCTCGCCCCCCGGAAGATCGGGTTCGGCGGCAAGACGACCGCGGAAGGTAGACTGATTGATCTTGAAGATAAGCTCCGACACCTCCCAGCTCGAGAAGCGACGGAGCGTCTTTTCCATCTGAGGGCTGAACGTCTGACGGCGGATCCAGGTCTGCATCTTGAGCGACTGCGCCTGAAGGTTTGCCAAATCCTCGTGAGTAAACATGCCTGCTGTCTTTCTTATTGGACGTAAATTTTCTTCTAAATCGGAAATACGCTGAATTTGCCAAAAATGCAAAAGTGAAGTTTAGTGAAAACGCAAAAAGTGCAAATCCGTTGGCAGGCCATGAAAATAAGGCCGCAAGCGATTCGGTGGCATGGCGTTTGTGGTCGCGGGCAGGACCAGATGAACGCGCCAGATTTAGGGGGACACCTTGGGGCAGACCACTGCTATTGGGGTGACAAAAGTTTCATTTAGGGTGACAGACTGAATGTCCCCTATTACCTATTTTACCTGAAAATCCATTCAGATTTTGGTATTGGGGACGGACCTCGACCTCTCGGCAGAGTCAAAGCGCTTGACAGAATCGAACATCAGGACGCAAATAAGCCAACAGATCGGAAGAACGTTGTGATCCGACAAATGGGACGACCAAGATCCCGAACAGAGGCGCGGCCCCAGGGCCATACGAGGAGCAGCAAAGTGCAGGTTGCCAAACCCGTCGGGCGTTCAGCGTCCGTCAAGAAATATGACATACTCTCTGCATTGGCTGCCTTTGGTCTATCTCAGGATAAGCACGTCCAGCGTCAAGTACTCCGGCTTATGGCTTTGATCACCACGCGCTATAACTGGCAAAAGGACGAGCTTACCATCGGGCAGAACGAGATCGCCAAGCTTTGGGCTTGTGATACGCGGACGGTCAAACGCGAGATGTCCAAGTTCCGCGCAAGCGGTTGGCTCGTTGAGAAACGTGGCGCTGCGCGCGGGCGCGTTGCGGTTCATGGCCTCTGCCTCGACAAGATCATGGGTGACACAAAACCGGTTTGGGAAAACATCGGTCCCGACTTTGTCGCCCGTGCCGAAACGCCACTCGAACCAGAGACACCGAGCAATGTCGTCAAATTCGCGCCCTCGCGTGTTCAGGCGCCGAGTGACGACGGCTCGCTCTGGTCCGGAATTTGCAAGAGCTTTTACGACGATGATCCCGCAAGTTTTGCGGCGTGGCTCTCGCGGCTTGATCCTGTCGGGCGCGAGGACGACAGGTTTGTGATTTCCGCCCCGACGCGGTTCCATGCAAATTATGTCGAAAGCCATTTCGGGGATCGGCTGTTGCGCGAGATGAGACGACTTGACCCGATGGTCCGAACGCTTCGGATCGTTCACTAGTCAACCATTGCTTAGGGCTTGGGAGGTAGGCTGCCGCCTATGGAGCAGGACAACGCCATAGAGAGACCTTCGGGCCTTGTGACTTCGCCGCGTGCGGTCAGGGCCAAGCGGCGCGGATGGCGTCTGGCCGCCAGTTTCGCGGTGATGGTCGTTGCGCCGACCGTTCTTGGCGGCTGGTATTACGGCAAGGTCGCCTCGGACCGCTATGCGGCAGGCGCGAGTTTTGTGGTGCGGGGGGTCGAAGCGGCCTCGGGCGTTGATCTCTTTAGCAGTTTCACCGGCATGCCCTCGGCTGGGTCGACCACTTCGGACAGTTATATCATCCGCCGTTATCTCGAGAGTCCCGATCTTCTTCGGGCTTTGGATGATATGCTTTCACTTAGAGAACATTTCGCGGAAGAGACAATCGATCCAGTCTCTAGATTGGCCCAAAACAGCACTTTGGAAGAATTTGTCGAGTATTGGTCGCGCCGTATCCAGACAAGTTACGACAGTACGACTGGGATCGTGAGCTATGAGGTGCAGGCCTTTGATCCCGACACGGCGATCGTGGTTGCCGATGCGGTTCTTGATGCGGCGACCCAGCTTGTGAACGAGCTTTCCGAAAAGGCACGGCGCGACTCGGTGCAGTTCGCCACCCGTGAGGTCGAGCGCGCGGAAGAGAGGCTTTACGCCGCGCAGATGGCGCTTCGGCGGTTTCGAGAGGAGCAGGGGGCTTTTGATCCTGTCATTAATGCGCAGCTTGACGCCGAGTTGATTGCGACGCTCGAAGCGCAACTTGCCGACTTGCAGGCACAGGTCGTCGTTCTTGCCGAAGCGGTTGGACCTGCTGCGCCGCGGCTGACACAGTTGAAACGGCAGGTCGAAGCGCTTGCCGACCAGATTGCACAACGCCGCGCAGCGATTGGCGGCGAAGGGGGAGGCGCGGCGACTGCGAATATGCTGGCCGAGTTCGAGGATCTTCAGATCGAGCAAACATTTGCCCAGCAGCGCTATGCATCGGCGCTCACCTCACTTGAGGCGGCGCGGATGGAGGCGGATCGCCAGCAGCGTTATCTGGCGATTTTTGCGCGGCCGTTTCGTCCCGAAGAGGCGGTTTATCCAGAGCGGCTCCGCAATACTCTTTTGATTTTCGGCGGGGCCTTTGTGATTTGGCTGATTTCGACGCTGATCGCTCTGGCGGTGCGGGACCATGTGAGATGAGCGGCGCTCTTGTTGCGCAAATTCGGGTGATTGCGGCTCTGACTCTGCGGGAATCGCGGATGACGTTCGGGACGAGCCATGCGGGATACCTTTGGGCGGTGATCCAGCCGCTGCTGTCGATATCGGTTCTCGTCGCGATTTTCTATGTGATCGGGCGGCAGTCGCCCTATGGCACCTCGCTTGCCTTGTTCTTTGCGAGCGGGGTTCTGACGCTTGAGCTCTTCAATCGGCTGAGTGGGACGCTGCTCCGTGCCTATGTCGCCAATCGGCAGTTGCTTTACTATCCTGCGATCCGCGAAACGGATGCTTTGTTTGCGCGCTTCATGCTTGTGGTGCTGACCTATCTGGTGATTTTTGCGCTGTTCTTCGGTGGTCTGGTGGTGCTCGGGTTGGCCGAGATGCCGCGGGCGCCCGATATGATGGTGGGTGCCTTTGCGGCGACGGCTTTTTTGGGGCTTGGGGTCGGGAGTGTGCACGCGATGCTGATGCGGGTGACGCCGATCTGGGCGCATGTGGAGACGGTGATCGGGCGGCCTTTGTTTTTCCTGTCGGGCGTCTTTTATATCCCGTCGCAGATGCCGCCCGAGGTGGTTGCCGTGCTGCGCTGGAACCCAGTGCTCCATGTGATCGAATGGATGCGCGAGGGATATTATCCGCATTACGACAGCGATGTCTTTGATCCGTTTTATCCGCTTGCGATTGCGCTTGTTTTGCTGGCCTTGGGTCTTGGGTCGGAGCGGATGACGCGGCGATGGAGGGCGGCATGATCGCGCTTGATCGGGTGTCCAAATCCTATCTTGTGAAAGGTGTTCACAAGCAGGTGCTGGACGAGGTGAGCTTCACCCTTCCCGAGGGGAAAAACATCGCTTTGATGGGGCGCAACGGCGCGGGAAAATCCACCTTGCTTCGGCTGATTGCCGGCACAGAAATGCCGAGTCGAGGGGACATCCTCCGACATGAGCGGGTGAGCTGGCCGATGGGATTTTCGGGCGGGTTCAACGGAACCATGACGGGCGTCGAGAACATACGCTTTGTTGCGCGGCTTTATGGGCAGCCGAGTGAGGATGTGCTCGAGCGGGTCGAGGAATTTGCCGAGCTTGGCGCGTCGCTCGATCTTCCGATTGCCACCTATTCTAGCGGGATGAAAGCGCGGCTTGCCTTCGGACTCTCGCTTGCGATCGATTTCGATACCTATCTCATCGACGAGATTACGGCCGTAGGGGACCAGAGGTTCAAGGTGAAAAGCCGCGCGGCGCTCGGCAAAACCGTCGAGACGTCGCGCGTAGTCATGGTCTCGCACTCGCCTTCGGTGGTGAAGGATTTTTGCGAGGTTGGGGTGCTGCTCTTTGAGGGGCAGCTTTATTACTATGACCAGATTGACAGCCTCTTGGCGGACTATCGGAGGTTTTGCTGATCAGTCTCTAATCAGGCCCAATTTAGAAAAGATCGTGCCAGAGCGCGCCGTCGAAACACCGCAGTTTCTTGGTCGCTCCATCAAAGTAGAGCGTTCCTTCTAGTGGGTTTGCGGGGGCGTTTGTTGCAGGAACCGTCGCGGCGCCCGTGCTTGCATCGAAGCGAAGCGCCGTGACCCAAGTGCCGCCGTCCGTGCTCACTTTGATCGCGAAATCGGTGTCACCCGACAGGCCCATTTCCGCGTGTCCCGTCCAATTGCTCTGAAAGAGGAGCGAGGCGGTTTCGGTGGGCCCCGATTTGTTGACTTTGAGCTGATGGCCCGCGCCGTCGTGCGTAAAGAGCGAGGCGGGGGCCGAAACCGAGAGGCGGTTATAGGCATCTGCGTTGGTGTTCACCCCAAAGGTCGAAGCGGTGCCAAGCGCGGGAACAAGGGTGCCAGATTGAATGACGAAAAGCGCAGCGCGTGCCTTGTCCCAGAGGCGCCAGCCGTCTTTGGGCGGAATGAACTCCCATCCGCCCGAGAAAAAGGCGGCGAGCGTGCCGTCTTGTCCGCTCCAGTCCCCGATGCCCCCCGTGCCGACGAAATAGGTCGCGCCTTCGACTGGGGCGGTCGGCGGGGTTGTGCCGCCTGCTTCTTCGACGACAAGCTGGGTGATGTGATCGAGCCGCGCCAGTGCTTCGTTGTGGGTGATGTGTTTCTGGGCCTGCGCGGGTTGCAAGAGCGGAAGGCCCAAGCGAGCGGTTGAATCAGACATGTGCGTTCCTTTTGGCTGGATAGGCACATGCTGCCGTGCTTGGTTTAGGGAATGGTGAAGCGTGCGAACGTTGCGCGCCCTAGGGGAGGGGGGCGCCTGACCGATACGCGCGAAAGGCCCTGATCCCCGCTGCCATCCCGCGCCGCGTCGCGCGTAGAATTTCGGCGCGGTTTCGGGCGGTCACGCGTGATTTCGTGCGAAGATAGTGTCTGACCATCACAAGAGGGAGCAGCCAAGGCATCAGGTCGAGCGTGACAAGAACGCGGTTGCGCGCGGAATAGAAGGCGCGGGTCGGGCTTGGGTCCGAGCGGCCGCCAAGATGGGTAAAGCGCACCTCTTCAAGGTAGTAATGCACCAGTCCAGCGCCCCCTAGACGGAGGGCATAGGCGGTGTCGTCGCCGCCAATGAAAAGGCGTGGGTCGGGAAGACCGTGCCGCCGAATGGTTTCGGGCCGAATGAAAGCCCCGACAAAGGAAAGCGTATCGATCGGACCCGATGTGACCGGAAAACGCGGTGTTCCCGTGATCCAGTTTGCAAAGGCCTTGACCGACAGGAACGGGACACGCGTCGGGCGGTTAAGGGGGTGACGCGCGCCGCTTTGGGTTTCGACCCGCGCGGCGATCATCCCCGAAGCCGCAGTCTTGGGCAGGTGGGTTTCAAAGGCGGCAAGCGCCCCCCGACAGGGATAGGCGTCGTCATCGAAAAGCACGATCCAATCCACATTGAGCGCGGCGGCGCGCTCCATCCCAATGGCAAAACCGCCCGCGCCGCCCGTATTCTCGGGTAGGGTCAGGATATCGAGCCTTGGGTCCGATTGGGTTGCGAGGAATTCCGCGGTGCCATCGCGAGACGCATTGTCGACGACGATCACATGCACAAAGGGTTCAGCGAGGCAGTGCGGCAGGGTCCGCGTCAAAAGCGCCAGACGATTATGGGTGACAATGACAGCCGCGAACCGCATCAGATCGGAGAGGCCGAAAAGACGGGCATATCATCAGGGGCACGCAGGAACTGTGCGGCGCAATCCAAGGCTTCGCGCACGGCAATGTCCATGTCGATATAGCGATAGGTTCCCATACGGCCCGCGAAGGTGATGTTTTTCTCGGTTTTTGCCCGTTCGATATAGCGGGCAAGGATGGCTTTTTCACTGATCAGACGGATCGGATAGAAGGGCTCATCCTCGGGGCCGCAATCGTCGGCATATTCGCGAAAGGCCACCGCTTCGCGCGGGGTTTCCCACGGGGTGAAAAAGCTGTGCTCGGCGATGCGGGTCCATGGCACGTCGGGGTCGGAATAATTCACCACGGCACGTCCTTGAATCGGGGTCGGGGCGCGTAATTCCTCGAAGCGCAGGGTGCGATAGCCAAGCCGCCCTTCTGCATGGTCGAAATAGGCGTCGAGCGGCCCGCTCCAGAACACGTGGTCGGCGTCGCGCAGATCCGCGCGGGTGATTTCGGTTTCGGTATGGATGGTGATCGCGGGATGATCGAGAAGCGCTTCGACCAGAGCGGTATAGCCGAACCTTGGCTGGCCCTGATGCTTGTGGCCGAAGTAACAATCTTCGCGGTCGAAGCGCATCGGTAGGCGGGCGGTCACGGAAGCGGGGAGATCGCTTGGCGGGCGGCTCCACTGTTTGGCGATATAGCCCTTGTAAAAGGCGTTGAACAACTCGTGGCCGAGCGTGCTGAGCGCCTGTTCTTCGGCATTGGCGGCGGGGCGGGCGAGTTTGAGGCACCGCGAGGCGATAAAGGCACGCGCCTCGTCACTGGTGAACTGGGTGCCGTAAAAGGCATTGATCGTGTCGAGATTGACGGGAAGCCCGTAGTCCCGCCCCTGATAACGCGCAACGACCCGATGCTTGAAGGGTTCGAACAGGGCGAACCGCTGGACATAGGTCCAGACCTCGGTGTCATTGGTGTGAAAGATGTGCGGCCCGTATTTGTGCAGCATCGTCCCCGAAGCGGGGTCACGAAACGTAAAGCAATTTCCCGCAAGATGATCCCGACGCTCGAAAAGCGTGATGGAACAGGTGCCGCTGTCCGCAAGTTGGCGTGCGATCACCGCACCGGTGAGCCCTGCGCCTATGATGATGATGTTGCGGGACATGCGGTCTCTTTGTTCTGGTGATAGAGAGATAGCGCGGCGGGGCCCGTTGCGCAAATCCCGCCCCTTGCCTTTTGGGATGGGGCACGAACAGAATAAGGATAGCAGGCAAACGGCAGGTTAATGCAGAGCACGATTTTCATAGGCCACCACAAGACGGGCTCGACCGCTTTGCAACAGGCGCTTGCCGTCGATGCGGCGCGGCTTCTGTCCGAGGGAGTGCTTTATCCCGCGGTCGAATTTCAGGGGATGGCCTATCTTGCCGCTGCTCTTGCGGGGCGGGGGGGGGCGGCTCCGCTCAATTACACCCAAGGGCACAATGCGCTCGGGTTCAAGATGATCGCCGAAGGGGGCGGCGGCCCCGTTCCCGAGTTCCACCCGATGCTTCCCCATAGCACGCAGATGAAACATGCCATCGCCGAGCAGGTGGCGCGGTTTGCGCCTTCTCGACTTGTTCTTGCCTCGGAGGTTTTTGCCAACTTCGGGGCGATATCGCACGGTTATATCGACGAGATCGCCAGGATAGCGGGACCCGAGGCCGAGATTGTCGCCGTCCTGCGCCGACCCGATGACTATATCGTGTCGTGGCACCTCCAGCGGCTCCGCTTCGGGCATCACCTTGGGCCGATCGACGACGATATTAGACACTATGCAGGCACAATCCATCTTGATTACCGTAAAATGATCGCGCCTTGGATGGATCGGTTCAAAACGCTGCGCCTTGTCCCCTATGCCGAGGTCAAGGCGGCGGGCGGGCTGCCGAGTTGGTTCGGCGGGCGGCTTGGGCTCTCTCTTGCCGAAAGCGCGCAGAATGTCGGGCTTCATCGCGGCTTTGCCGAGTTTGCGCGCCGTGCTGTCATCGAGCTTGGGCCTGAAGGTGGCCGCGGTATGCTCGATTGGCTCCATCGGGTGCGGATCGACCTGCCGCCTTCGGACCAGATCGAGCTTTTGGGACGCAAGGTCCGCCACGAGATCAGGCGCGGGTTCGAACCTGTGCATGATTGGCTTTCCGCGCTGACGGGACGGGCGGCGTTTTTCGACGATCTCGACCAAAGCGTCGAGCCGCTTCCCTTTGCGGAAGAGGCTCTTCGACCCATGGTGATTGAGCGTCTTTTGGCGACGGGGCAATGCCCCGAGGTCCATTGGTTGGAGCGCCAGCGATGAGACGTCTTGTTCTTCATATCGGGGACTGCAAAACGGGGTCCACCTCGATTCAAGAGGCGCTGCGTCGGGGGGAATTTACGGGCGTTCCGATGCCGCTCCATTTTCCTGCCGATGCGAACCACATCCCGATTTCACGCGCTTTTGACGGGGGTGACCCTGCGCCGCTTCGCGATTTGTTGAATGCGGCGGGCGAGGGGATCACTGTTTTGTCGGCTGAGCATTTCGAATTCGTCGATCCTGCGCCCTTGGCCGATGCGATCCGCCGCTTTTGGCAGGACGAGATTACGGTCATTGCCTATGCGCGCCCCCATGCCGAAGCCTTGTTCGCGCGCTATTGCGAAAACGTAAAGATTGGCAATCTGCGCGGTGACGCGGGCCAGTTTCATGGGGCGATGCTCAATCGTCGACGGCTTTTCTATGCCGAGCGGTTCGGGCGGTGGCGCTCTGCGTTCGGGGCGTCGTTTGTGCTCCGTCCCTTTGCCTCGTCCGAGTTGGTCCAAGGGGATGTGGTCGCCGATTTCATGGAGCATGCCATCGGGCAGGGTGCGCGGGCGGGCGCTGCGCTCCGCCGCAATCCCGTGCCCAAGGTCGAGGTTCTGGCGCTCCTTCGTGCGCTCTTTGATGTGCTCGGGCGCGAGCGTGAGAGTAAGGCCGCGCGCACCGCACTGGGGCGGAACCTTGCTCGCGCGATGGTCGATGTCGGCAGTTTGGTGCCCATGATGGATCGTAAGCTGGCCGAAGCGGTGGTCGAGGCTTATCGCGAGGATGCGGACGAAACGGACCGTGTTGTCTTTGGCAGACCGATCCTTGGACCCGCGCTTGCGGCGTCGGTCGACGCTGCGGCAGAGGCGCCGCAATCGCTCGAGGTCGGACGGTATTTCACGCCCGAGACGTTAGCCGTTGCCTTGGCCATGGCCCGAACGATCGAGCCGCTTCTGACCGAGAGACCCGGCGTCGTCTCGCAGGTGTTGAGGCAGAATTTTATCAAGGGATCGCCCTCAAACGCGCGGATTGCCGAGAGATTGCGAGGATATGATGATCCGGCGGATTGATCTTCATATCGGGGACTGCCGCACGGCGACAACCGCGCTGCAAACTGCTTTGGTCACGGGCGGGATTGCGGGCGGGCTTTATCCCGGTCGCGGGCTTAACCACAACGCGCTTGCCCATGCTTTGACCGAAGGGACCCCGCAAAAGGCGCGCGCACTAGTTGCCGCTTATCTCGCCGAGGCTGAGGAAAAGGGCGCCGAGCGACTGGTCCTTTCGGCCGAGCATCTTGAATTTGCCGAGCCAGAGGCGGTTGCGGCGCTTTTCCCGAAGGAGGTTGAGGTGCAGGTTCATGCGCTCATCCGTCCCCATGCGGATGCGATCCTGTCGCGTTATTGCGAGCATATCAAACTCGGTGATGCGCTTGGTCCTTTGCGGAAATTTGCGGATCGGATGATCGAACGGCGCAGGCTTCTTTACCACGAGAGGTTGGGGCGCTGGCGGGCGGTTTTCGGGGCGGGTCTTTCAGTGGATGCCTTTGATGTCGATGGGCTTGGGCGTTTGGTCACGCGGCTTGGCGGGGATGCGACCAAGGGGCTGCCACGGCGGAACGAGAGCCTCAAACTCGAAGAACTGGCGCTGCTGCGTTGGACTCATTTGCGGCTCAAGGATCTTGGGATCAAGCGCGGTGAGCGTGGGCGTTTCGGGCGGATCATGGCCCGTGCCTTGGTGCAAAGGGGCGGCGCGCGGGGGAGTGATGTCTATCTTCCCAAGGGGATTGCCGCGTTGGTGCAATCCGAGTTTCTTGAGGATGCGGGGCTGGTTGATCGCCACTGGATCGGCGGGACAGGGTTCGTCGATGCTATTGCGCGGGCCGAAGCCGCTGCGATCGACCGCCCGCTCCAGCTTCAGGCCGAGCTTTATTTCAGCGCGACAGAGCTTGCCGCTGCCGAAGCCGCTGCGCGGGCTATGTCCGAGCTTGCCCATTCGGCGACGCGGGACGAGATTCTCGAGGTCATTTTCGTCCCTAATAGGGCGTAATTAAGGCTTCGAGGCCCGCTGTCGATTTGAGATGCGACAGGATGAGTTCATGCGCGCCGAAGTCGAAATGGACGCCGTCGCTCTGGACGTTTGCGTAACGCTCGACGAGCGCGCCCGCCGTCTGGCCGCCCAAAAGCGAGCTGTGGAGATAGAGCGCATCCTCGGTCGGGTCGAAATCGCGGATGGTGTCGATGCCCGAGAAAAAGACAAAGGTGTCGCGCCCCTCTCCTCCCTTGAGGGTGTCGTTGCCGCCGCCTCCGTTGAGTGTATCGTTGCCCGCCCCGCCCCAGAGACGGTCGTTCCCTGCTTCGCCATAGAGGATGTCGTTGCCGCCGTTGCCGCGCAGGTCGTCATCGCCCGCGCCGCCGCTGAGGTGGTCGTTGTCCTTGCCCCCGCGCAGGATGTCGTTGCCCGTCCCGCCGAGGAGCTTGTCGTTGCCTTGTCTGCCGAAGAGCACATCCGCGCCGTCGTCCCCTTCGAGCCGATCATCGCCGAGACCGCCGAGGAGGGTATCGTTCCCTTCACCGCCGAGTAGGGTGTCATGGCCGCCGCGTCCTTTGAGCTAATCGTTGCCCTCTCCTCCCAAGAGCGTGTCGTTGCCTTTGCCGCCGAGGAGTCTGTCGTGTCCGTTTTCTCCGCGTAGGGTGTCGTCGCCCGCATTGCCGAAGAGGAGATCGTCGCCGTCGCCACCCGAAATGGTATCGTCACCGCCCGAGCCGCTGAACGTATTGGCGCTGTTTGTGCCCCAAAGAAGATCGGCGGCGATTGTGCCTTGGATCATGTCGGGATCGGGGATGACGAGATCAGGCGGCGGATCGTAGTAATCGGCGATGGTAGGCGCGGTCATCGGATCGCCGACGGGACCCGCAAATCCGGGCAGAGGGTCAAAAAGATAGCGCCCCGACATAATGAGCGCGGAGGCGATGTCTTCGGCGGTGATGGGGGTGTTGGTATTCGTGATGATGTCGACACTTTCCGACGCGCCATAACGAAGCCGAAGACCGACCGCCGTTTCTTCGACAAAGAGCTGGGCCATGGTCATCAGCATGGGCCAAGCCGAAAGGTCGATGCGGTCCTTGCCAAGTTCGAAGTCGTGGATGTGATCCGTCACGCCATCGAAGTTGAGGACAAAGGTATCCGCGCCCGCGCCGCCGTAAAGCGTGTCCGTGCCTGCGCCGTCGATCAGGAGATCGTCGCCCATGCCGCCGAAGAGCGTGTCGGTCCCGTCTGCGCCATAGAGGACATCCGCGCCACCTGTGCCGAAGGTCGGGCCGCCGCTGCTTGCGTGGATCGCCGCGCCGCCGCCCGTTTCGTAGAGGAGTGTCGTGATGCCGTATTCGCTGCTTGATGCGATATGGATAAGGAGCCCGTCGTGGATGGGACTGAGGGTGAGGGCGCTCGGTCCCGCGAGGGTGAGCGCGGTCGTGTCCTCGAGAACTGCCAGCGGAACGAGGCGGCCACCAGCGACGAGCGAAAAGAGCGTGATACCGTCATCCGCGCCCCCCGCCGCAAGATAGGTGATCCCGTCTTTTTCAACGAGATCGAGCGCGGTGATCCCCGCGAAACGGGTGTCGAGTGTATCGATCAGGTGGTCGGTCTGGTTCAGGGCACCGTTTGCGCCCACTTTGAGCACGGTGAGGGAGCCTGTGCCGCTTGAACCGACAATGGCATAGGTTGTCCCTTCGATCACCGCGGTTTTGACGACAGTTGGGGCGTGGATGGCAAGACCGTCGGCGGAGCCGAGGCTGGCGGCAAGGGTCAGTGCGCCGTTCTGGTCGATGCTCCAGCTTGTGACGGTGTGGGTCTGTGTGTCGAGCGTGATCACCACGGAGGGCGCGAAAGCAAGATCGCTGATGGGGCCCGCCGCGATGGTCGTGCCCAATTGCCCGTCCGAGAGCCGCACCGAGGAGAGCATTCCGCCGCTGTAAAATACGCCGATATCGCCTTGGAGCGCAAAGGCGGTCGGATCGGCGGGAAAGGTCAGGGTTGTAAGTGGGGCAAAGCCACCTGTCGCAGTGATGGTAAAGAGATCCACCTCGCCGCTTGATCCCCCGAGGACGGCGAGAGTGGTTCCGTCAAGGGCAAGGTCAGTGTTGCTGAACCCCTGATACCACGGACGGGAATAAGCGAGGGTGCCCCGATCGATCAGGGTGCCGTTCACTTCCTCCCAAAGCTGAATCCCGCCATCGAGTCGCGTGGTGCCGACGATAAAGTGCCGCCCCCCGATGTCGGCGCTGCCGATCCGCGTGATGTGCGACCCCAAGGTGTCAAGTTCGGGCGTGACCCCGACGACCGCAAGTTCCGGCATGCCCCCATGCTCCCACTCATGTTCCCTTGGTCAGGGTCCATCACGGGGGGGTTCCTTTGCTCGGCGCGTTCGGGGCACAAACGCGGCCTTTGCCGAGGACTTAATTCAAAGGTTTGTCAAATTCGCCGCGCCAAAAGGTGTCTTGGGTTGCGCGGGCATAAGAGGCGCGGTGTTTTGCGCGGATCGACGGATAGGTAAGCGTCCAGCGCAGTGCGAGCGCCAAGGCCCGCAGCAAAATCACGAAAAAGCGGCGCTTGGAATGGGTGACGGTATAGGCGCGGGTGCCGCTTCGGTCATAAATACGCGCGCCCGAAGTCATCATGACGGGCCAGACCTGTGCGCGGACATTGGGATGAACGGCGGTTTTCGGCGCGATACTTGTCCAGAAGGGCACCAGATGGCCGTTCAGGGTGATCCGCGAGAGTATCTGTTTCCAGAGCGGATTGCGCTTGGGCGGCAAAAGGCCCGAGGGCATTCGGTCCTCTGACCAACGCTCGGTCTTGTAGAGTGCGGCGACCTCGGCGCGGGCTTTGCTGGCCTCGGGGTCGGTTTCAAAGAGATCGGGGGTTTCGATCATATGCGACCACGCAAGGAGCAAGGAATCGCAGGTTTCGTAGTGCATCCTGAGGAGGGACCGCCCGATAAAGCGGAGCGCAAAGCCTGCCGCGCCAAAGCGCGAAGGGCAGGTCGAGGGGTGGACGAGATACTGAGACAGGTGGTTGCGCAGGTCGAGATATTGGGTCAGCGGGGATTCCTTGTCGCTGAAATCCTCTTGGACCGAGACGACACCGCCGAGGGTGATCTGATGGAACCTGTTGGCGAGCGAAAAGGAGATGTCGTCGCCGCGCACAAAGAACGGATAGGGAAGCGTTTCGACCTTCCCCGCGGGGAAGGCAAAGAACCACCACCCGCCATAGTGGCTCGCGGATTTGGGGCGGAGGGCGGAAAGCTCCATATCCGTCACATCTTCGATTCGGGCGAGGTTGGTGCCCGAGAATTGTGGCCGGCAGCGCCCCTCGAAAACGGCGCCGTTTTCCCACATGAAATTGGGGTGCGCCGCGCCGATCATCGCGCCGCAGACGGCGGTATCGGGCGCAAGCGACAGGAGCGCCAAGGTCCGAAGCAGGCTCTCGCTCGGGCAAGAGGCGTCGTCGTCCATAAAGAGACAATGGCTCGCGCCGATGTCGCGGGCATGGAGAAGCCCGCGGGCAAAGCCGCCGCTTCCACCCAGATTGCGGTTGGCGATCACCGTCGTTTTGGGCGTTTCGGGCAGGGTTAGAGACTGTCCATTGTCGATCACGACGAGGGTGACCTGTTCGGAAAGGTCGTGTTTGATGATCAGATCTTCGAGCCGCGCGATGGTTCGTGTGACCTCGGCCTCTCGGCGGTAAGTGGTGATGCAAAGGGCGAGTTTGATCGGCTTGGGCGCAAGCGGGGTGGACCAGTCGCAGCCGGTGATCTGCCCCTGTTCCAACGCGTGTAGGGCGAGCGACCAAAGCTCTGGCTCTTGCGGTGCTGGGAGCGTCAGGCGGAAGGGAAGCGTGATCTCTATTTCTTGCCGAACCGCAAAGGCGGCGTTGGGGCCATGCGCAGCGATCCGCAGTATAAAGCGACCCTGACCGCTCAGATCGAGTGAGAATTCCGGCGCGCCCGTGTGGGTTTGCCATTGGGTCGGGTGAAAGACGTTGAGATAGGCCCCAAGGTCGAGGTCGGACCCCGTCGCAAAGTGGAGCGCGTCGCCGTCCCGCCGAATGCCGTTGGTCCGCGTCCAGAACAAGGGTTCTTGGTCGAGGATGCCCGTTTCGGGCAGGGCCAGTCGTTGGAGAACTGTGGATCGGCTTGGCACTTCGGGGTTCACTTTCTCGGGCTGCTCCGCTGATCTTGCGGATGGCGGGCCTGAGCGCAAGGGGAACACGCGAGGACTTGCGTTTCGGTTAACCCCATTTTGCCAGAGCAGCGGCCAGTTCGGGGTGGTCCTTGGCATAGTCGGCAAGCTCGATGTAGGCGGCGGCGCTGTCCCAAGCTTGGCGCATTGCTTTGACCCCTGCGGCCATGCCCATGGGGTGGCCGTGCACTCCTCCGCCGCCGAGATACATAAGATCGAGCGTGCGGCCCGTTTGGCGATAGGTGTCCACCGCTTGCCCGCCCCATTGACCCGAGCAAACCACGGGAAGCGGGCGGTCGGTATCGCTGAAAATGGGGGTCATCACGTCTTTGAACGATTGGACAAAGCTTTCGTCGGGCTCCCAGTATTTGGCGCGGATGCCGTTGATCTGGAACTGATCCACGCCGAGGAGCCGCCAGATTTTCTGATAGGCGGTGAAATCCATGCCCAAACCAGGATGGCGGGTGAGGATGTCCCAGCCGTTGCGATGCGCGTGAAGGCAGAGCGCCGACCGTTTGCGCAGATAAGTCATCCCGCCATAGCCGATGGAGTTGATGTTGATCACCGCGGCATTCCCGCCGTTTTCAACAACGATGTCGTGGTTTCGCATCATCGTATCGGGATCGGCCGAGGAGATGCCGAAGGCATACATGACGCGTTTGCCTGTCTTTTGCTCGTGGTCTTTGATCACGGGCATGATGGCTTTGACGCGGGCTTCGAACGGGGAATAGGCCGGATTCATCAGCTTTTCATCGTCCTTGATGAAATCTACCCCTGCGTCGCAGAGCTGGCGCACCATCTCTGCGGTTTCGTAGGGGAGAAGGCCAAGCGACGGTTTGATGATCGAAGCGATCATCGGGCCGCTTTGAATGCCCATAAGATCACGCGAGCCTTGGATGCCGAATTGCGGGCCGAGGTGACAGGACCATTCGGGCGGAAGGTCGATGTCCTTTACCCGTATTCCCGATGCGCCGCGCACTGCATAGACGCCGCCAACGGCTATGGTCATCAGCGCGGCGATGTCTGTGCCGATGGCTTCGAGCGGATAGGCGATGGTGACATCCGCGCGGTGATAAGGGCCACATCCATCGGGATCGGGGAATGAAGGCGCGTGAACATCGTCCAAATGCGTGATGCCTGTAACGATGGCGGCGCAGCGGGCGCGGACCTCGTCCGTTTCATTGGGGAGCGCGGTAAAGGTGCCTGTGGATTGATCCGAGGCGATTTTGGCGGCGAGTTGTTCGATACTCCCATTGGTTTCAAGCCGATAGGTGACTTTGATTTCGCTGCGCGCCATGGGATACCTCGGGTGACTGTTCGAGGGGACGCTATAACTGATCATACCAGTTGGCAACGCGTTACTTTCGGAACATTATCCGCTAATAGGATGCAGAAGAGCGGTGAAAAGGAGCCTTTGATGAGCGCGACAGCCAAACCCAAGACGGAGGAAGACAAGATCGTCCGCCGCAAGCTGTCTGATCAGGTGCTCGACCGTCTTCGTGCGATGATCCTGAACCGCGAGCTAGCGCCTGGGGATGTGATGCCGTCGGAACGCGCTTTGATGGAGCGGTTCGGGGTGGGGCGGCCCGCCGTGCGTGAGGCGCTCCAATCTTTGCACAACAGCGGGCTTATCAGCATCAACCACGGGGAACGTTCGCGGGTGAACGAGGTGAGCGCGGCGACGGTTCTGAGCCAGTCGGACCCGATTGCGCGGCTGGTGCTGAGTGCTGCGCCAGCGAACCTTGAGCATCTCAAACATGCGCGGCAGATGTTCGAATTGGGTATGATACGCGTGGCGGCCCAAAAGGCGACGGCTGCGGATGTGGCGGAGCTTTGGGCGATCCATGCCGAACAGGAGCGGCAGCTTGGGAATGCGACCGCCTTTATCGAGGCCGATATGCGGTTTCACATCAGGCTGGCCCGAATGACCGAGAACCCGATCATCGTTTCGGTGGCCGAGGCGATGCTTGGTTGGCTTTTCGAGTATCACGTCGGTCTTTTGCATTGGTCGGGCAAGGAAGACGTGACGCTGGCCGAACACGCTCGGATGATCGAGCTTATCGAAGCGCATGACGTCGAAGGCGCAGTTGCCATGATGGAGCGCCATCTTGAACGGTCGGCGGGTGTGTTCGAGGCAAAAGCCTAGCGCGGGCCGCCGCCTTCTCTGATCCAGCCGAAGAAATCCATGCTTCCCATTTGGCCGCCTTTGAGCGCGATTTCCAAGCCGTCGTGGTGCGTGCCGCCGTAGCCGATGCAGAGCGATGCGCCCGGGATCGTGGGGGAAATGGCTTTGAGCGCCTGAAGCCCGAGGGCGCGCATACCGTGGCCCGAGGTATCGCCGCCTGAAATGACGGCACGGCGGATGTCGGTCTCCCTTAGGATGCCGTCGAGGATTTGGCCGAGGGCGATGCCGATGGCTTTGTTGGCCTCGGCCATCGAGATGTTTTGCTGGGCAACTGTCGCGCGGACCTTGGCGACGGCGGGGTCTTCTGGTCCTGTGGCGGAACAGACGAGGGGGCTTTGCCCGTTTTGCACTGCTTGGATCGCTGTTTCGACGGTGGATTGGATCAGCGTTTCGGTTGTCGAAGGCGTCTCTAACATAGCGGAAGCATCGAAACGGATGATCGCGAACCCGTTTTCAGAGGCCCAATCAATTTGCTGCGCGGTGCTGGGAGAGACAGAACCCGAGATCACGGCGATTTGCGCATGCTTGCCAGCGGACTTGGGTGCGGGCGGCGGGGGAATGAGGCCGATGTCCTGCCAGTGGCGGACGAGGGCGAATTCGACCCCTTGGGAGCCTACGGCAAAAGACAGCGCTTCGCGGTTGTCCCAAATGAGCTTGCCTGCGGCGGCTTCGCTGCGATCCTCCATACTGTCGAGGGAGAGGATACGTTTGCCTTGGTCCAAAAGGGTGGCAAGCCGTTGCGCGGGGTCGGTCCAGAGGGATTCGAGGTCGATGAGGCCGATGGGAAGGTCGGTTTGCGCCGCAAGGTGCAGTGCAAGGTCGGCTTCGTCCATCGGGGTGACGGGATGGCGTGCCATCACGGGGTGTCGATCAAGGCGGAAAACCCCGTCGAAGGTGCCCGCAAAGAGGTTCCCGAAGGCCTGATATCGGCGCATTTGCGGGGCGGCGGTTAGAAGCGGCGCGGCCTTGGCCCCTGTGATCCGAAGACCGATTTCGGTGGCGCGCCCGATGTTTCCCGACTGGGGGGAGGAGTCGAAGGTCGAGCAGACTTTGTAATGCAGGATCGGAGCGCCTGTGTTTTGCAGAAAATCGAAAGCAGCGGGAAGGTGGGCATCCATCCAATCCGGCCCTTCTGTGCGCGCAGTCGAGGCGATGCCGATGGCACCGCAGTCGGCGAAGCGGGCGAAAAGATCGGGGTCGGGGATGTCCGAAAAGAGGACGGTGTCGATGCCCGCAAAGGCGAGCACTTCCATCACGGCCGCGGCGCCTGTGAAATCATCCCCGAACCAAGTGATCAGTGGCGCCATCGGTCGTTCCTGCTGCATTGACATTCCTGTATCATTATTATCTCATCATACCAGTTGTGCAAGACGCCCCGAGACGGGGCCTGAGGAGAAAATCAATGACGAATGTGGCTGTATTTGGCGCGGGCGGGAAAATGGGCGTGCGCTGTTCGCTCAATCTCGCCAAAACTTCTTTCAATATGTCGCATGTCGAAGTGAGCGAGGCAGGCCGTGCGCGGCTCAAGGATGCGGTCGGTGTGGACTGTGTCGATGCGGATGTCGCGATTGCGAATGCGGATGTTGTTCTGCTTGCCGTGCCTGATACAGCGATTGGGGCTGTTGCCAAGAGTATCGTGGACAAGCTCAATCCCGGAACGATGGTGGTGATCCTTGATGCGGCGGCGCCTTTTGCGGGGCATTTGCCCGAGCGCGCCGATATCACCTATTTCGTGACGCATCCGTGCCATCCGATGATTTACCACAACGAAGAGACCGAGGCCTCGCGTCTGGATCGGTTCGGCGGGGTGGCCCATCCGCAGGGGGTTGTGAACGCTCTTATGCAGGGACCCGAGGAGCATTATGCCATCGGGGATGAGGTGGCCAAGGCGATCTATGCGCCAGTGCGCACGACCTATCGCGTGACGGTCGAGCAGATGGCCTATCTTGAGCCAGGATTGTCCGAAACGGTGTGTGCCTCGCTCCTCATGGTGATGAAGCAGGCGATGGACGAGGTGGTCAAGACGGGCGTGTCCGAGGAATGCGCGCGCGATTTCCTCCTTGGTCACATGAATATTTTGGGAGCTGTGATTTTCAAAGTGCAGGACGGTGTGTTCTCGGACGCTTGCAACAAAGCGATCGAGTTCGGTATTCCCGCGCTCATGCGCGACGACTGGAAAAAGGTGTTCGAGCGCGACGAGATCATGGCGTCGATCAAGCGGATCACCTGAGAATGAAGTCGCCCACCCGCGCGATCATTTGATCGCGTGCGGGGCCTTGGGGTGTGTCGAAGGTATGATCGGCGTCGGGCCAGATGACAAGCTCGGCGCCTTTGATCAGCGCATGTGCAGCGGCGGCCGAGGCGACGGGGACGCTTTCATCCTTTTCACCGATGAGGATCAGCGTCGGTAGATCAATGCCTTGCATCAATGGGCGTGGGTCTTGGTCGAGGATGGAGGTCCAATACCGGTGTGGATACCCCAGAGCAAAGTCTGTCACGCTCTGCGGCGAGGCGGCGACCGTTTTGCTCAGGCGCTCGAAGGTCGGGCGCGGCAGAATTTGCGCAAGCTCTTGGCGCTGGGTTTGACCGCCTGCGCCGATCAGCACGAGATTTGACACGCTTGAGTGGGTTGCTGCGAGAGCGGTCGCGATTGGGCCGCCTTCGGACGTGCCGATGATCGAGATCGTGTGATCAGGGTGTAGGTTTTGGACGGCGTTCAACGCGATGAAATTACGTTCGAAGAGTGTGTCGTAGGTGTAGCTTTCCCAGAATGTATCGGAGCAGTGAAGCCCGAGCGCACCCTTGGAAACTCCCTTTTTATCAACGGCATAGACGGAGATTTCGGGGTTCAGGGCGGCAAAATATGGGGCGAGATAGACGCTGAGAGAGGTGCAGCCCGATCCACCGACAAAGAATGAGATCTCGGACGGGTTTTCGGTTTTGCTGAATTGGTAGAGGTCGAAGTTTTTGCCGCCCGCGCTGAAAGGAAGCGATGTGACCGAGGTGGAGAGGGATTCTCTGAGATAGGTCGTGGTGTCCCCGCAGGCCGCAAGGGTGGCGAGGGCCAGAAAGGCAGCGAACCGTCGAAACATCTTTAACCCCTGTGCAAATCAACCTTTGGGAGAATTGCATGTTATGGGGGGATAGAAAAGTAATCCCCCCAAGCGATTGGCCGCATGAGGGGATTTTTGCTTAGGCAGCGGTGACGCGCCAGATGATGTCGCCGACGTCATCGGCCATCAGGAGCGATTTGCCGTCCGCGCCGAGAGTGACGCCGACGGGGCGGCCATAGGCGAGTTTTTCATCTTCGGAGAGGAAGCCGCTTAGGATGTCGCGGGCGGGGCCGCTTGGTTTGCCGTTCTCGAAGGGCACGAAGATCAGCTTGTAGCCACTGAGCTTGGAGCGGTTCCACGATCCGTGTTGGCCGATGACCATACCGTCCCCGAATCCCGGAAGGGTGCCCTTGGGCATCCAGCAGAGGCCGAGCGAAGCGGTGTGGCCCCCGAGCGCGTAGTCGGGCGTGATCGCACGGGCAACAAGGGCGGGGTCTTGGGGCACGCGGTCGTCGATGGTTTTGCCCCAGTAGCAATAGGGCCAGCCGTAAAAGCCGCCGTCCTGAACCGAAGTGAGGTAATCGGGCGGGGTTTCATCGCCAAGGCCGTCGCGTTCGTTGACCACGGTCCAGAGCGCGCCTGTCGTGGGTTCCCATGCCATGCCGACCGCGTTGCGAAGGCCCGAGGCAAAGATACGGGCCTTGCCCGTTTCGACATCGAGTTCCCAGATCGCGGCGCGGCCCTCTTCGGCGTCCATTCCATGATCGCCGATGTTGGAGAGCGAGCCGACACCTGCGTAGATCTTGGTCTGATCGGGCGAGACGATGAGGCTTCGGGTCCAGTGGCCGTGGGGTTTGAATTCACCGAGACGCTTGCCTTCGCCCGAGAGTGTGTTGGTCTCGGGGTCATAGTCGAATTGGACGATACCGTCGGTGTTGCCGAGGAAGAATTTGGTCCCGATCAGCGCCATGCCAAAAGGCTGGTTCTGGTTCTCGATGAAAACCTCGCGGACCTCGGCTATGCCGTCGCCGTCGGCATCGCGCCACAGCGAGACTCGGTTGGCGCTGATCCCGATGGCTTTGACCTTGCGCATGGTGGCTTGGGCGGCGTGGTCGAGGAGCGTTTTGGGCGGGCCCGGTTGTTCCTTGGATTCGGCGACGAGGACGTCACCGTTGGGCAGGACGTGACTCCAGCGCGGATGATCGAGGCCAGAGGCAAAGGCGTTGACCTTGAGGCCGGGCGCACAGGTCGGAACGTGATCGCCTTTCCAACCTTCGGCGACCGGCATTTTGAGGGTCATGATGCCCTGTTTGCGCGCCTCGGGGATCTCGGGCGATGTGCCGAAAGCCTGATGGTTGGGTGAGCGGAAGCTTCGCGCATAGGCGATGGTTCCACCCACGAGCGCGGTCAGTTGAGCCAGAAGAGCCATGTGATTTTCCCCCTATTGAACGGGTGAGTTTACAAGAGGAGCAGGAAGGCTCAAGAGCGGGCGTGTGAAAATGCGCTCTTGAGGCCGTTTCCTTTGATCAGGAGAGTTGGGCGTCGCGCTCGGCCGCAGCTTTGCGAATGGCGTTCACAAGCTCGAGCACATCTGCGGGACCCACGAGGAGTCGATAACCCTTGTCGCGGCATTCGGCCCAGTTGCCGCGTGCACCCGTGATCGAGGCCAGCGCGATGTTGTTTTCGCGGGCGGTGGTTTCGATCTTTTCGAGAAGGTCCTGAACGGGCTTTTCACCGAGGCGGCGCAGATAGCCGATGGAACCAGCGAGATCGTTGGGGCCGACAAAGATCATGTCCACGCCGTCGAGCGCAGCGATATCCTTGAGGTTATCAACGGCGATGTGGTGCTCGCACTGGAGCATCAGAAGAAGGTCATCGCGGGATTCAGCAAGGTAATTTTCGTTGATCGAATATTTGGTGGTGCGGCCAAGAGGTGAGCCATAGCCGCGACCGCCACCGTGACCGGGGTAGATGGCGGCATCGAGGATCACGCGGGCTTCTTCTACGGTGTTCACCATCGGAATGATGAGCGAGCGGAAGCCGTGGTCCAGAACGCGCTTGATTAAGGTCGGATCGCCGCTCGGAAGGCGGAGAATATGGTTGCCGCCTGCGGCTTCGACCGCGCGGGCCATGTGCATCCATTGATCAAGATAGCCGATGCCGTGTTCACCATCGATGACGATGGTATCAAAGCCTGCATAGACCATCAGCTCGGCGCTGTCCGCGCTCCCCATTTCTGCCCAAGCGGCGGTGATGAGTTCACCTTTGGCGAGGCGTTGTTTTAGCGGGTTCATGGCGGGATCTCCTGATCTCTAGATGGTATACCGAATGCATAGCTTTGGGAAAAGCATCTGAAAAGGGGCAAGTAAATCGATTAAAGAGGCGAAAATCGATTGATGTTGCGTGCTAGGCAAAGGCTTTGGAGAGATAGGCCATCAGTTCTTTGATGTTGATCGGTTTGGCGAGGATGAGACCCGCACCCGAATTGCGGAACCGCTCCATATCATTGCCGACCGCCGCGGCGGTGAGGCCGACGACGGGGAAGTCGAAGCCTTCGGACCGCAGGGCAAGGATCAATTCGTCGCCTTCTATTTCGGGCATGAAAAGATCGGTGATGACCAGATCAGGGGGATTGTCGCGGATCATTTCAAGCGCGATACGCCCGTTCTTGGCATGGCGGACTTCGGCGAAATGCTTTTTCAGGCGGTTGATCGTCACCTCGGCCACAAGTTCGTTATCTTCTGCGAAAACGATGGATTTGGTCGGATAGGCGTTGGCAATCTCGCCGATGTCGCGCGGTGCAGCGAGTGCTGGATCGGCAAGCGGGTCAGGGATGCAGAACCGATAGGTTGCACCCTTGCGGCTTGGGACATATTCGATTTTGCCGCCAAGAAGCTCGACAGCGGATTTCACGATATAGAGGCCGAGGCCGCTCCCGTCGGCTTGGGTGCGTGGGTCCGTATTGCCGCGTTCGAACGGTTCCAAGAGGCGGTCCACCTGATCGGGTGCAATGCCAACGCCATCGTCCGAGACAGTCCAAATGGCGCTTGGGCGACCTTGGTCGTCGGTGCCTTGGGTGAATGAAATCTCGACCTTGGTGCTGCGCGAATGGATCAGTGCGTTCCGCACGAGATTGCCCAACAGCTGCTTGATCCGGTTGCTGTCCCCGATCCGGAGCGCCTCGGCGCCCGCGTCTAGCGATTGCACGATCCGCATCCCGTGATGTTCGGCCAGAGCTCTATAGGTGTTGCGGACATTCTCGACGAGATACACAGGGCTATAGGGGCCGCGATTGATCGGCAGGTTCTGCTCGGGGTTCACGGCCTGACGCATGTCGGTCAAGACACTAAGAAGCTGATCCGAGGCTTCGCGAAGCTGGTTCTGGATGCGATAGGTGTTTTTCGTGGTCGACAGATCCTCGATCAATAGGGCGATGACCGAGGCGCCGATGCGCTGAGAGAGTTCCAGCGCGATGATGCAGTTTCCGAGGTTGGCCTCGCCCCGGTACGAGTCCGGAACGAGCGTGCTGGAGCACAGGGCCTTGGCCATGCGCTGCACGGAGACGAAAGCGTTCTCCGAAGAGAACGCGCTGATGGGTTGCGTTTGTTGCGCCGTAGCGACTTGGAGGTTGCTCATACGTCAGTCAG
>JALRIK010000029.1 GCA_023255435.1 Marivivens sp.
GGCTCCACATCGGTGCGGAAGGCGCGGCGCAGCGTGGCAGAGGCCATAAGCGCATCATTCTCCGACTGATACCCCGCAAGAGCGTCTCGCTCGACGATTGACGCCTGAACATAGGCGCGCTGGATTTCGATCGCGCTGATCATCAGGCTTTCCAGAGGATCGGTCACATTGTGCGATTGGTCGATCATATGGGCGAGCTTCAGATCGGGACTTTCGGCATCCACCAGTTCGTTCCAGACAAGGAAGAGGCGGTAGGGTTCAATCGTCCCGCTATCAAGATCATCGTCCCCGTATTTGGAGTCGTTGAAGTGGAACCCGCCGAGCTTGCCCGCGCGGATAAGACGCGAGACGATCATCTCGATGTTCACGTTCGGCGCATGGTGGCCAAGATCGACAAGGCATTTTGCCTTTTCCCCCAGTTCCTGCGCGATCATAAGCGACGTGCCCCAATCCTGAACCACGGTCGAATAGAAGGCGGGCTCATAGATCTTGTGCTCGCTGAAAATCTGCCAATCGGCGGGGAGTGCGTCATAGATCGACTTCATCGAGTCCATATAGCGGTCGAACTGCTTGCCCATATGGGTCTGACCGGGAAAGTTCGCACCATCACCGATCCAGACGGTCAGAGCGTTCGACCCGAGCGTCTTACCGATCTCGATGCATTCGATGTTGTGCTCGACCGCTTGGGCGCGGGTTTCGGCGCTCACATGGCTGAGTGAGCCGAACTTGTAGGAATGTGCCTGATCGGGCTGATCCTGAAAGGTGTTCGAGTTCATCGCGTCAAACCCGAGACCATATTCTTCGGCCTTGGCCTTCATCTCTTTGGGGTCCGCTTTGTCCCAAGGAATATGGAGCGAAACCTTGGGCGTCGCATCGGTAAGCTGATGGATCACGCCGCAATCGTCGAGCTTGTCAAAGATGTTGCGCGGCTCGCCCATCCCGGGGAAACGGGCGAAACGAGTGCCGCCTGTGCCCGTCCCCCACGAGGGAACGGCAACGCCAAAGCTCTTGGCCCGTGCTTTGATCGCGTCGATGTCTATCCCGCGGCGGTCAAGTTGTTCGCCGAGCATGTCGTAATCGACCTGAAGATCGGCAATACGCTTTTCGTTCTGTGCTTCGATTATTTTCTTCATTGGACCACCTATCGCGTAAAGGCTTGGACGTTGCCTGCGTCCACGTTGATGATATTGCCCGTCGACTTGGCCGAGGCTTCGGACGCAAGGAAATAGGCCGCTTCGGCGATATCTTCGGGAAGAACCGAACGCTTGAGCATGGAGCGGTTGCGATACATTTCCTCAAGGCCTTCTTTGTCGGTGCCGTAGGTGCCAGCGCGCTGTTCAAGCCACTCGCCTTCCCAGATTTTCGAGCCGCGCAGAACCGCATCGGGGTTGACGACGTTGACGCGGATACCTGCCTCTGCACCCTCAAGAGCAAGACAACGGGCAAGGTGGATTTCGGCGGCTTTGGCAGTGCAATAGGCCGATGCATTCGGCGATGCCGCAAGACCGTTCTTGGACGCCACGAACACGACCGAGCCGCCGATATTCTGCTGGCGCAGCACCTTGAACGCTTCGCGAGAGACAAGGAAATAGCCCGTGGACAGGATGTCCATATTCTTGTTCCAAAGCTCAAGCGTGGTCTTTTCGACCGGAGCCGAGGACGCGATCCCTGCGTTCGAGACAAGGATATCCACGCCGCCAAACTCGACCGAGGTATAGGCATAGGCATCGATGACGGCCTGTTCATCGGTGACATTCATTTCGACCGTGCGCACGACATCGGCGCCGAACTGCTTGGCGAAACCTGCGCGCACCTCTTCCAAGGATGTGGCGTTGATGTCGGCCAGCATGACGCAAGCGCCTTCGCTCAGATAGCGATAAGCGGTCGCCGCGCCGATCCCGCCCGCGCCGCCGGTGATCAGCGCCACACGGCCAGCCAGCGATTTGGGCTTGGGCATCCGCTGAAGCTTGGCTTCTTCCAAGAGCCAGTATTCGATGTCGAAGGCCTCCTGCTCTGGCAGGCCGCAGTATTCCGATACCGCCGAAGACCCGCGCATCACGTTGATCGCGTTGACATAGAATTCGCCCGAAATCCGCGCCGTGGCCTTGTCCTTGGCAAAGGTGATCATGCCAACACCTGGCACCAGATAGACAACCGCGTTCGGGTCGCGCAGCGCGGGCGAGTTGTCCTTTTTGCAGCGGTTGTAATAGGCGGCATAGTCCTCGCGATAGGCCGCGACCTGAGCGGGAAGACCTTCAAGCACTTCGTCGACGTTGTTCTTGGCCGGATCAAAGGCCACGACCAGCGGACGAATTTTGGTCCGCAAGAAGTGGTCAGGGCAAGAGGTGCCAAGCGCGGCCAGCGGTTCCATGTTCTTGGAGTTCACGAACTCCAGCACTGCAGGCTGGTCGTCGAAATGGCCAACCATGTGCTGCTGGCCCGAGACCATGCCGCGAATGGCGGGCATAAGACGGGCGGCCACCGCGCGGCGGGCATCCGCACCGAGCGAGGTGTGAACCGCGCCCCCAAATGCGGCCTTGCCTTCGGTCTTGGCAGCGAACCAGTCCATCGCCTTTTGAATGATCTCTAGCGTCAGCTCGTAGCAGGCCTTGGCGTCATCATCCCATGTGAAAAGCCCATGCGATTCAAGCACCACGCCCTTGGCGTTCGGGTTCTCTAGGCAGAACTTTTCAAGCCACAGGCCCAGTTCGTATCCCGGCTTTTTCCACGGCAACCACCCGATATCGTTGCCGAAGATCTCTTGGGTCAGTTCGCGCGAATTCTTGGAGGCAGCAATCGCGATGATCGCGTCGGGGTGCATATGGTCGACGTGTTTGCGCGGCACATAGGCGTGCAAGGGCGTGTCGATCGAGGCCGCGCGTGGGTTGAGGTTCCATGTGCAATGCGGCAAGAGGCCAACCATTTCGTCCTCGAACTCTACCCCGCGATAGATGCCCTTGAGCGCGCGCAGCTTGTCCATATAGAGCGTCGCAAAACCGTCCATCTTGATTGAACCGACGTCGCCACCCGAGCCTTTGACCCAGAGCACTTCGACTCTCTCGCCCGTAAGCGGGTCCTTTTCCATGACCTTGGCCGAGGTGTTCCCCCCGCCGTAATTCGTGATGCGCTTGTCAGACCCGAGCAGATTCGAGCGGTAGAGCAGCTTTTCGGATTCGCTCATGCCCTTGGCTTTGACGTCATCCCAACCATTAACAAGGCGCTGGGTCGCACCGGAATTGGTCATCGTATCCTCCCTTCGCGCGGAAATTCGCGTAACAGTATGTTCAGCTTAGGCTGACTGGGGTGCGACGGAATGTCAATCATAAACAATCATAAATGATCGTTTGCGGGTGCAGAATGATTGGAAATGATTTTTTGTGATTGACAGGCGTCCCGAAAAATTTGCAACGTCTACATCCAAGGGGAGGACTCAATGCACGAAACAGAACGCCATAGGGTGATTTTATCCGCTGTTCAGGACCGTCCGGTCGTGACTGTGGTGGACCTATGCGGGCTTACCGGTGCGTCCGAAGCCACTATTCGCCGCGATATCGCAACGCTTCACATGCAAAAGCGGCTGCGCCGTGTGCGGGGCGGGGCCGAGTCGATCACGCCGCCGCAATTCGTCGGTTTGGCGGGGCGGCCGTTCTCCATCAACGAAACGATCAACATCAAGCAAAAGCAAGCAATCGCGCGCGCCGCGGTCGCGCTTTGTCAGGACGGCGAGCCGATCATCATCAACGGCGGCACGACCACGTTCCAGATGGTGCATCCGCTTGCCACGCGGCGGATGCAGATCTTTACCAACTCCTTCCCGATCGCCGAGCATCTTTTGAAGAACTCGAAGAATACGATCATGCTCTCGGGCGGGGTGATCTATCGCGAACAGAACATCATCCTGTCGCCCTTCGACAATGATGTGACCCGTAATTTCTATGCCCGCCGCATGTTCATGGGGGCGCAGGGGATTGGGCCGCTCGGTCTTATGGAGGCGGACCCGCTTCTCATTCAAGCCGAACAAAAGCTCATCGGTCAGGCGGACGAGCTTATCGTTCTCGCTGACAGTTCCAAATTCAAACAGCGTTCGAGCCTAGTGCTCTGTGCGCTCGACAAGATCGACACCGTGATCACCGACGAGGGGATTTCGGACAAGGCCGCTTCGATGCTCGAAGCCGCCGACGTAACGCTGATCGTGGCCCCGATAGAGGCTGCGAGAGCTGAGGGGGCGGCCTCTTAAACCGCTTATTTACACGCTGGGAGGAAAACATGGGTGTAATGAAGAAACTAATGACGACGATTGCTGCTGCTGCGGCATTTGCTGGCTCTGCGGCTCACGCAGAAGACGTTCGGATTGCGCTCGTAGTCAAAGCATTGGGCATCGGCTTCTTTGAAGCGGCTGCAAAAGGCGCTGAAGAAGCCGCAGCCGAGCTGGGCGACGTCGAGATTATCTATACCGGTCCGACCGACACCACCGCAGAAGGCCAGATCGAAGTGATCAACTCGCTGATCGCTCAGGGCGTTGATGCGATTGCCATTTCGGCCAACGACCCCGATGCTCTCGTCCCCGCGCTGAAAAAGGCGATGGACCGCGGCATTACCGTCATCTCGTGGGACTCGGGCGTTGCCCCCGAAGGCCGTCAGATGCATCTCAACCCGTCCTCGACCGAGCTGATCGGTAACACGATCATCAAGCTTGCCGCAGATCACATGCCCGAAGGCGGTGACGTTGCGATCCTGTCGGCCTCGGCCACGGCGACCAACCAGAACGCTTGGATCGAAGCGGCCAAAGAAGTTCTCCCCAACTATCCGGGTGTGAACCTTGTCGCGACCGTTTACGGCGACGACCTTTCGGACAAATCCTATCGTGAAGCCCAAGGCCTCATGGCGAGCTATCCCGATCTCAAGGCGATCATTGCTCCGACCACCGTTGGTATTCTTGCCGCCAGCCAAGCCGTCACCGACGCGGGCAAAATCGGCGAGATCAACGTAACGGGACTCGGTCTTCCCTCGGAAATGGCGGGCGCTGTTGAATCTGGCGCAACGATCAGCTTTGCGATCTGGAACCCGATCGACCTCGGTTATGCCGCGACCACGCTTGCCTATAACATCCACAAGGGTGCCGCGACCGATGCAGGTTCGGAAATCCCGATGGGCCGTATGGGCACCGCAACGCTTGACGACACCGGCGCAGCCGCCATGTCCGACCCGTTCACCTATGACGCTTCGAACATCGAACAGTTCAAATCGATCTTCTAATTGCGACCAAGCCGGTACGGGGTCCATCCCGCGCCGGCTTCTTTTTTCAGGACAGACACAATGCAGGCAACGACTGCGACGGAAGCGCCTGTCCTCAGGCTCGACCGCATCAGCAAAATATTTCCGGGCGTCAAAGCGCTCTCCGAAGTGGATCTTGCGCTCTATCCGGGTCAAGTGACGGCGCTGGTCGGGGAAAACGGCGCGGGTAAATCCACACTCGTCAAAATCCTGACCGGCATCTATCAGCCCGATGGCGGCGAGATTACTGTCGACGGAACCCCCGTGTCCTTTCCCACCGCGCAGGACGCAGCCGCTCATGGCATCACCGCGATCCATCAGGAAACCGTTCTTTTCGATGATCTGACCGTGGCCGAGAATATCTTTCTCGGACATGCGCTCAAGGGGCGCTTCGGTCTCATCGATACTGCGCGCCAACGTCGTATGGCCGCCGAAATTCTACACAGCATTGGGGCAGAGATCGACCCCGACACCCGCCTTCGCGAGCTGGGGATCGCCTCCAAGCACCTTGTCGCCATTTCCCGCGCGCTCTCGATCGATGCACGCGTAGTGATCATGGACGAGCCGACCGCCGCGCTTTCGCACAAGGAAATCCACGAGCTTTACGAGCTTGTTGAAAAGCTCAAGGCGCAGGGCAAAGCGATCCTCTTCATCAGCCACAAGTTCGACGAGATTTTCAGGATTGCCGACCGCTATACCGTGTTCCGCGATGGTCAATTCGTGGCCGAAGGGCGTATCTCCGAGATCACCGAAGGCGAGCTGGTCCATATGATGGTCGGCCGCTCGGTCGATCAGGTCTTTCCAAAGCGCACGCCGAGCATCGGCAAAGAGGTGCTTCAGGTCACGGGCTATGATCATCCGACCGAATTCGAAGGAATCAATTTCACGCTCCGCCGCGGGGAAATCCTCGGGTTTTATGGTCTCGTCGGGGCAGGGCGCTCTGAATTCATGCAGTCGCTCTTCGGGATCACCAAACCCTCCAAGGGCGTGACAAAGATCGACGGCGAAATCACCGTGATCCGCTCACCCGCCGAAGCGGTCGAGGCGGGGATCGTCTATGTCCCCGAAGATCGCGGGCTTCAGGGTGCGATCCGCCCGATGCCGATTTTCCAGAACGTCACTTTGCCATCCCTAAGCCGCACCTCGCGTAACGGTTTCATCAAATTGGCCGAGGAATTCGCTCTTGCGCGCGAATATACAGAGCGGCTTGATCTGCGCGCAGCCTCGCTCGATACGCCCGTCGGCAACCTCTCGGGCGGCAACCAGCAAAAGGTGGTGATCGCCAAATGGCTGGCGACGCAGCCCAAGGTGATCATCCTTGATGAGCCGACCAAGGGCATCGACATCGGCTCCAAAGCTGCCGTTCACGACTTTATGGCCGAGCTTGCCTCACAGGGGCTTGCCGTCATCATGGTCAGCTCGGAAATCCCCGAAGTGCTCGGCATGTCCGACCGTGTGATCGTCATGCGCGAAGGCCGCATTGCCGCCGAGCTTAGCGGCGACGAGATGACCCCCGAAACTCTTGTCCGCCACGCAGCGGGCATCGCGGAGGCGTAAATGACCCAGCTCCTTAAATCCCGCGAAATGATCCTGACGGGGGCGATTGTCGTCCTTCTTGGCATTGTTGCTACCCGTTTTCCCGCCTTTATCGCGCCTTCGAACCTTTTGGGCGTGTTCAACGACACCTCGCCCCTGATTATCCTTGCGATCGGTCAGCTTGTGGTGATCCTCACCAAATGCATCGATCTGTCTGTGGCTGCGACGCTGGCTCTGACGGGAATGGTCAGCGCGATGCTCAACGTCGCCTTTCCCGATATGCCCGTTGTGCTGATCCTTCTGATTGCTGTCGGTCTCGGGACCGTTCTGGGGGCCTTTAACGGGGTCCTCGTATGGAAGCTCGGCATTCCCCCCATTGTTGTGACCCTCGGAACGATGACCATCTATCGCGGCATCATTTTTCTGATCTCCGACGGTAAATGGGTGAACAGCCACGAAATGTCCGCCGCCTTCAAGTCCGTTCCGCGGTTCGAAATTGGTCTTCCCATGCTTTCGTGGTTCGCCATTGTCGTGGTCGCGATCTTTTATGTGGCCATGACCCGCACCACGCTGGGGCGTGCGTTCTATGCGGTCGGCGGTAATCCCCATGCGGCGGTCTATACGGGCATCAATGTGGGCCGCACCCAGTTCTGGGCCTTTGTCTTTTCGGGCGCGCTTGCGGGCCTCACAGGGTTCCTCTGGGTGTCGCGCTATGCGGTCGCCTATGTCGATATCGCGCTTGGTTTCGAATTGGACGTTGTGGCGGCCTGCGTCATCGGCGGCATCGCGATTTCTGGCGGCGTCGGCTCTGTCGGCGGCGCAGTCCTCGGGGCGCTCTTTCTTGGCGTGATCAAGAACGCGCTTCCCGTCGTGAACATTAGCCCCTTCTGGCAAATGGCCATCTCGGGGAGCGCGATCATCATCGCCATCGCCGTAAACACCCGTGCGTCCCGCACCAAGGGCCGCATCATTCTCAAGAAAGCGGAGCAGGCAGCATGAGCACCACCGAACGATTTATCCCTGATCGGCTTCAAAGCCCGCTTCAAAAGAAAATCAAAAGCTGGGAGAGTCTTCTTCTCGCGGTTGCGATTGCGATCTTTATCGCCAACTCCTTTGCTTCGCCCTATTTCCTCAATGCGTGGAACCTAAGCGACGCGACCTTCAACTTTACCGAAAAAGCGATGATCGCCTTTGCGATGGCGCTCCTTATCATCGCGGGCGAGATTGACCTTTCGGTTGCCTCCATCATCGCTCTGGCTTCGACCGCGATGGGGGCGGCGGCGCAATTCGACGTCTCGACCCTCACTCTGGTTCTGATCGGCCTTGGGGTCGGCCTCGCGTGTGGGGCGTTCAATGCGATCCTCGTCTGCGGCATGGGCCTTCCCTCTATTGTCGTGACCATCGGCACCATGAGCCTCTTTCGTGGAATCAGCTACATCGTCCTCGGGGATCAAGCCTATCGCGGCTATCCAAGCGACTTCGCCTTTTTCGGTCAGGGGTATGTGTTCTGGGTCATCAGCTTCGAATTCGTCCTCTTTGCCCTGATCGCAGTCCTTTACGGCATCCTCCTGCACAAAACCAACTTTGGCCGCGCGGTTTATGCCATCGGGAACAATGCCACGGGCGCGCTTTTCTCGGGAATCCGCGTCAACCGTGTAAAGTCGATCCTCTTTCTTCTCACAGGCCTTATGTCAGGCGTTGCCGCCGTGTGCCTGACCTCGCGCCTCGGCTCGACCCGTCCGTCCATCGGTCTTGGAATGGAGCTTGAGGTTGTGACCATGGTCGTGCTTGGCGGGGTCAATATCCTCGGCGGGTCGGGCTCGATCCCGGGTGTGGTGATCGCGGCCTTTGTGATGGGTCTTGTGACATTCGGGCTTGGTCTTCTCAATGTGCCAGGTATCGTGATGTCGATCTTTATCGGCGCGCTTCTGATCGGGGTGATCGCCCTTCCGCGTCTTTGGGAAATGTGGAGGAAGTGATGGAAAAATACGCTTTCAAAATGCGTCTCAACGATGGGATGCGCGATGAGTACCAACGCCGCCACGACGAGATTTGGCCCGAACTTTCCGCGCTTCTAAAAGAGGCAGGTGTTTCGGACTATTCGATCCATCTCGACGAAGAGACGAACATCCTCTTTGGTGTCCTCTGGCGCACCACGCCGCACGGCATGGATGATCTTCCAAGCCATCCCGTGATGCAGAAATGGTGGGCCTACATGGCCGACATCATGGAAACACATGCCAACAACGAACCCGTGGCGACGCCATTGGTCAACGTCTTCCACATGCCATGACCCACATCGCAGTCATCGACCTCGGCAAAACCAACGCCAAACTCGCGTTGGTCCAAAGCGATACACTCGAGGAAATCGCAGTCGTCACCCGCCCGAACAAGGTGCTGACCGATGGCCCCTATCCCCATTTCGACCTCGAGGGACATTGGGCGTTTTTCCTCGCCGCGCTTCGCGATTTTCAGACCCGCTTCGGGATTGACGCCATCAGCGTCACAACCCACGGCGCGGCTGTCACCCTTATCGGTCATGACGGGGCGGCACTGCCCATGCTCGACTATGAACACAAGGGCCCCGATACCGACAGGAGCTATGACACGCTCCGCCCCGCCTTTGAAATCACAGGCTCGCCGCGCTTGCCGATGGGCCTCAATCTCGGGGCACAGCTTCACTGGCTCTTTGCTTCGGACCCGACGCTCAAGGACCGCACCAAATCCATCGTCACATATCCCCAATATTGGGGCTATCGCCTCACGGGGGAACTGGCGACAGATGTAACAAGCCTTGGCTGCCATACGGACCTTTGGGATGCCTACAGCGGCACGTTTTCCCCTTTGGTCGATAGCCTCGGCATTCGCGATCTGATGGCCCCCGCCAAAACATGCTCAGAGGTGCTCGGCACCATCACCGATGACGTTGCAGCGCAAACGGGTATCGCGCGCGGCACGACAGTCCGCGTCGGCATCCACGATTCCAACGCTTCGCTCTACCCCCATCTCTTGGGTCGCAAGGGTGCGTTTTCCGTCGTGTCCACAGGCACTTGGGTGATCTGCATGGCCATGGGCGGTGATCAGGTCACACTTGATCCCGCGCGTGACACGCTCCTGAACGTCAACGCTCTGGGCAACCCCGTGCCGACCGCGCGCTTTATGGGTGGCCGTGAATACGAGATTATCAGGCAAGGCCGCGACATCACCCCGACCGGTGCGGACCGCGATGCAGTCTTGAGCGGCGTTCATCTTCTCCCTGCGGTCGAGCCGAACACAGGCCCCTTTGCGGGCCGCGCGTCATGCTGGACCCGCCCCGCCAAGACCGAAGGTCAGGAAATGGTGGCGCTCTCCTATTACCTCGCGCTCATGACAGACACCTGCCTCGGCCTTGTCGGAGCAAAGGGTCCAACCATTGTCGAAGGCCCCTTTGCCCGCAACGCCGATTATGTCGCGATGCTGGCCGCGTTGCGCCCCGACGGGGTCGAGCTGGCGGCTTCTGCCACTGGCACCAGCGTTGGCGCAGCGCTTCTGTGTATCCAAGGGGCCCATGCCCCAGCGACGGAACGCATCCCTGTAAGGGACGGACAACGCCTCCTTGCCTATGCGTCCGAGTGGAAGGCAATGCTAAGGCAATAAAAGCAACGCTTTACTCGGCAAAGCCGCTGGCCCTAGTATCCACCCGTAACGGACAACGAGGATCATCGTGCTTATACGGGTGGGCCACGAGCGGTCGCTTCAGATGGATCTCATGCTTGCGGGATGGATGTCGTTCATCGCGGGCGCTCTCAACGCGGTGGGGTTCCTGATCGCGGGATCGTTCACCGCGAATATGACGGGCAATATCTCGATGTTCGTCGAACATCTGGCCGACCGTGATACCATTCTTGCGCTGTCTTTTGCGGGGTTGGTGCTGACCTTTATCATCGGGGCGACCTTTGCCGCTCTGGTCATTCAGACAGGCGAAGCGCGCGGCGTGCGGAGCATCTACGGCTGGGTCACGGCGATGGAAGCGGCGATCCTAATCGCGCTCGGCGCGGCCTTTCTCATCGGTCCCGCTTGGGCGGAAGAAACCCATCTCGTCATCGTGCTTAGCTTTGTCATGGGCCTCCAGAACGCGATGACCACCATGATTTCCAAAGCCCGCGTGCGCACAACCCATGCCTCGGGCATGGCGACCGATCTCGGGATCGAGATTGCCGCACTGATGGGGCGGGGACAGGATCGTTCCGACACACTGGCGAAATTCAAGCTTCACAGCCTCACGCTCTTCAGCTTTGCCATCGGTGGCCTCGGAGGGGTGTTCGGCTATCTTTGGGTCTCGAATTGGCTCTTTGTGATTTCGGGGGCGATGCTCGTCGTCATCGCCCTTCCAACGCTTCTGCTGCGGGATTAGAGCCGCACACGGTGTTTGCCCACCAGCAGGGCGTGCGTCTTGGAAAGCTCTTCCTGCGTGCGGTTGGCAGACCATCCCAGCACCCGCGCCGCGATCTGGGCGATCTCGGTCAGCGCGGCATTGGTCAACTCGCCCCGCACCGCAACAAGCGTGCGGCGAATGACGATGTCGGCTAGATGCACGACCCGCTCGTTGCGGCAAATCCATTCGATCTCGGCCCGCGAGGTCGAGGCAAGATCGATGATCATCTCGGGACGATCCCCCTCATCCTTGGCAATCTCGAGCCCCATGGCACCATAGCGCTCGACGAGTTCACGGGCGCGGCCGGAGGTTGTGGCGGTCGCCTCTGCAAACCCGCGGCCCCCCCCGATGGGCAGTTCGGATGTCGAAACGCGGCGCGTCCGTTCAAGCCGCCCGAGCACATCATCGGCCACTTCTTCGGCAAACCCGCGAAAGGTCGTCCACTTCCCCCCGACAAGCGAAAGGATGTCAAAGGGCCGCTCGGCTGTGGCCGCGATCACGGGCACCGAATGGTCGCGGCTGATCAATCCAACGGCAAGCCCGTCAGAAGCGGGCAGGGGCCGTATCCCCGAATAGGCATAGACGATCTGGCTGCGGTCCAAGGGAAGTTCGGGGAAAACATTGCGCAGCACATCAAAGAAATAGTCGATCTCGTCGTCCTGACAGGCCACTTCGTCAGGGTTATCCGCCCGAATATCCGAAGTGCCAAGCATCACGCGCCCTTCATATTCATAAGCCAGACAGATGCGCCCCTCGTTGGTTTCGAAATAGATCATACGCCCGTTCAGCATCTCGCGAAGCTGTGGATGATCGAGCACCACATGCGATCCTTTGGTGCCGCCGATGAATTTGCTTTCCGAGCCAAGAACGCCGTTCACGCGGTCGATCCACGGGCCGGCGGCATTCACCACGATCTTGGGACGGAACGATTGCACACCCACCGCGCTCTCGACTGTGACAACGCCGCCTTCCTGCCCCGTCACGCTCGTATAGTTGAGGGCGATGGCCTCCGACTGCGCCGCGCAGCCGTCCTTGACGAGTTCGAGCACAAGCCGCTCTGGTGCCGTGACACGCGCATCAAAATAGGACCCCATCGCAACGATGCGGTCGGTGATGAGCGGCAATTCCCGCTTTGCCCGCCCCTTGGTCCAAAAGCTGTGACGCGGCATCACCCGCGCACGCGATCCGAAAAAGTCATAGATGAAGAGACCCACCTCGATAAGCAGCGCCCCACGACTCCGCGCCGCCGTTTTCGACCCGAAAAGCGTGCGCAGCGCGGCTGGTATCCCCTTGAGCCACGAAAACATCGGGATCATCGTTTCCAGCGGCTTGATCAGATGCGGCGCATTCTTGAGCAACAGGTTCCGCTCATAGGTCGATTGCGCGACCAGCCCGAATTCCCCTGTTTCAAGGTATTTAAGCCCCCCGTGGATCATCCGCGACGGCGCGGCCGAAGTGCCAGAGCCGAAATCGCCCTTGTCCACGATGGCGCAGGAAACACCTTGTTCGGCCAGATCACGGAACAGCCCCGCCCCGTTGATCCCCGCGCCGATGATCAGAACGTCGATATCTTTGGTCATGTCAAAGCTACTCTTTCCAACGTCACACCCGAAGCGATCAGGAACTCTGCGGTCGCAGGATCAAGGGCGTCGTCCGTTATCACATGGTCAAAGGCGCTGAGTTCCGCAAAAGCATGCAGCGCCCGTTTGTTGAATTTGTCCGAATGGACGAGCAGGATGCGCTTTTCGGCGGCGCGGAACATCGCCTGTTTGATCCGCGTCAGCCCCGCATCATGGATGAGCGCGACCCCGTCCTGAACCGCAGAGGCGGAACAAACAAAGCTATGCACCCGAAGCGCATCGAGCGCCCGTTCACAGACATGGCCGATAAAGGCGTTATAGGTCGGATGATAATCCCCGCCCGTCGAGAGGAACGAAACCTCCTCGACCCCCGCAAGCGTATTGGCAAGCCCAAGGCTGTTGCTCACTACATGAATGGGTGCACGTTCCGCCAGCATCGCACCTAGCGGCTGACAGGTGGTGCTATCGTCGATCATCAAAGACTGCCCCGCCTCGATATGGGCAATTGCGGCACGGGTAAGGGCGGCCTTGGCCTCTGTGCCCTGCGCCTCGCGAAAGGCAAAGAGCGCCTCATAGACCGCAGAGGGCTGCGCGCTCACCGATCCGTGCAGCTTGCGGATCACGCCCTGCCGCGACAACTCGTCGATCACGCGGTGGATGGTCATCCGCGAGACGCCGAATTCTTCGGTCAGCGTTTCGATCCGCACCTCACCATGGGCAAGGACGTAATCGGCAATGGCTTTGCGGCGTTCAAAGGGTGTCACGGTCGAATCCGATAAGTTATCACTCAATTATGTGATAACTTATCATTCAACCATGTTACAAGTGGCGAAAATGCCTGTGCGATTAGGGTGCCGCCTTTGTGAAAGCTTCAAGCATCACATGAGCCGATGCCGCACCGGGGTCCATATGCCCGATTGACCGCTCGCCAAGCTTGGCCGACCGTCCCCGCTTGCTCTCGATGGTGGCGGTGTAATCGCGACCCTCTTTCGCGCCCGTGGTCGCGGCCTCAAGGCACCCTTTGACATCCGCGCCCTTGGCCAAGGCCTCTTTGGCCGCTTTCACCGCAGGCACCCAAGCGTCGATCATGGTCTTGTCCCCGACCGAAGCCCCGCCGCGCGACAAAATCCCGTCGCACAGCCCCTCGACCCAAGCGACCATTGCGGCAGCATCAAGGTTGAGACGATCTGAAACCGCCTTTCCTGCCGCTCGGAAGGCCGAGGCATAAAGCGGCCCCGAAGATGCGCCCACCGCATCAAGGAAAGCCTTTGCCATGCGCTCGCTGGTCTCGGTGATCGTTGCATCTCCAAGCGCGTCAAGCTCTTTGCGCACGGCGGTCCAACCGATGTCCATCGTCACCCCATGGTCGCCATCCCCGATGACCCCGTCCAATTCCGACAGCCAGTCACGGTTGGCGCGGATCGCATCGGCGGCGGCCAGCATCATTGCGGTAAAGCCTTCGGGCGTGATGCTGCCATTGGTTTTCAGCGTCGCGCGATCCACGGCGTCACCAGCAACAGCGCCTGCGTGATGCCGCACCGACCGCGTGCCCTTAGGCTCCAGCGCCCCCGCAACGGTAAGCGCGGGCGTGCGGCACGGCGTATCCAGGAGCAGCTTGAGATCGTCATCAAGCTTGAGAAGTGTCACCGAAGCCCCCGCCATTTCAAGCGAGGTGCAATATTCCCCGACCCACGAATGGTGGATCTTGACGCCGCGCTCCCCAAGGATCTGCGCCACGCGGCGATGGATGATATAAAGCTCAAGCGGTCCCGTGGCCCCAAGACCGTTCACCAGCACCGCAACCTCGTCCCCCGCGCTCAACGGCATATCGGCCAGCATCGCGCCCATCAGCTCGTCGGTCACATTGTCGGCAGTCTCGAGCTTGCCGCGCCGCATTCCCGGCTCGCCGTGAACACCCATGCCGATTTCCATCTCGTCATGGCCGATCTCGAAATTGAGCTTGCCCGTCTGCGGCATCGAACAAGCGGTCAAAGCCACTCCCATAGAGCGGCAATTGTCGTTTGCATGAAGCGCAGCCGCATAGCAGTCCTCAAGCGAACGGCCATGTTCGGCCGCCGCCCCCGCGATCTTGAAAACAAAGAAGTCGCCTGCAATCCCGCGCCGTTCGCCTTCGCGGCCCTTGGGGGCGGATGCGACATCGTCCGTCACTTGAACCGAGCGGGCTGGGATACCCATCCTTTCGCATTCCTCGGCGGCCATGTCGAAATTCATCACATCGCCGGTGTAGTTCCCATAAAGGAACATGACACCCGCGCCGCCGTCTGCCGCGCGCGCCGCGTCCATAATCTGTTCGGGCGAGGGCGAGGCAAAAACGTTCCCGACCGCTGCCGCATCCGCAAGACCGCGCCCGACATAGCCCGCAAAGGCAGGCTCATGCCCCGAGCCGCCGCCGATGATAATCCCGACCTTCCCGTCGCGTGGGCCGTCCTTGGCGACCACAGCGCGGCCCGTCGCTCCTTCGATGGTCAGCAAATCGGGATGCGCCGAAATCATCCCCTCAAGCGCATGGGTGATGATGTCCTCTGGCGCGTTGATAAGTTTTTTGGTGCGGATATCTTCGGTCATTCAGCGTCCCTCCACAAAGGTCTTGGCGGCGGCGACCGTCTGGTCGAGCCACGGTTGTTCCTTGGCAATCGCGGCCGCCAGACCGCCTTGATCCAGCATAAGCCAATGTTCCAAAATCACGCTCATATCCTTGGGACAGTGCTTGAGCTGATCCAGAATCCACGCAATGGGCGCGCGCCCCTGACCCAAGGGCACCCCGTGGATGCGGAACCCCACACCGTAAACATCGGGCGTGATCTCATAGTCCTTGAGATGCAGGTTGATCGTATAGGGCGCGAGCATGGTGATCGTTTCCTCGGGCCATTCATTCGCACAGATCGAATTCGCCACATCCAGACAGACGCCGAGATGATCGTCGTCCACAGCATCCAAGAGCTCGACCATACGCGGGCTGGGATAGTTGAAGTGGTTCTCGATGGCGATCTTCATTCCCGCCTTGCGCGCCCGTTCCACACGGGGGCGAAGCTGCTCGGCAAGCTCGGGCACAGGCACATGGCTGTCCGCCTCGTCCAAAGCGACCCGCAGGATCTTCGAATGCAGCCGCTTGCCGATCTCGATATAATTGTCGACCTCTTCGGCATTGAAACACTGGGTCCCGAGTTCAAGGTAAAGTCCTTTGTCCTGCGCCACCTCGTAAAGCCGATGATGATCCGCCTCGGAATACTTATGCAGCGGCATGTTATCCGCATATTGCACCAACGAAAGACCCATCGCCTCGGCACGATCCAAAAGGTCAAAGGCGGTCAACGGCTGTGCGGGCACCTGATCCTTGATCCCGATGGACCACCGATAGGCATAGCTTCCAAGTCCAAGCTGCATTTGACCTCCCTCGCGCTTTGCGCCTCTGAATTCCCGAGCCTAAGTCCTAGTCAAACTGACTGTGCGGGAAAACCGAAACAAAGTGATCTTCACATTAGCTTGGCTTAATCCAGCTTTAAGCCAAGCCACCGGCGATTAACTGATATACTAGCTTGGATTTTTCGATTTCCGACCTTGACGATAGCGCCAACATGACGCTCACTGCCGCCCGAGGAGAGGCGCTTTTCAGGCGCTCAAAGATTTCAGGGAGCATTGTGATGAAGTTGACGGGCGAATGGCGGCTAAGTTCCGCCGCGATCGAAGGAGAAGTGGCCTTTGCGGTTCCGGGGGACGTGCATTCGGCGCTTTTGGCGGCAGGCAAGATCACCGATCCCTATTGGCGCGATACCGAGGTTTCGCTTGATTGGGTGCACGAGGCTGAGTGGGTCGCAACCCGTTCTTTTGCACTCGAAAGCCTTGGGAACGGTCGTTATTTCATGACCTTCCACAGCGTCGACACCATCGCTGAACTGCGCGTCAACGGCATCTATATCGGCAAGTTCGAGAACCAGTTCATCCGCTATAGCTTTGACGTGACCGAGGCGTTGAAGGCGGGCGAAAACACGGTCTCGATCCATTTTGCTTCCAACAGTCGCGAAGCCGTCGCGCGCGCCAATGCCTCTGAAATCGAAGTGCCCTATATCGCGCACAACTGCCGCATTCCCTATACCAACTTCCTGCGCAAAACCCAGTGTCACGCAGGCTGGGACTGGAACATCGCGATCCTTCCGCTCGGGATCTACGGCGATGTGACCTTGTCCGAGGTAGAGAGCTTCCGCCTTGATGACATCTCGGTCCGCCAGACCCACGAGCCGAACGCCGTGACGGTCGAAGTCACCGCTCATTTCGATGCCTTCGATCCGATGGAAGAAACCCTCACGCTCGACATCAACGGTCAGACCGAAGTGGCCGTGGTCAAAGCCTGGCCTGGCACGGGCGCTGCAACCGTTGCCGTCACCATCGAGAACCCCAAACTCTGGTGGCCCGCAGGGCACGGGGCCCAGACGCTTTATGACGTCAAAGTCGCGCTTGGCTCGCAAAGCCGTAGCTTCAAACTCGGTCTGCGTCAGGTCGAGCTGATCACCGACAAGGACGAAGTCGGCGCGCGCTTTGCCTTCCGCGTCAATGGCCGCGAGATTTTCATGCGTGGGGCCAACTGGATTCCAACCGATGCGCTCCCTTCGCGCGATACCATCGAGACGACCCGCGATCTTCTGACTTCGGCGCGCGAAGCCAATATGAACATGCTCCGCATCTGGGGCGGCGGCGAATACGAGGCCGATTGGTTCTATGCCATGTGCGACGAGATGGGCCTTATGGTCTGGCAGGATTTTATGTTCGCCTGCAACGCCTATCCCGGCCACGACCGCGACTGGCTCCGCCTTGTGAAAACCGAAGCCGAACAACAAGTGCGCCGCCTGTCGAAATTCGCCTCGCTCGCTGTCTGGTGCGGCGACAACGAACTTGTCGGTGCGCTGAGCTGGTTCAAGGAAACCAAGGCTGATCGCGACCGCTATCTCGCGATGTATGACCGTCTCAACCACACACTTGAAATGGTGGTCGATGACGAACGCCCCGATGTGCCCTTCTGGCCGTCTTCGCCGTCGATCGGGCGGCTCAACTTCGGAGACGGTTGGCACCTCGATACCTCGGGCGACATGCACTTCTGGTCGGTCTGGCACGAAGCCAAGGACTTCGAGCATTACCGCACCGTGCGCCCGCGTTTCTGCTCTGAATTCGGATTTCAGTCCTTCCCTTCGAACCGCTTGATCGAGACCTTCACCCTCCCCGAAGATCGCAACGTCTCGTCCAAGGTGATGGACGTGCACCAGCGTAACATCGGCGGCAACGCCCGTATCGTGGAAACCATCACCCGTTATTTCCGCTTCCCCGACGGGTTCGAGGATATGGTCTATCTCAGCCAGCTGAGCCACGGCCTCGCCATGAAAACCGCCATCGAATTCTGGCGCGCGAACAAACCACATACCATGGGCACGCTCTATTGGCAGATCAACGACACATGGCCCGTGGCAAGCTGGGCGAGCCTTGAATACGGCGGCGGTTGGAAAACCGTTCACTACATGGCCAAGGGATATTTCGCCGATGTCCTCGTCACCGCGCAGCCAGATGCCGAAACGGGCGATACCGTGCTTTGGGCCATCAACGACACGCCATCGGCCCAAGATATCTCGCTGCGCATCCGCGCTGTGACCGCAGGCAAAACCGCAATGCGCGACCTTGCCCCGATCACGGCGACGATCCCGACGGACCGCGCCATCGAAATCGGTCGCATCGGAAAAGGCACCCTTGTCGCTGACGAATTCATCGTCTTCGAGTGGATGGGCAACGGTCACGCGGGCGAAAATTACTATCTCCCGCTCCGCCCCAAGGCCTACGACTTCGGCAACCCGAAAGTCACCGCAACCGAGAATGCGGATGGTTCTGTGACGCTGACCTCCGATCTTCCGGCGCTCTATGTCACGTGGGATCATGGCGGCGACACCGTCTATAGCGACAACTGCGTCACCCTCCTTCCGGGAGAGCCGAAAACCCTCCTGCCGACGCGCCAGCGCACCTCGCATCTTCCAAAAAACGTCAAAGAGGTGAAATTCCTTGGCGGAAAATGACGCTAAATGAGGGTTTCCCTCATTTAGGCGTTGCGGCTTTTCGGGCGGTGATCAAAACTGCGGTATGAGCAACAGACCGACAGTCAAAGACGTCGCCCGCGAAGCGGGGGTGAGCGTGACCACAGTGGACCGTGCCCTCAACGGCCGCTCCACCGTGCGCGAGGATACCATGCGCCGCATCGCCGAGGCGGCGCACAAGGTCGGCTATCACGCGCGTGGCCTCATCAATCATCGTCTCAACACCGTCGCGCCCGAGATGAAATTCGGCTTTATCCTCCTCAAGGAAAAGCACGAGTTCTATCAACAATTCGCCCGCGAACTCGAAGCCGCCGTTGCCGCCCGCACCGATGTGCGGGGCCGTGCGATCATCCGCTATGCCACCTCGCAAACCCCTGAACATTTTGCCGAACATATCGCAACCCTCGGGGAAAAGGTGGACGCCATCGCGAGCGTTGCGGTGAACCATCAAAAGCTGAGCAACGTGGTCGAGGATCTGCGCGGCAAAGGTGTGCTAACCTATTCTTTGCTTAATGATTTTGCCCAAGGTGTGCGCCGTAACTATCTGGGCCTCAACAATATGAAAGTGGGCCGTGTTGCGGCGTGGACCCTCACGCGCGGGGTGTGCGAACCCGGTCCTCTGGCCATTTTCGTCGGCGGCAACCGCTGGCACGGCCACGATCTGAGAGAGGTCGGCTTTCGCAGTTTCGTGCGCGAGAATGCGCCCGACTTTCGTGTGCTCGACTCCATCGTCAACCTCGAAGCCCGGCAGATCACTTACGAGGCTGTGCACGATCTCATTGACCGTTATCCCGCGCTGCGCGGCATCTATATGGCGGGCGGCGGGATGGAAGGCGCAATTGCCGCCGTTCGCGAAGCCTGCGCGCCGGGGCAGCTTCAACTCGTGGTCAACGAATTGACGAGCGAGAGTCGCGCCGCACTTCAGGACGGATATGTAACCACTGTCATTTCAACACCGCTTCAACAGCTCTGCCATGATTTGGTGCATATGATGGTAAACGACCGTGGCAACCCATCCGATCCCACCTTCGGCCAGCATTTCCTTGATCCGCGCCTGATCGTTCCCGATATGCTTTGATGAAGGTTTAACGTCATCTAAACGCACCGAACGTTTTCCCCGCGGGGAAGGTTAGACAGACTCGGGAAGGAAAATCCGCGGCTCCAAAAGGCGCCGCCCCGTAGGAAGGCTCGTGTCCCCCTGACGCACGCGGATCATCGCGTCGATCAAATCGCGGCAGAGTTCGCGCAGCGGCGTCGAAATCACCATCGTGACATAGCCATCGGCCAACGCCGCGCGCCGATCATCGGTCAATTCGTTGGCAATCAGAGTGACCTTGCCCGCGGGTCGCTTTTCCCTAAGCGCGGCAATCGCCCCTTCGATCCCGCCACCCGCAACATAAATCGCGCGAAGATCCCCGTGCCGTTCCAAAAGATCGAGCGTCGCCTCATAGGTCACTTGGCGCGTATCGAGGTTCACATAGGTATCAAGGAGCGTGAATTCGGGCGCATTCTCACGCAGGAAGCTAACGAATCCCGTCTCGCGAAGCACATGCCCATGCCAACGGCTCCCCCCGACAAAGACCGCGACCTTTCCTGGCTCCCGCACTTTGGTGGCGATCATCCATGCCGCAAGCCGCCCGACTTTGATGTTGTCCATCCCGAAATAGCTGTGCCGCGCGGGCTCGGCCACGTCATTGAGAAGCGAGAAGAACGGGATGCCCTTGGCGGCAAGTTCAGTGACGGTCTGGGTGACCAGAGGATGGTTCACAGAGGCACTGGCCAGCGCCGAACAGCTCCCCGCCAAAGCGCGAAGCTCTTCGCTGAAATCCTCGGGGCTGGTGGATTTGACAAAGCGGATCTTGGCGGTGCCTCTGATGTCGTGCCGTTCCGCGACAGCCCGTTGAATTTCTTGGGCAAAGTTCTGGTAGAAGGGTTGCTTTTCCTTGCTCAGGACAAAGCCAAAGGTCATCGTGGGAAGGCTTGCCTGCGCCCGCGTCCGCAAGAGCCCATGCGCATGAAACCCGAGCCGTTCGGCGGCTTCGGCCACGCGGAGGGCTGTTGCCTCTTTGACTTTGGCGCGCCCATTGAGAACGCGGTCTACAGTGGCCACGCCGACCCCTGCTTCGCGGGCTATGTCGGAAAGGGTGGGGCGTTTCATCTGGATGCGAACCTATCAAAATTTCGGATTATCATGATAGATTTTGATAGAATGATCCAGCCCCCGACTTAGCGTCCCGAACCACCGAAGATATGCTCCCTCCAAAGTTCCGAGGAGGATCACATGGGGAAACGAGATTATTCGCTTTTGGGCGAGGACGCCCGCCGCGCCGTTGAAACGGGGCTTGCTGCGGCGCAATGGTATCACACCGACATTCCGCGCAAGGAAATGAAGGAGCTGATGCAGCGCTCGGACGGGCCTGCCATTCGCGATACGGTTATCCTTTTCGGTTCGATGATCGTCTTTGCCGCGCTCGGTATCATGCTCTGGCCGAGCTGGTGGTCGGCGCCGTTCTGGTTGGCTTATGGCGTTCTTTATGGGTCCGCGATGGATAGCCGTTGGCACGAATGTTCGCACGGCACCGCGTTCAAGACCCGCTGGATGAATGATGTGATCTATCAGATTGCGTCGTTCTGTATGGTTCGCAACCCACACACATGGCGCTGGAGCCATGCGCGCCACCACACGGACACGGTGATCGTCGGCCGTGATCCCGAGATCGCGATCATGCGCCCGACCGAGTTCATGAAGCTGGTGCTCAACGTCTTTGGTATCCTCGATAGCCTTAATGGCTGGGCGCGGATGCTCAAGAACGCCTCGGGCGTGGTCGACAAAGAAGAGGCGACCTTTATCCCCGAGACCGAGTATCCCAAGGTGATCCGCGTGGCCCGTATCTGGGTGCTGATCTATGCGGCGACCATCGCGCTTGCTGTTTATATGGGGTCGATCCTTCCACTGATGGTCATCGGTTTGCCGCGTCTCTTTGGTGCATGGCATCACATTATGACGGGCCTCTTGCAGCACGGCGGACTTGCCGACAACGTGATCGACCACCGTCTTAATTCGCGCACGGTCTATATGAATCCCATCTCGCGGTTCATCTATTGGAACATGAATTATCACGTCGAACACCACATGTTCCCGATGGTGCCTTATCATCGTCTGCCCGAACTCCATGACAGGATCAAAGGCGATCTTCCTGCGCCGAATACCTCGATCCTGAATGGTCTGGCCGAGATGGTGCCTGCGCTCTGGCGGCAGATGAAGAACGAGGACTACTTCCTCAAGCGCGCTCTGCCCGAGACGGCGAAGCCATACAAAGAAGAGTTCCACGCAGCCGCCTTGGGCGCTGCCGAGTAAATAGCCAGAAGGGGAGAGACATATGGCTTGGGTAGATGCGGTCGCAACGAGCGACATCGAAGAAGAGGACCTGATCCGGTTTGATCACGGGGGCAAGACCTTTGCGATCTATCATTCGCCTGACGGGGAGTTCTTTTGCACCGACGGCAAATGCACCCACGAGGATGTGCATCTCGAAGACGGATTGGTGATGGAATACGAGATCGAATGCCCCAAGCATAATGCGGCCTTCGACTATCGCACGGGCGAGGCTTTGCGTGCGCCCGCTTGCATCAATCTGAACACCTATCCCGTGAAGGTCGAAGGCGACCGCGTGTTCATCGACATCTGATGCGTGAACATGCGGGCCGCTTGATCCTAGAGGCCGACAGTCGCAAGCCAAGCGACAAAGTCATCCATCCATCGGTCGGACAGGGTGCCTTGGACCTTGCCGCCGAAGCCGTGGCGTCCGTTGCCATAGAGGTGGAGCGTCACGGGGACTTTGGCGGCATGGCATGCCTCGGCCAGACGTGTCGTCGAGCAGGGCGGCACGAGGTCGTCATCCGCCGCGGTCGCAAGGAACATCGGACAGGTGTCCGCAGGAAGCGGCACCTTGCGATAGGCGGGATAGATCGGGGCAGACGCCTTTGGGCGGCAATCGGACGGGGCATCAGTGGCGAGATGCGCAGCAAGACCCCCGCCCGCCGAAAAGCCGACCACGCCGATGCGGTCCGCGTCGATGTTCAGAGCCGTTGCGTTCGCTTTGAGGTATCGCATGGCCTGCCGCGCGTCCTCTTCGGCAAAGACACGGCCGCCCTCTATATGCGGATTGCGGGTCGGCGGCTCGGTTCCGCCGTAGTCGACACCGCGCAGGCTCCCGAAGAACTGCTCCATAAAGGCAGGGATTTCGGCGTCCTCCTCGGGGAGGATGTTGCAGCGATAGGTCAGGATGAAACAGTCGAAGCCTTCGCGGCTCATGCGGTTTGCAATGCGGTAGCCTTCGTTGTCGATGGACACAAAGAGATAACCGCCCCCCGGAATGATGAGCATCGCTTTGCCCGTCGGGTGTTCGGCGGGAATGTGGGTGAGCGTCGGGATATGGATATTGCGCACCCAGCGTTCGCTCGGGTCCAGCGGGTTGAAAAAGGTTTTTTCGGTCCGCCCCGCAGCAGGATCGGACGGCGGCCCATCGGGCCAGATTTCAAGTTTCGCAACGGCGTTATCGGGCAAAGGGTGAGACATCATAAGACCTTATTGCAAATCGGTATCGCCAACACATTAACGCAGCGCTCTCTCTTGGCGAGAGAAAAAGCTGGGCTTGCGCCGCGTGGAGGCGGCAGAAGGAGGAACTATGGGGCTCTATCATAAACGCCCGACCGTCGCGGATATTCGCGGCATGAAAGGCAAAAGGCAGCTTTCGATGCTTTATGTCGATACGGTCGAGGAAGCGGCAGCGGCTTCGGCTGCGGGGATCGATATGCTCTCGATCATCGATCCTGTTTGGACGCCCGAGATGCGCGAGGCGGCGGGCAATTGTTTTGTGCAGGTAGGGCTTCTCTATGGGGAGCTGGTCACGCAAGAGGATTACATGCGGGCTGCGCACCGCGTGATGAAAATCGGCGGGGATTGTGTTTACTGCGCCTCCTCCTTTGGCACCATCAAGGCGCTTGCCGATGACGGGATTCCCGTGGTGAGCCACGTGGGGTTGATCCCGTCCAAAGCGACGTGGACGGGCGGGTTCAAAGCGGTCGGCAAGACCGCCGAGAGTGCGCTTGCCGTGTTCGAACATGTGAAAGCACTTGAGGACATTGGGGCCTTTGGTGCCGAGCTTGAGGTTGTGCCCGACCGCGTTGCCGCCGAGATCGCAAAGCGGACAAATCTTGTGCTGCTTGGGATGGGGGCGGGGCCTCATGCAGATGCACAGTATCTCTTTGCCGAGGACGTTCTCGGCTATACCCGTGGGCACAAGCCGCGCCATGCGAAAACCTATCGCGACTTTCGGACCGAGCTTGATCGGCTCCAGCGGGAGCGGATCGCGGCGTTCAGCGAGTTCAAGGCGGATGTGGATGCGGCGGCCTATCCCGCGGCGGAACATCTGGTGCCGATCGCGGATGCGGAGCTTGAGAAATTCATTGCGTCATTACCCTCTTGAGGGTGTGAAAGTTTAACGTCAAATTTGCTGACTTTCTCCATCAGGATCTTTACCGCCAGATAGAGCTATTGACGTTGTGCGGGATGAGGCGCGGCTACAGAAATGTGGCTGCGCCTTTGTTATTTCGCGCAAAATCCCATTTTATCCAATGGCTTGCAGTGATTTCGCGGGTTCGCCCACCGGAAGTGCGGATTTGCGGCATTTTGGATGATGTTTTTACGTCATCGCTAGGCCTTCAAAAAACGTCATTTTTGGCGTGAAATTCCGCCAACCGATTGACGGAATCGGCCGCAGTTCTCAGTCTAGCACAAAGACCGGCGGAGGGAGTTTTCGTCGGATGGGAGATAGAATTGAAACGCGCATTGAACCACATGACGACGCCCAATCTCGGGTATGTCGAGTTTCTCGAACTGGCCAAATCACTGGGCTGCTATGGCGTCGAAGTACGTAACGACATCGCGCGTCCGCTCTTTGACGGGATGGCCCCGAACGAGGCAGGTGCTCTGGCGCGGGACATGGGGCTCGAGATTGTCGGTGTAAGCCAAGTCTATCCGTTCAACACCTGGACCGCAGATCGTGCCGACGAGGTGCTTGCGCTCATCAAGACCGCCAAGGCGGCGGGGGCGCATACGATGAGCCTCATTCCGCGCAACGACGGCACCCAGACGGGCGAGGGCGAGCGCCGTGTCAATCTGCGCACCGCCTTGACCGCGATCAAGCCGATGCTCGAAGGCGAGGGCATGGTTGCCTTGGTCGAGCCGCTCGGGTTCTTGCGGTCCTCGCTCCGTTCGAAAACCGAGCTTGTCGAAGAGATCGAAGCGCTTGGTGCGAAAGGGCTGTTCAAGCTGGTGCATGACACGTTCCATCACACTCTGGCCGACGATGGTCCGATCTATCCCGAGCATACGGGGATCATCCATATTTCCGCGGTCGTCGATCCGTCCCTCGCCGTGAGCGAGATGGAGGACGAGCACCGTGTTCTGGTCGATGAAAACGACCGTCTGGGCAATATCGAGCAAATCGCCGCGCTCTTGGCGGTAGGTTACGACGGCCCTGTGTCCTATGAATGCTTCTCGCCCGAGACGCATGCGCTGACCGATCCGTTTACCGCGATCAACCGCTCTTTCGAATTCATTTCATCGCAGATCAATACGCCTGCGTGAATGGAAGAGATCCCCATAGGGAGGGGGTCAAAAATCCGGCTTATGAACGGTGCGCCGGACACCATATTGGGAGGAAACCAATGAAAAAGACACTTATCGCCGCTGGCCTTGCTTCGCTGCTTTCGACCACTGCTATGGCAGAGAACGTCGGCGTTTCGATGGCTCTGTTCGACGACAACTTCCTGACCGTTCTTCGTAACGGCATGATCGCCACCGCTGACAGCATGGACGGTGTCGACCTTCAGGTCGAAGACGCACAGAACGACGTGGCCAAGCAGCTTGACCAGATCAACAACTTCATTGCGTCGGGCGTCGATGCGATCATCGTGAACCCCGTCGACACCTCGGCCACTCAGGCGATGACCGATGCTGCTGCGGCGGCCGGTGTTCCGTTGGTTTATGTGAACCGCCAGCCGATCAACGTCGACACGCTCCCCGACAATCAGGCTTTCGTGGCTTCGAACGAGATTGAGTCCGGCACGCTTGAAACCTTTGAAATCTGTAAGAACCTCCGTGCAGCGGGCAAGGCCGGCGGCGCGCGCGCCTATGTGCTGATGGGCGAGCTGTCGAACCAGGCTGCTGTTCAGCGCACCAAGGACGTGCACGACATCCTCGGCACCGACATGTGCAACTTCATCGAGATCATCGACGAGCACTTCTCTCGACGAAGGCAGTTGCCGGAAGCCGCGGGCGACGCTTCGCATCGAAGAGACAATCCGCCACTTGTCAGAGTCAATGACCATCGTGATTGTTACTCACAACATGCAGCAGGCAGCTCGCGTATCTGACCACACTGCATTCTTCCTTTCCGATGGAGGTCCGGGACATATGGTCGAATTTGCGCCAACAAACGAGATCTTCTCTCGTCCAAAAGATAAGCGCACAGAGGATTACGTCACAGGTCGCTTCGGCTAAACGATAAAAGCCAGCACCAAATGTTCACCTAACTGTTAGGTGGGGTTTCCTCAAAAGGGGAGTGCGGTTCAGAGCGGTTGAATAACTTCACCCATGTAAGAAAACCTAATC
>JALRIK010000002.1 GCA_023255435.1 Marivivens sp.
ATTGCCCTGACAATGGCTTGAGCGAGCCACATGGCGTCGGCAGACCCCAGCTCGGCAAGCTCCGTGGCGGCTGCGCTCAAATAAAGGTTCAAGTCTTTGGCTTGCTTGGAAGAGAGCCCAAGTCGTCGCTCGAACTCTTCCACTTGCTCCCTTGGGAAACACTGGGACAAGCGCTTGAGATCATCGCCCTCTTTGCTCATAGGGTCATAATTCTGGATACGCACGATCGGCTCGTAAAAGAACGAGCCATGCAAGATCCCCACGCCAACGCCTTTCTTGATATTCAGCTTGAGCTTGCTCTCCGGCTGCTCGCCGTCCGGTGGGGTGTTGTCGCTCACCTCCTCCCCTTCTTGCTCTTCGTCGTCTTCGTCTTCGATCACCTCTTCCACTATGTCCTCTGCCTCCTCGGCCTTTTCCACGCTTTTTCGAACAAGGAGCGCCACAAGGCCATGATCCGATCTGGCGAGCATCGGCACTGTCGATGCGCCGATCTCGCTCGATCAAAGACGCCACTTCGACGATCCGCGTAGGATCACATGCAGATAGAGCCAACATATCCTTTGATCCGAAGAGAGCGGTTTCGATTTGGGCGAGCGTGGGGGACTGGATTAGCGTCAGGGGACGTCCCAGTTTCTGAGCAATCGCCTCCTCGATCTTCTCCCTCTCGAAAGGGCCCTGTCGCTGCACAATCAGGTGCGAGCGAAGCGTCAAGTCGCGCCCCTCTGGCATGGGCATCACGTCCAGTCCGACAAAGACGACCTCTGCTGATCCGTCCGAATGCGATGCAATTTGCCTGCGAAGATTTTCGAGCGCTTCGGAGAGCCGCGCAAAGCCACCCTTAAACCCGTCTGGGGAGAGAACCTGCCCCACTTGATCCATCCAGACCTCAAACCGCGCCTCCGTCGGCGCCCCGTAACGCTGGTAAGCTGCGAATGAGGCAAACATCTTGTGCTGCTCGGCAAAGCGATCCGATGGAAAGACGGTCTTTTGCACGCGTGCGCTCTGATGCTCCTGCACAATCCCACTGATTGCCCCAACCCAGACCGAGGTGTCAGGCTTTGCCTTGCGCAAAAGAGGAACGCCCGCCCCCTTCAGTGCAACGATAACCGCCGCATCGCCAAGCGCCCGCCTTTGCGCCAAGCGGTCATCGCGCAGTTTTTGGCACGGGTTAACAAAAACGGCAGAGAGCAGCCCAAGGGCTTTGGCACGCTCAATCGGTGCGCTGATGTCGAGCAAGGCCTGGTAGAGGGTCTCTTGTGTCTCACGCCAGCCTGTCCTGATGTTGGCTCTGGACGGGACATCGCGCGGGGCGTTCAATGTCATGCTCGTCTTCGCAGCAATGTCGCCCGAATTGCCTTTGTCTTCCCGCCGCGGCCGCGACATCGCCCTGTCTGCGGGTGTTCGAGGGCGGTGAAGGTCGCCCATCGGATTATAGCCATAGATGTTCATCGCGCTGCCTTCCCTTCCCATTTGATGGTCTCTATGGAATGAGGTGAGCCGCGAGGGTTGCGAAAGTATGAACAAATTGGGCCGTTTTCTGAGGGCTGCGCAGAGGGGATGAGGACCTCCGAGTGCACCGCGTTTGTGCCGCGCTCCCCTGCGTCGAGCCAAGTGGGCAGCAAAAGATGATCTCAGGCGCACTGCGCGAAATGGGTGAGGTTTTCTCGAAAAGCGCTAAGCGGTCGCCCCTCGCTCCTTCTTCGCGCCTTTGGCCAAGGTGCCTGAATGACCCTCAGCCAAGAGAGCGACCGAACCTTCAAAAGCAACCGCGACGTTCAATACTTTTGGGCGACCTCAACGTTACTTGGACATTTTTGCGCGCCCAACACGCCCTATTCGAGTGTGTCGCTAGCTCAGGACCATCTGCTTGGCATTCAAAAAGCCACTGATCACCCCGAGACAACTGTGCTCCGCGCCGAGGCCCCGAGAACGGGAACTGGTCACTCAGGGTATCTTACTTGCGCAGAACCGAGGCTAGCAAAGTCGACAACCCAACTCCGCAATGGAGGCGAAAATATTGATGCGCAGCTTAATAGGCTGTTCCCAGATCGAGATCGGCGACGGCCCCTCAATAATTCGGGAAGCTCAGGCGAGCGGAAAAATTTGCAGAGCCCTGCGACAAGAGACTCGACAGCAGAAGCAACATTTGGGGGAACCCAACTCCGCAGCCATGAAAGCATCAGAAAGTTGGCGAGGGGCATATCTGGTGGCCATGAAATTGCTCCAGCACTCTCTTGGCGAGAGAGGATCCCATCTCTCCAAAAGAGCGCTGAACATGTCAGTCGGCGTTCTCAACAAAATGAATGAGCCACAGGCAATTTGTGGAAGCAAAGGAGCTTTGCGCACACTCGAGGTTATTACTTCTGGTAGTGACTGGAGTCCCTGCCCTGCTACAATCAAGGCGAGTTTTCTCGCGCTTTCTACTGACCAATCTTGGATGAACTCAACAAGGATGGTAAACGCGGCTTCTAGATGCATCGTCGGTTCAAAAGGCTGCACGGGATGCCAAACGTTTGTCGTTTAATTCAATCGGCCTAATCATCACATTGAAGAACCACTGAGAATGACCAAAATTACTGCTTCTCGCGTCGATAAACTTTTGTACTCGATGGGATATGGTTCTCGCAAGGAGATGGCTCGATTGGCTAAGGCAGGCGGTATTGTACTTGATGGTGTAGAGTTGATCGATGTCACCAAGCGCATTCCTGTTACCCGAGATTTGCCTACCCGCATGATCGTCGATGGTGAACCGCTTGACCCCGTTGCTGGCATGGTCATCCTCTTGAACAAGCCGTTGGGTATGACCTGTTCACATAAGGAAGACGGCGCATTGGTCTATGATATATTGCCCCGTCGTTGGAAGTCGCGCACACCGATGATTTCGAGTGTCGGTCGTCTGGATAAACAAACCTCTGGTCTTCTGCTTCTGACGGATGACGGTGATCTTCTGCATCGGATAATAAGCCCCAAACGGCACGTCAAGAAAACCTATCGCGCGAAACTAGCGCGGCCTCTCAACGGCACCGAGGGAGAGTTATTTGCTTCTGGCCAGATGATGCTAGAGGGCGAGGACAAGCCGCTGGTGCCTGCCAAACTCGAAGTCATTTCGCAAACCGAAGCCTTGCTCAGCGTTTTTGAAGGGCGATATCATCAGGTCCGTCGAATGTTTGCGGCTACGGGCAACCATGTTGAAGAATTGCACCGTGAAAGTCTGGGCGGTCTTTCGCTTCCCGAAGGTATGCGTCCCGGCGAGTGGGAATTGTTGAGTGAAGCAGAAATCAGCCTGATCTTTCAGTAGATCGAGACGAGATTTGCCCGAGCCATGCTCCCAAACCGGTAAATCAAATTGTGCTACTGCATCGTTCGCTTTTTCTTTGATGGAACGAAGTTACCGAATTGCTGCTTCGGTCAAGGAAAAGGTTTGCGAAGACAAGTCATCAGCGGGCGGAAGCTGCTCTTTCTACTCAATGATGCCATTCAAGCCGAGACCAGCCAACCTAAATGGATTTCACAAAAAATCGCGATCGCGCTGAAACTTTTGTGAACATGGAACGTGATTACCCTAAAACGGGGTACACATCATGGATATTCCACAAAGGCCGTCGCTATCGCTTGCCTTCTCCCTTCTCGAGGTCCCGAGAGCGGTCGAGTTGCGAAAATTTATAGCGCTCCATTTCTGGCGCTTTTATCTCGCACTGGCGGGTCTGGCGCTCTTGTTGTCTGTCCATGCCGGCACTTATGAGCGCCCCTTTGAACACTTGTTGTCTTTTGAACTTGCACCTGTAGGGCAAGCTTCTGCTCTTATACTCGTCCTTTTTATATATCTCTTTCCTAAAGAACGCCTTTTGTTCGGCCTCTTCCTATTCGCTATGGGATTTATTTTTGCCAAAACAATTCAACTTTATGATCACCAAAGTAGCCCAAACCGGTTTTTGTTCTTTGCCATCCTAGATATGACAGTCAGCTTGCTGATTGGGTTGGGTTTGGGCAAAGCCAGCCTTGTGCTTGTCGAGAGCCAATCAAAAATCTTCGAGCGACTGAATTATGACACGCGTTTTATCATTGTCCTCTTTGGGATCATCGGTGTCGGAGGGTTCGGGGGTGTTGTCATTACCTATGCCATTGGCCAACTCTTGAACCACGGGGCCAATGACTCGAGTGCATTGCCGATTTTGCTTGCAAGTCTCACCCAATCGGTTCGAGGGGCCTCTCTTGTCGTCACTGTTTCCGCGATCGTCGTAACATTGCCTGTGAAAAAGCAATCGTTCTTCGTTGTGCCGGGATCAATTGCCGCCTTTGCTCTTCTTGCCGTGCTCAAGTTCGAGATGCATTTCCAGATCCCAGATACGGCATTCTTGATCGGAGCACTTCTATTCAGGGCCATATTTAATCTAAACACAGCGCTCATCGCGACACTTGCTGGAAGCATTTCCTACCTAGTTACGAGCAGTGCCCTGACAGACGAGTTCGTCGGAACATCGGTCACAACCACGCTCAGTCTCGTGACGATCGCAATTGTCGATATGATCCTAGTAGAGCGGAATTGGAAATTAAGGGCGCAGCGCAAGAATCTGAAAAAACTCTTTGAATCACAGGAGCTTTCTAGGATCGGGTTCTTTTTCTACTCTCCTGAGCTTAACATTGCTGAGTTCGACCACTCGGCACAAAAAATGCTAGGTGTTAGCGACGCTAGAGGATTTGCAGCACTTTTTGACCGTCTGGAGAAAGACCAAAGACGAGCAATTGAAAATACGATTTTGGAGGCCCGGGTCGGCACCTCGATTGAGAAATCGTTGTTTCTGGGATCGCCTGATCCAAAGCACAAGGGTCAGCTATTTCGGCTCTTTATCAAGCTCGATCATACATACTCGGGCAAGATGGCCCTTTTTGGAACGATAGTTGATGTGACCGAGCTTCACGAAATCCAGCTCGCTTTGAAAGAGTCGAACGAAGCGTTGCAAAATGCTGAGGCAAAACGAAATCTGATGCTTGCGGTCATTTCGCATGAAATGCGTCATCCTGCGGCTCTACTCAAACAGAATATTGAGTTGGGTTTGCAAAGCCCCGAAGGCCCCGACAAGGTTTTGCCACGACTAAACGGGCTTGCGGATCAATTGTTGAAAATAATGGACGACATGACTTTGGTCCTCGGAAAGGATGAAAGTCGTTCTCTTTCGAGTGATGAATTCGACTTGTCACTAGAAGTGGCACACCTGATCGAAGCGTTCCTTCCGGATGCGCAGAAAAGGAACCTCGCCCTGAACGTGCAGGCCGAGCAGTCAGGCGCGTTATGGATCAGGACGGACAAGCGATTGCTGCTCCAGATTTTTTCCAATATTTTGCGCAACTCGATCATTCATTCGGGGGCAAGCAACATCACGGTCAGGATCGACGCAGAACACCTATCGCAAGATAGATTAAAGGTTCATGTGGCTATTGAAGATGATGGATGTGGCATCCCTCTGGCGCTTCGCGAGAAACTTTTCGATCCGTTCAACAGAGAGAGCTGCGGTGTTTTTTCCAAAGAGCCGGGATCGGGTTTGGGGTTCTATATTGCTCAAACTTTGGCAGCTGCTTTGGGCAGCCGGATAGAATTCGAAACAGAAATAGGGGTTGGGACGGCTTTTAGTTTGACATTCGAGTTCGAGCGAGCCCATCAAGATGTCTTGCCAGCCGTGGAACCCGCCCCCGTCTTTAAGACAGCCTTGCTTGTTGAAGACAGTGAGTTGGTGGCTGAAGTAACCATGGCGCTCTTCAAATCGAACGGACTGCGCGCGATCTGGGCGCCGACGCTCAAACAGTCCACAGAGTTACTCCAAAGGTATGAACCTGACCTCGTTTTCCTTGATAGCAACCTTCCGGATGGAGACGGCGCCGAATTTGCCCGCTTAGTTCGAGCGCGGTTACCCAGTGCGAATATCATAGGTTTGACGGCCGCGCTTGATCCGGGCGTTCATGCCCGCTTCGTGGCAGCGGGTGCGAATGACGTTTTCATCAAGCCTTTGACAGGAACTCTTCTGAAGCGGATTTTGAACGAAAGCTAGCGACGATCCAACGAACGGAAGATTTTCAGACTTGAGTATGAGGCAGAGCCGCGCACTATTCACATGACCGAGTTTCAGCCGAAAAGGATGATGAGAATGGTCGGGACGCGGCTTATCGGTATGGTGCATATCGGGGTCTTTTTTACGACCCAAGTTTTTGCTGACTGTCCCCAAGGCACCGAGCCCTTTACCACCTGCCAAATAGAAGGTCGCAACACCGAGGTTGCGGTTTGTTTTGACGACCGCAATGTCTCATATTCCTACGGATCGGTCGGGAGCGCCCCTGAGCTCGAGCTATCGAGCTCTATTGAGCGGGTCGATTTTGAACCTTGGTCCGGTTTGGGCAGGTCGATCCACGAGAAAGTCACGTTCTATAATGGTGACTATTCCTATAGCGTTGGTGGCGGTTTCGACCGGCCGTTTTCCGACGAAGAAGCCCAAAAGGAGCCAAGACGTTTCGGCTGGATAGAGGTGACGCACTTGGGCGAACAGGTAGCGTATTTCGATTGCCGACCCGAAACAGTGACCTATGGTTTTGGAGGGGGGCTTTACGACCTCAAAGCGGCAGCAAACCAGTCTTGGGATCAATATTCCTTGTCTTGGGTGTCTAATCTTGTCGAGCCGACGTCGTCATCGACACTTCGCGATACCTATATCGACACTTGCCTGTCGCCGTCAGAATTCAGTCTTGGCGGACTACGCTTGGGTGATCCTTTGAGCATGTTGGGCAAACTCGGCTCGCCCGAGCCTGTTCCAGGCTCCGACATGGCAATCGATCGTCTTACCTTGGTCGATTTGACTATCGATATTTTTGAAGATGAGATTGTCAGTATGTCCTCAACTTCACCGACATGGACCACCCCTTCTGGATTGAAAGTCGGTCTCACACGCGGCGAGGTTATTCGTCTTTTGGGCCGCGTCCCAGTGGGGTATGATCCGACTTCTGACAGTTTTTCCACCGACGCCTGTGCCGATCACCAAGGGGATCTTGCCGCGTGGACGATCAACATTGACTTTGGACATGACAAGCGGGTCTCCCGCATCACTCTCGCAGTGTTTTCCTATTAGCGACAAGACACGCAGATGTCCGTTGTCACGGCTCGTAAAAACTTTCTTTGCGTGAAAGATTGGTAATCGCTTTCCGATAAGCGTAACAGGGCCCCGAACAGCGCCTCAGACACGGAGACCGTGATGGCCCAGAAAGCGACGATTTACAAAGTGGAGATGTCCGTCTCGGATATGGACCGCCATTACTACGAAACGCACAAGCTCACCGTGGCAAAGCACCCTTCGGAAACAGACGAGCGGATGATGCTGCGATTGGTTGCCTTTGCCTTGAATGCGCATGAACAGATGGAAATGACCAAAGGTCTGTCGACCGATGACGAGCCCGACATCTGGCAAAAAAGCTTCAGTGGAGAGCTTGAGGTTTGGGTGTCGCTTGGTCTTCCGAGTGAAAAGGTGATCCGGCAGTCCTGTAGCAAATCCCGTCAGGTTCTGGTCTATGCCTACGGTGGCAAAGCCGCAGAAGTCTGGTGGGACAAAATCCAAGGTCAGACCACGCGTTTCGACAATCTCGCTGTTTTCTTCCTGTCTGATCCAGAGATGACCTCTCTTGCCGTATTGGCGGATCGGACGATGAAGCTCCAGATCAATGTTCAGGATGGTGAAGTCATGGTCGCAGCGGGCGACAACGTCGTCTATGTGACTCCCGTCAATTGGAAGAAGGCGGCCTAGCCTACTTCTGGCTTTCTGCTTGTCTTCAAGTTGGATCAAGATCAAATTTGAACATGTAAGCGAGGGCATCCCAGACGGCGGCTTCGTCCTTGATCGCGATGCCCAAGGGAGGACATATGATGCAAAAGAAACCTATCGGATCAACGGGGCTCAGCGTAACGCCGATCTGTTTCGGCGGTTCTGGTCTCGGAGATATGCCCGAGACCTATGGATATTCCGTAAGCGAAGAGCGGGCACGCGAAACGGTGCGGGCGGTTTTCGACGGACCTGCAAACCTTCTTGATACGTCGAACAACTATGGTTTCGGGCGAAGCGAAGAACGGATCGGTCAGGTCATTCGCGAACGCGGCGGCCTCCCCCAAGGCTTCGTGCTCTCGACAAAGCTTGACCGCGACATGGAAACGCGTCGGTTCGATGCGGCACGAGCGCGCCAGTCCTTCGAGGAAAGCACTGCCCGTCTTGGTCTTGACCGCATTCCCCTCTTGCACCTTCACGATCCCGAACATGCGCGGGACCTCACCGAGATCACGAAAGAGGGCGGCGCTCTGGACGAGTTGTTTAAGCTCAAAGAAGAAGGTCTTGTCGATGCGGTCGGGCTTGCCATGGGTCGTATCGACATCATGTTCCCGATACTTCGCGCTTATCCCTTCGACGCTTTGATCAGCCACAATCGCATGACGGTTCTTAACCGTTCGGCGGTCGAAATGTTCGACTATGCGCACGCACAAGGCATCGCCATATTGAACGCTGCCCCGTTCGCAGGCGGCGTTCTCGCAAAAGGGAGCGCCGTGACACAGAAGGTCACTTATCAGGACGCGGATCAGAACGCGCTCGAACCGGTGCGCCGCATCGAGGAGCTTTGCGCTCAACACGGCGTCTCTCCTGGGGCGGTTGCCCTACAGTTTTCGATGCGACAGCCTTCCGTGACGTCGACCATGCTCGGCGTTACCAAGCCCGAGCGCATCGCCCAGACCCTTGAATGGGCAAGCATGGAAATACCGCAAGCTCTTTGGGATGCACTCGATGCGCTGCCTTACGAAACCGAAGACCCAGAGGCGAACCGTGTCTATAATCCAGGGTAACAAACTGGTTTTATGATCATAAAATCGTGACAGAGCCCGCCGCGCACCACGCGGCGGGCTTTTTCTCATGCAGCCTACGTCTAATAAACTAAAATTGTAGACAAAGATAATTATTTTAGCCTACAAAGATGGGGCGGATCGAAGTTGCGCGACTCGATCCTAACAGAGCGGGGATGCCTCATGTCGGAACGACCCATGAATAAAAAGACGAATTGCCTTTCCGACTTACGCCGACGGATCTTGACCCAAGATCTCGAGCCCGGCGCATATCTAGATGAAGTCCAGTTGGCAGAGGAATACGGCATGTCCCGCCCTCCCCTGCGCGAGACACTGCGGCAGCTTGCCGGTGAAGATTACATCGTTCTTCACCAGAACCGCGGTGCTCAGGTGGCACCGATGACGCACAAGACGTTGCGCAACTTTTTTGTGGCAGCGCCCATGATCTATGCCGCTGTTTCGCGCCTTGCGGCCGAAAACGCAAAGCCTTCCCAGATCATGCGGCTCAAAGACACGCAAACCCTCTTTCGCAAAGCAATTCGTGATGGTGATGCAGCAGAGCGGGCTCTTATGAATGAACGTTTCCACGCAATCATCGGCGAGATGGCCGATAACGAGTATCTGACCCCGAGCCTGCGGCGGCTCTTGATCGACCACACCCGGATCGGGATGACCTTCTATAATCCTGCCAATCGCGCGCTTGCCGATCAGCGCACCGAAGCCGCCGACCAGCATGATCGCTTTATCGAATTGATCGAAATGGGTGACGCCGATGGCGCTGCGGCGCTTGCGATTGCCCATTGGGAACTGTCCCGCGCAGAGATCGAGCGTTTTGTCAGCCCCACCCCCATGCAGTTCGAGCTTGGAACACCTCCAGTTCGGCAACGAGAGAAAGGAACCTCATGAAGTTCGAGGGCATCTATACCCCTGCCATCACCCCGCATCGGGAAGATGGGAGCATCGACCGCGAGGCCTTTGCCGCACATATCGAGTATCTGATCGCTTCGGGCGTTCACGGGATCATCAACGGCGGCTCCACGGGCGAATACTATGCCCAATCCATGAAGGAGCGGTTGGAGATGGCGACCTTTGCAAAAGATATCATCGGCAACCGCGTGCATCTGATGGTCGGCACTGTGGCGATCCGTCTCGAGGACTCGATCACTATGGCCGAACACGCCGCCAAAATCGGTGCGGATAGCATTCTCGTCGGCTCGCCTCCCTACTCGGTTCCGACCGAGATGGAAAATGCCCTTAACGCTCTTGCCATCGACCGCGCTGCCGATTTGCCTATCATGCTTTATAACTACCCCGGTCGTATGGGCATCAACATGGGGGAAGAGTTTCTCGACCGTGTGGGACGGAGCAAGAATTTCTGCGCGATCAAGGAAAGCTCGGGGGATATCAACCGTGTTCACCTCTTGGCGCGCGATTACCCCCATATCCAGATGTCATGCGGCATGGATGACCAAGCACTCGAGTTCTTTGCATGGGGCGCACAAAGCTGGGTGTGTGGCGGTTCCAATTTCCTTCCCCAAGAGCATCTTGCGCTATGGCGTGCCTGTGTGGTCGAGGGCAACTTTGACAAAGGTCGTCGTATCATGTCTGCAATGATGCCGCTGATGCGTGTTCTGGAGCAGGGCGGCAAGTTCATCCAGTGCATCAAACACGGATGCGAAATGGCGGGCAATTATGCGGGCCCGCCCCGTCCGCCCCTAAAAGCCTTAAACAAAGACGACAAACGCCAATTGGAGCAGGTCGTGCGCGTGTTGAAGCGTACCGTTGCCCAGATCGAAGCAGAGGCCCGAGCATGACCGAACTTTTGACCACTGAAGAATACAAAGCGATCGCTGCCGCCCTTACTCCGCCGACCCAAGCCTTTATTGACGGGAGCTTTAGACCTGCCATTTCTGGCAAAACCTTTGCCTCTGTGAACCCAGCCACTCGCGAAAAGATCGCAGAGATCGCCGCATGTGCAGCGGCGGATGTAGATTTCGCGGTCGAGAAAGCCCGAGATGCTTTCGAAGACGGGCGCTGGTCGCGCCTCCACCCTTCGGAACGCAAGGAAATCTTGATCAAGCTCTCCAAACTGATCAAACGCAATGCGCGCGAGCTTGCTGTTCTCGAGAGCCTCGACAGCGGGAAAACCATTTACGACTGCGAAATGGTCGACCTTCCCGAAACGGTGAACTGCATCAAATGGCACGCCGAACTCATCGATAAAATCTATGATCAGGTGGCACCCGCCTCGGACAACCACATCGCAATGGTGGTGCGCGAACCCGTCGGCGTTGTGGGGCTGGTACTCCCTTGGAACTTCCCCCTCCTGATGCTTGCGTGGAAAATCGGGCCTGCCCTTGCTGCGGGGTGTTCGATCATCGTCAAACCCGCCGAGGAAACTTCTCTCACCGCTTTGCGCATTGCCGAACTCGCCTACGAGGCGGGCATTCCCGCCGGTGTTTTCAATGTCGTGACAGGCGGCGGCGCAGACGTTGGGGAACCCTTGGGGCGTCATATGGATGTGGACGCGGTTTCCTTTACAGGGTCGACCGCAACAGGTCGCCGTTTTCTTCGATACGCAGCCGAGTCCAATCTCAAGGAAGTCACCCTTGAAATGGGGGGCAAAAACCCCGCCATCGTCCTGAACGATGCAGAGAATCTTGATCGCGTTGCCGCTCATGTTGTGAACGGTGCTTTTTGGAATATGGGCGAAAATTGCTCGGCGGCTTCGCGTCTGATCGTTCAATCGGGCGTTAAGGACGCATTGATCGAGCGTATCATCGCCCACACCCGCGAATGGCCGATGGGTGATCCGCTTGACCCGACAAATCGCGTCGGTGCTCTCGTGTCCCCCGCCCATTTCGAAAAAGTCAGCGGGTATCTTTCAGGGCAAAAGATCCTCCTTGGCGGCAAAGCAGAAAACGGCTTTGTGCAGCCGACAATTCTGGACATTACCGACCGCAACGCCGCGCATGTCCGTGAAGAGATCTTCGGACCCGTGCTTTCTGTCCTCACCGTCGAGACATTCGACGAAGCTATAGCTTTGGCAAACGATACCGAATATGGCCTAGCTGCGTCGATCTTTACCGCCAATGTCAAACGGGCAATCCGCGGCGCACGGGCTCTCCGCGCGGGAACCGTCACGGTTAACAGCTTTGGCGAAGGGGACATCTCGACCCCATTCGGCGGTTTCAAAGCCAGCGGCTTCGGTGGTCGCGACAACGGGATTCATGCGCACGACCAATATACCCAGATTAAAACGATCTGGGTCGATCTTGCGGACGATCATGACGAGGCTGTGGATTGACCCGATACACTGCAAAACGCTTGCCTGATCTCAAAGGGCAAGCGGCATGGAACGCGATCCTTGGTCCGCAACAGGCTCTTCCGACTTTGGAGGGCGACCAAACTGCAGATGTCGTCATCATAGGTGCGGGGTTTGCGGGCTTGTCGGCCGCGCGCCGCCTGATTCAGATCGATCCGAGCCTTCGCGTTGCGGTGCTCGATGCCACGCGTGTCGCTTATGGATCGAGCGGTCGGAACTCGGGTTTCATGATCGACCTGCCGCATGATCTCGTGTCTGACGATTATGCGGGCGCGGGCGACGACCGTGAGGTGATCCGTCTCAATCGACAAGCCATTGCTTTCGGGCGCAACGCGGTCGAGGACTACGAAATTAGCCCCGACTATTTTGTGCCGATGGGCAAAATCAACGGAGCCGCGAGCCAGACTGCAGCGGATCACAACAAAACATATTCGGAACATCTCGCCCAGCTTGGCGAGCCCAGCGAAATCCTCGACCAAAAACAGATGGAGGAGATTACCGGATCGCGTCACTATATCGGAGGGCTCTATTCGCCGGGAACGGTAATGCTCCAACCTGCTGGTTACGTGCGCGGCCTAGCTGCGGGCCTGCTTCGCGATGGTGTTGCCCTCTTCGAAAACAGCGGTGTCACCTCTTTCGCCAAAGAGGGCGTAGACTGGTGCGTCCGAACCGCAAAAGGCAGGGTTACAGCACCAAAGGTGATCCTGAGCGTGAACGGCCATCTTGAATCCTTCGGGTTCGAGCGCGGGCGCTTGATGCAGATTTTTCTATATGCGGTCATGACGCCCGAACTCTCGCCGCAGGACATCAGAACACTCGGAGGCCATAGCCGTTGGGGCGTCACCCCCTCGGACCCGATGGGAACAACTGTGCGCCGCATTGACACGGGACAGGGCGGCAATCGTATCGTCACGCGGACTTGCACAACGCTCAAACCGAATATGGCGATCACGGATGCGCATGTCGCCCGCGCCGCAAAGGTGATGCAGCGGAAATTCGAGCAGAGATTTCCCAAGCTCGCGGGGATCAAGATGGAGCACGCTTGGTCGGGACATCTTTGCCTGTCGACCAATAGCGTATCGGTTGCAAAAGAACTTGATCATGGGGTGTTTTCCGCCTGCGTCCAGAACGGGCTTGGCACAGCGCGTGGGACCCTCACAGGGATTGCTGCGGCAGAGCGAGCCACGGGGCTTCGGAGTGAAATCACAGACTACTTCGATCGCGAAACCCGCCCCAAGCTGCTTCCTCCGCAGCCGTTTCAGGAAATCGGAGGCAATATGGTGATCCGCTACAAAGAGTGGCGCGCCACCGACGATTAACCCCGCAAGGAAAGTTCACCCGTCAAAAGGTGGTGCACAAGTTCGAAACTGTTCCGCACGTTGAACTTGCGGATCATGTTTGCACGGTGCACTTCGATTGTGCGGTGAGAACAGCCGATATTCTGGGCAATTTCCTTGCTCGTCAGCCCGCTGATCAAATACCGCGCAACCCGTTTCTCCGCGAGAGTAAGGATACCTTCATTGGGGCGCTCTTCGCTGATCGGCCGATAGGTCCATATCGAACAACGTTCGGGATCCTCCTGATCCAGAGCCCTCCCGCAACCCTCCATCCAGACGATCTGGTCATTCTTGCGCCGCATGAAACGCATATCACGATAGATTTTGGTCTTGGTCATCGCTTTTCGCGCCCGCGCCCCGATGACGGTATAGTCCGTCAAATTAGGGTAAAGTATTCGGATCGACTGACCGATGAGATCATGGGGCGACCAGCCGAAAACCGCTTCGGCCTGAAGGTTCGCGGCGACGATAACGCGGGATTCAAGCACAAGCGTCGCATCGGGCGCATTCCAGAACGCGAGTTTTTCAAGGTCTTGGGTTTGCGACATCACAGGGCCTATCAATACGTAACGATATACGTATTTCCACGAATAGAAGGTTCCCCCCGAGTCATGCAAGATCGGATCGATCAAATGACCATGCTTTGGTCAGCTTTGCGCCCAGAACAGTCAGGGAGAACCATGAAGAAGATTTATTCATCAGCGGACGAGGCCCTCGAGGGACTTTTGTTCGACGGAATGTTGATCGCTGCAGGCGGTTTCGGCCTCTGCGGGATTCCCGAGCTTTTGATCGACGGTATCGTCAGAAGCGGCACGAAAAACCTTACAGTCGCTTCGAACAATGCGGGTGTCGACGATTTCGGTTTGGGCAAACTGCTTGCCACGCGCCAAATCAAAAAGATGATGTCGTCCTATGTCGGCGAGAACGCCGAATTCATGCGCCAATATCTTTCAGGTGAGCTTGAACTCGAATTCAACCCCCAAGGCACATTGGCCGAGCGCATGCGCGCGGGCGGCGCAGGTATTCCGGGCTTTTACACCAAAACGGGCGTCGGGACCGTGATCGCCGAAGGCAAAGAGGTCAAAACCTGGAACGGTCAGGACTACATCCTTGAAGAGGGTATCTTTGCCGATCTCTCCATCGTCAAAGCGTGGAAGGCCGATGAAACGGGCAACCTGATTTTCCGCAAGACCGCGCGCAACTTCAATCCGCCAGCCGCCATGTGCGGCAAGGTTTGTGTCGTCGAGGTCGAAGAAATCGTCCCCACCGGATCGCTTGATCCCGATCACATCCACCTTCCTGGCGTTTATGTCCACCGCATCATTCAAGGCGAGCATGAAAAGCGCATCGAACAGCGCACCACGCGCAAGAAGGAGTCCGCATAATGGCCTGGGACCGCAATCAAATGGCCGCACGCGCGGCGCTGGAGCTTGAAGACGGCACCTATGTGAACCTTGGGATCGGGATCCCGACGCTCGTTCCCAATTTCATCCCCGAAGGCGTCGAGGTGACGCTCCAATCCGAAAACGGCATGCTGGGCATGGGCCCCTTCCCCCATGAGGGCGAGGAGGACCCCGACCTTATCAATGCGGGCAAGCAAACCATCACAGAGCTTCCCAACACTGCCTATTTCGACAGCGCGACATCCTTCGGTATGATCCGTGGCGGCAAGATTGCTGCTGCGATCCTTGGCGCGATGGAAGTTTCCGAAAACGGCGATCTTGCCAACTGGATGATCCCCGGCAAGCTTGTCAAAGGGATGGGCGGCGCGATGGATCTTGTTGCGGGCGTCGGCCGCGTCGTCGTCGTCATGGACCACGCCAACAAGCACGGAGAGTCCAAGGTTCTCAAGTCCTGCACCTTGCCTCTGACGGGCAAAGGCGTCGTCAATCGCATCATAACCAATCTCGGTGTTCTAGATGTCGTCGAAGGCGGCCTCCGGATCGTGGAACTGGCCGATGGCGTCACCGAAGAAGAACTTCGCGCAGCGACCGAGGCAACGATCGTCAACTGATCCCGACACTATTTTAGAAAAGCCGCGCGATTCTTTTGCGCGGCTTTTTTTATTGGGCGCTGGCTTCGCACACCGTCCAAGAGTTGCAAAGCCAGCGCCTTCGAATTATCTCCGCACTCTTTGATGAGGGGGTTGAGATGGCGGCACTTGGGCTTGATTTCGGAACGTCGAACACGGCGGCGGCAGTGACGGTTAACGGCAAGCCTTGGGTGATCCCGCTCGAGGATGGGGCAAGCACTTTGCCGACGGCTGTTTTTCTTGACTTCGGTTCTGGTGAAATGCTCTTCGGACAGACGGCTGCGCGCGCGATGACAGGTGGCACCGAAGGGCGTTTCATGCGGTCTTTGAAGTCCATTCTCGGCACCCCGCTCGCCCAAGAAAAGCGTCAGTTCCTAAATCAGAAAATGACTTTGATCGAAGTGATCGGGCTCTTTCTGAAAGAGATCAAAACACGGGCCGAAGCCACCACCTATCAAACCTACGACCACGTGGTCTCGGGCCGCCCCGTGCGGTTTCACTCCGCGTCCGAAGAGCGTAACGCGCAGGCGCTTATTGATCTTGAAGAGGCCTATCGCCTCGCTGGTTTCAAATCGGTTTCGTTCCTCGCCGAACCCGAGGCCGCAGCCCTCGCTGTGGGGGGCCACGGGCGGCTTCTGATTGTCGACATCGGGGGCGGCACCTCGGATTTTACGGTTTGCGATAAGGACGAGAACGGAATGCGGGTCCTTGCTAGCCAAGGTATCCGCCTTGGAGGCACAGACTTCGACCGTGCCCTTAGCCTTGCACATGTCATGCCCCTTTTGGGTTATGGGGCGACCATCGGCAACGAGATTGGCGCGGGTGGGCATACCGCTCCTCGGTCCGTGTTTCAGGATCTGGCGACTTGGGAAAAGATCACGTTCGTCTACGGGCCCCAGCTTCTTCGCGACGTGCGGAAATGGGAAAGACTTGCAGAAGAGCCACAGCTTTTCGCGCGTCTCGCCGAAGTTCTGGAGGCGCATCTGGGTCATGAGCTCGCCTATGCAGTCGAAGCGGGAAAAATCGCCGCGAATATGGACCAAACGGGCCGCATCAATCTTGGCTTCGTAGAAAAGGCACTGAGCGTCACACTCGGCGTCGAGGATATCCTGCGCGATCTTGGATCGTTCGGGGCCGAAATTGCGGACTGTGCTTTGGAGACCGTACGAATGGCGGGCGTTCCACCCCAAACCATTGATCGTGTGGTCTATGTCGGCGGTTCAAGCATGATGAACATCGTTCGAAACAATGTCGCCACCGTTTTCCCCCACGCCAAAAGTGAAACGTCCGAGGTCTTTACCGCCGTGGCGCATGGTCTCGCTCTGGCTGCGGAAAGGCACACAAAAGGAAACTGATTTCGCTACGGCACGCTTCAAGAGCCTCCGTTGAGTTCAATCGGCGCTTATGTTATTCTGACGATAGATTTTTCTAGCTGCGAACTCCCCGAATATCATGAACCAGATGACTGCCCCAAAGTATGCCGGCGGCCGTGCCGCCCCGTTCCTACCTATGAATCAGGAGGAAATGGCGCGCCTTGGCTGGGCAGAATGCGATATCGTCCTTGTGACGGGTGACGCCTATGTCGATCACCCCAGCTTTGGAATGGCGCTCATCGGGCGTCTTCTCGAAGCCCAAGGCTTCCGAGTCGGGATCATTTCACAGCCCGATTGGAACTCGGTCGAGCCGTTCAAAGCGCTTGGACGGCCAAGACTGTTTTTCGGCGTGACGGGGGGCAATCTCGACTCGATGGTGAACCGTTACACATCGGATCGAAAAATCCGCTCGGATGACGCCTATACAGCAGGCGGAGAAGGCGGCAAACGACCCGACCGCTGCACCATTGTTTATACTCAACGTTGCCGAGAGGCCTATAAAGGCGTTCCCGTGATCCTTGGCGGGATCGAGGCTTCGCTCCGCCGTATCGCGCATTATGACTATTGGTCGGACAAGGTGCGTCGTTCGATCCTCGCCGATGCCAAGGCCGACCTCTTGCTTTATGGCAACGCAGAGCGTGCCGTAATCGAAGTTGCGAACCGTCTTGCGTCAGGCGAAACACCCAAGGACCTCGATGATATCCGCGGTGTCGCGCTATTCCGTCCTGTGCCCGAGGATTACACCGAACTTCCCGCAGACGATCTCGAGTCCTCCGACGAGGCGGCGAGCCGTGTTGCAGGAAAAACCGTGATCCGCCTACCCTCTTTTGAAACCGTAGAGGTCGACAAAGAGGCCTATGCTCGCGCGTCTCGCGTTCTTCACCGCGAAGCCAATCCCGGAAACGCGCGTCCTCTGGTGCAACGGCATGGTGATCGTGACCTCTGGCTCAACCCGCCGCCGATCCCGCTGTCTTCGGATGAAATGGATGCGGTCTATGATCTTCCTTATGCGCGGGTGCCCCATCCCTCCTATTTCGGAGCCAAGATCCCCGCCTACGAAATGATCAAAACTTCGGTCACGATCATGCGTGGCTGTTTCGGAGGCTGCACCTTCTGCTCGATCACCGAGCACGAAGGCCGCGTGATCCAGAACCGCTCCGAAGGGTCGATCCTGCGCGAGATTGAAAACATCCGCGACAAAACACCTGGTTTTGCGGGCGTCATCTCGGATGTCGGCGGTCCAACCGCCAATATGTATCGCATGGCCTGCAAAGACCCCAAGATCGAGGCGGCATGCCGTCTTCCCTCTTGTGTCTTTCCCGACATCTGTCCGAACCTGAACACTTCGCACGATGATCTTATCCGTCTTTATCGCAAGGTGCGCGAAGTTGATGGCGTCAAACGCGTGATGGTCGCATCAGGGGTGCGCTATGACCTTGCCGTCAAGAGCCCCGAATACATCGAAGAGCTCGTGACACACCATGTGGGCGGCTATCTCAAGATCGCGCCCGAGCATACGGAACGCGGTCCGCTTGATGTGATGATGAAACCGGGGATCGGCACCTACGACCGGTTCAAGGAAATGTTCGACGCCGCAGCCGCCAAGGCAGGCAAGAAATATTACCTGATCCCCTATTTCATCGCGGCCCACCCCGGAACCACCGACGAGGATATGCTCAACCTCGCGCTTTGGCTCAAAAAGAACTGTTACCGCGCTGATCAGGTCCAGACGTTCCTGCCCTCTCCGATGGCAACCGCGACGGCGATGTATCACACGGGCGTCAACACACTCAAAGGCGTGCGCCGCGGTGGAAGCGAAGCCGTTGAAACCGTGCGCGGTGGTCGCCAGCGACGGCTGCACAAAGCGTTCCTTCGGTATCATGACCCCGATAACTGGCCGCTTTTGCGCGAGGCGCTCAAATCCATGGGGCGTGCCGACCTTATCGGACCGCGTCCGGATCAGCTGGTTCCCGTGCATCAGCCTGTCGGCGCTTTGAAAACCGCGATCAAGAAGAATGCGGGCCGCCCGAATTCGCGTCCGCAGAAATTCACCACCAAAGGTGTGCCCTTCCCGAAAAAGCCTAAGCGCTGATCGGTTCGGCAATTCGCTCGAGGACGGCGGCAAAAAAGCCGTCCGTCCCGTGTTGCGCGGGGGTCAGAGACAAATACGCGCCGCCCACTGCTTGGGACAACTTGGGTGATACCTCCGAGAGCGGCACTGGTTTGAACATGGGGAAGGCGGCTAGAAACTTGGCCACTTGGTCTTCATTCTCGGCGGGCAGCATAGAGCAGGTGGCATAAACCAGACGGCCCCCCGGTTTCACAAGCCGCGCGGCACTCGCCAGAATGCGGATCTGCAACGCGACAAGGCTTTCAAGCCCACCCGCGTCGTGCGATTTCCAACGGGTATCGGGATTCCGCCGCCACGTGCCTGTTCCGCTACAGGGCGCGTCAATGAGAACACGGTCAAACCCAAGTTTGTGGCGCTTGATCCATTTATCGCTCTCGCTCGACAAAAGCCGCGTTTCCGCATTGTGGATACCTGCGTTACGGAGCCGTTCGGCACAGCGTTTGAGCCGTCCCTCACTGACGTCACAGGCGATGATCCGTCCTTTGTTGTTCATCTGCGCCGCAACGGCGAGCGTCTTGCCCCCTGCCCCTGCGCAAAAATCGACGACGCGATCGCCTGGCTTTGCGTCCACAAGCGCGGCGACAAGCTGGGATCCTTCATCTTGGATTTCCACTCCGCCTGTTTTCAATGCATTAAGTTTGGCAAAGGAAAATCTCTGCGACACGCGGATGCCGTTTTCGGCAAGCGGCATCGGTTGGGCATCAAGCCCCATCGCTTTGAGCGCGCCCAAAACCTTTGCGACATCGGACTTAAGCGGATTGACCCGCAAGTCGACCGCGGGCGGCAAAAGTGTCGCCTCCATTTCCTTCGCGAACGAAGCGCCAAACCGCGCCTTGAGAGGTTCAAGAGCCCATTCAGGGCATTCAAGCCGCACGCCTTCGGGCATTTCAGGATGATCAAGCGATGCGCCCGAAAGCGAGTCGAGGAACGGTGGATGAATATGATCGGGATCACCAACAAGATCGGTGATCTGATCCACCGACCTACGTTCAATCAATGCAAGCCAAGTGATGAAAAGTGTGCGAGCCGATGGATCGCGCCCAAGCCGTTCGCACCACCACGTCAATCGGCCCCGATGGCGCAAGATATCATAGATCGCCCCAAGGATCGCTCCGCGGTCCGCATCACCAAGTCCACGCTGCGCACGGAACCATGCCGAAGTCACCGCATCGAGAGGCCGCCCATCGGCTTCGACTTCGGAGAACAGCTCGAAAATAGCGTGCAGGCGTTCGGTCGGGGTCACGGCAAAGGCTCGATTTATTGGGTCTGGGTGTCGCACTCTCTATAGACAACGCGACACCTTGGAAACCGACTGTTTAAGCCTCAGCCGCCCTTGATCTTTTGCAGGATGAAAATCTCGTTCTCCGGCGCAAGTGCACGGTGTCGGCTCCCATTGACGATTTCATCATCAATGGCAACCGAGACACCTGCATCAATGATCGGGGCCAGTCCTGGATAGGCTGCCTTGAGCCCATCGAGCATGGTGCCGATCGTGGTCGCCTCGACCTCGACCTGTTCTGCGCCCTCTGCAAAACGGCGCAGTCCGGACCAGAGGTGGACCTTGAGTATCCCCATCAGCGTGCCTTGAGCGCCGCCAGCACCTTGGACGGCGACATCGGAAGATGCGTCATCCGCACGCCGGTTGCCGCCCGCACGGCGTTCGCCAAAGCAGGAAGCGGCGGCGTGATTCCCGTCTCGCCCACACCGCGCACGCCATAGGGATGGCCGGGGTTGGGCACTTCGACGATCACGGTGTCTATCATGGGAAGATCCGATGCCAAAGGCACGCGGTAATCAAGGAAGACAGAGTTCTGGAGCCGCCCCTTGTCGTCATAGACATACTCTTCGTTGAGCGCCCAGCCGATACCTTGCGCCGCACCGCCCTGATATTGCCCTTCGACGTAGGAGGGATGGATCGCGCGTCCTGCATCCTGCACGACAAGATAACGCAAGATCGTGGTCCGCCCCGTTTCGGGGTCGACCTCTACGTCCACCACATGTGCACCAAAGCTCGCGCCTACCCCGTCGGGGAGACTTTCGTGATGCCCCGAGATCGGTCCACCTGTCGAACCCATCGCCGCGCCGATTTCCTTGATCGTCATGGGTGGGAACTGACCAGCGTTCGGGCCTGCGGGACGGGCCGCGCCGTCTTTCCATTCGACCGCCTCGGGTTCGATCCCCCATTCATTGGCCGCGCGCTTGCACATTTCCTTGATGGCGGCTTCCGTTGCAAGAACCGCAGCCTTGCCGCTGGCAAAGGTCGCGCGGCTTCCGTGGGTCGGCTCGTTGACTCCCAAAGACCCCGTTTCGGCGATATTGACGCGCACATCCTCATAGGCGATGCCGAGAGTCTCGGCGACCATCAGCGCGATCGACGCACGGCTTCCGCCGATATCGGGCGTGCCGACCGAGACCTGAACCGTCCCGTCTTCGGAGATGGCCATCGAAACCGATGTCTCGCCATTGTGGTTGAACCAATAGCCCGCCGCGATACCGCGTCCTTGGTTAGGACCCAGCTCGGCCAGAAGGTTCGGGTGGTTCTTGACAGCTTCAAGCGTTTCGACAAAACCGATCGATCCGAATTTCGGGCCATAGGCTGCGCGATCACCCGTCACAACGGCGTTCTTGAAACGTACGTCGAGCGCATCAAGCCCAAGCTCAATGCACATTTCGTCCAACAGGCTCTCAACAGCGAATGATCCCATCGGCGCACCCGGCGCGCGATAGGCTGCGCAACGCGGGCGGTTCGCGATCACATCATAGCCAACCGCTTCAACCGCGCCGAACGTATAGGGGGCAAGGCCGCAATACAGCGCAAACTCCGTCGGCGCACCAGGGAACGCCCCGCCTTGCATGCGGAACTCGACCTTGACGCCCGACAGCGTGCCGTCCTTTTTCATGCCCAGCTTGACGTCCATCGACGCGGAGGCGGTCGGTCCTGTCGCCCGAAGTACTTCGGAGCGGCTCATGACGATTTTAACGGGTTTGCCGCCTGCCTTGCGGCTGAGCGCAAGCGCCAGAGGCTCCATAAAGATGGTCGTCTTGCCTCCGAAACCGCCGCCGATTTCCGACGGAGTGACCCGCAATTGCGAGGCTTCGGTTCCCAAAACGGCGGAACACATTTTGCGGATATACCACTGTCCTTGGGTGCAAACCCACATCTCACCCTTGCCGTCTGCGCCCATCTGGCCGACACAGGCATGGGGTTCGATATAGCCTTGGTGCGTGGCTTCGGTTTTGAAGCTCTTTTCCATAACGAGATCGGCCGCCGCAAAAGCCGCGTCTACATCGCCATTGCCGAACTCGATTTTGCGCACCACGTTCGGCGACATGCCTTCGGGCACCGTAGCATCCGAAACGCCTTCGCGAATGACGGGGGCATTGGGCTTCATCGCCTCGTCCACATCGATCACATGGGGCAGCACTTCGTATTCGACTTCGATCAATCGCGCGGCTTCTTCGGCGAGAAAACGGCTCGTCGCCGCAACCGCCGCCACTGCGTGTCCATCATAGAGAGCGCGCTCGCCCGCGATGGTATTTTCCTGAAGGTTCCAATCCTCACCCGTAAGGCCCTCGGGAAAATCGGCGCGGGTGACAACTGATTTGACCCCATCAAGCGCCAAAGCTTTAGTCGCATCGATCTTTACGATACGGGCATGCGCATGCGGGCTGCGCACAACCGCGCCCCATAGCATCCCGGGCGCGGTCATATCCGCACCATAGCGCGCACGGCCCGTTACCTTGTCGAGTCCATCAGGGCGGTCGGGACGTGTGCCAACCAAACGGAATTCACGATATTCGTCTTTTGCCATTATGCAGCCTCCCCCCGTAGTTCCGCAGCAGCATCCATGATGGCGCGGACGATTTTGTCATAACCGGTGCAACGGCAAAGGTTGCCTGCAATCCAGTAACGCACTTCTTCTTCTGTCGGGCTCGGGTTCTTGTCCAACAGCGCTTTGGAGGCGACAAGAAGACCGGGCGTGCAGAACCCGCACTGAAGAGCGGCATGTTCGATGAATTTACGCTGGAGCGGATGAAGCGTGCCGCCCTCGGCCATGCCTTCGATTGTGCGGATGTCTTTGCCTTCTGCTTCGACGCCAAGCACCAGACAGGAACAGACAAGCGTGCCGTCCACAGTCACTGAGCACGCGCCGCAGTCCCCTGTACCGCAGCCTTCTTTCGAGCCGGTAAGCCCGACTTTGTCGCGCAGACAATCAAGAAGTGTTTCTCGCGGATCAGCAAGGAATTCGACTTTGTCGCCGTTGATGGTGGTGGTCACATGAATATTGCTCATGGGTTATTCTCCCTTTGCTCGGGCATAAGCGATCTTGGCTGCGCGGCGGGCAAGGACGCCCGCGACTTCGATGCGGAATTCGCGCGATCCGCGCTTGTCGCTGATGGGGTTTGCGGCGGCAGAGGCCGCAGCGGCCAACTTGTCCAACGCAGCGTCATCGAGCGTTGTTCCGAGGATGGCTTTTGCAGCTTCATCGGCCACGATGACAGTCGGAGCGACTGCGCCGAGCGCAACCTTGGCCGCAACGATCACATCACCGTCGAGTGTAAGGTTCACCGCACAGCCGACAACGGCGATGTCCATCTCGGTGCGGGGAATGAACCGAAGATATGCATCCCCACCGTTATTTCCGCGCGCGGGAAGGTTGATCGCAGAGATCACTTCGCCTTTGGTCAAGGTCGTCTTGCCCGGTCCTGCAGGAATGTCTTCGACCGCAATCGTGCGGGTTCCGTTCGGGCCTGTGATGTCCACCGATGCGCCAGCAGCGACAAGCGCGGGCACCCCATCTGCCGCAGGCGAACCGTTGCACAGATTTCCCGTGAGCGTCGCACGCCCCTGAACCTGTGTCGAACCGACAAGCTCCATACCTTCGACCACACCGGGCCAATCGGCGACCAGTGCATCATTCGCTCCGAGTTTGGCACCCGGAACGGCAGCACCGATCCGCCAGCGCCCATCCTCATTGCGGATCATGTCGAAAACGCCTGGAATTTTCTTGAGATCGATCAGCTCCTCGGGAAGCACGATTCCCGCGCGCATCTGGACAAGAACATCGGTGCCACCAGCCAAAAACCGTGTGGTTCCGCTTGCCTGTGCCGCAATCTTTGCGGCCTCCTCAAAAGAATACGGAGTGTGATATTTCATCTGCTACATTCCAATCTGTTGGATATCGCTGCGACTAACCTGAACCAAGGCCGCTCCCTCTCGGGTCGAACCGTTTCGGCGTAAGGGTTCTCATTTCTGGAAGGTTGTCAAACCACTTTTTGATCAAATTTCCCGTTTGCCCGCTTAGACGCGAGGTTCAGATGACATCGGCTTTAATGACTCAACCATGGCCGAGGCTTGTCGGTTCCACAAGTGGGGGCTACTAATTTCTTACTCACTTCTAACATCAGGCTCTTGACCCTATGGCGCCCAAAGCCGTCTCCACCCAATCCAAAGCGCAGCGCGTCACAATGGCAGCGGTGGGTAAACTCGCGGGGGTGAGTCAAGTCACCGTTTCGCGTGCCTTGTCCAATCCCTCTGTGGTCTCGCCCGAAACGTTGCAGCGCATCGAAAAAGCCATCGAGCAAACGGGTTTTGTGCCGAATGCGCTTGCGGGGGCCTTGGCCTCTAACAAAAGCCGCTTGATCAGCGTTCTGGTGCCGTCGATCAACAACACCACCTATGCCGCAATGGTGCAGGCGTTTGCCGAACAACTCAGGCATCAAGGCTATCAGCTCCTTCTTTCCGAAACGGGGCACACGCCCGAAGAAGAAGAGGCCCTGATCAAGACCCACCTCTCGCGCCGACCTGATGCGGTGATGCTGACGGGGGTCGACCACACGCCAAGCGCCCGCAAATCGCTCGAGAGCGCGGCGATCCCCGTGGCTGAGCTTTGGGATTTATCCGATGATCCGATCGGATTTTGTGTCGGCTTCGACCATACCGCTGCCGGAAGGACAGTCGCGGATTTCGCGCTGGCTCACGGGCACCGTAACGCGGCCGTCATCTATGCCGACGATGAACGCGCCCATCGTCGCAAAGCTGCATTTTCGCAGCGCTTTACCCAAGGCTCGGGGGCTTCTGTGGCGGATATCGCGCTTGCGGGACCTGCAACGATCGGAGGGGGGCGAAGCGCCTTTGCAGAGCTTTTGGCCCAAGGCTTCGGTAGGGGCGTCATCTTTTGCAGCTCGGACGTTCTCGCTCATGGTGTGCTGATCGAAGCACAGGCCCAAGCTCTCTCAATCCCCCAAGATTTTTCCGTGATCGGCTTCGGGGACCAGGCCTTTGCCAAAGATCTGTTCCCCGCGCTGACAACCGTGCGCGTGGACCGTGAACAACTTGGCCGTCTTGCGGCAACAGAACTTCTTGCGCGACTTAATGGAGTGACTGGCGGCGGCAAACGACACGATCTCGGGTTCGAACTTATCGAGCGCGCATCAACCCAATCGAAAAAAGGAGAACGGGATGTGGCATCCCTCTGAAACCTATCCCGATCCCGCTGTCGAAGTGCTTGATCCGCGCTTTGCGGATTTGGTCCTTTTTAACGCTGCGGTCGAGCGGCTTTATCATGGCACCCGATGGGGCGAAGGTCCTGTCTGGTTCGGGGACCACAAGGCCCTTGTTTGGAGCGACATTCCCAACGACCGCCTCCTGCGATACGATGAAACCTCTGGTCAAGTGACCGAGTTTCGTCGAGGCGGTTTTGCCAACGGAAATACCCGTGACCGTCAGGGGCGGCTGATTTCCTGTATGCACGGGCTCCGCGCCGTTGTGCGCACCGAGCTTGACGGATCGATGACGGTTCTTGCGGATCGGTTCGAAGGCAGACGGCTGAATTCTCCAAATGACGTCGTCGCAAAATCGGACGGCAGCATCTGGTTCACTGATCCGGTTTTTGGGATATCGGCCCATTACGAAGGCGGCAAGGTCACGCCCGAAATCCCGCCGAATGTGTATCGCATCGATGGTGAAACGGGGGAACTCACATGTGTGATCGAAGGGATCGACCAGCCCAACGGCATCTGTTTTTCACCCGATGAACGCTTGGTCTATATTGTCGAATCCCGAGCCGAACCGCGCCGTATTCTCGTCGCCGATGTCACCGAGGACGGGACCTCGGTCCGCAATCTGCGAGAATTTGTCAGCGCTGGCCCGCATGGTGCCCCCGATGGGTTCCGCGTGGACGAACACGGCAACCTCTGGGCAGGCTGGGGCACAGGAGAGGGGTTAAACGGTGTGCGCGTTTTTGCACCCGATGGCACCGCGATCGGGCACATCCACCTTCCCGAACGCTGCGCGAACTTGTGCTTTGGCGGGCGCGCACGAACGCGGCTCTTTATGGCGGCCAGCCAATCGCTCTATGCGCTTTATCTCAACGTGAGCGGCGCCCCCTATTTCTAGGGAGCGCCTATAACCGAGACCTAACTGCGCAGCGCTGAAATCGCGTCCCTAAGTGTAACCGTCCCGATCAACGTTCCACTCGCTTGGGTTACGCCTATGGTCTGTTCGGGGGCTTGTGCCAGAATAGGCAACGCATCCTCGAGTTTGGTGCCCGCGCTCAATGTCTCGCCCTGATACCCCGTATTCGGTGTCGCCAAAGACCGCAGCTGGATGACCTTGCCGCGGTTGATGTCCTTGGTGAAATCGGCGATATAATCGTCCGCAGGTCGAAGGACAATCTCTTGGGCGTCGCCCTGCTGGATCATCGCACCATCCCGCAAAATCGCGATATTGTCTCCAAGCCGAAGCGCTTCATCGAGATCATGCGTGATAAACACGATGGTCTTGTGAAGCTCTTGCTGCAATTCAAGCAGGATCGACTGCATATCAAAGCGGATCAGCGGATCGAGTGCGCTAAAGGCCTCGTCCATCAGGAGAACTTCGGGATCGGTAGCAAGCGCACGGGCCAGCCCGACGCGCTGTTGCATTCCGCCGGAAAGTTGCCCCGGATAATGGTCTTCATATCCACCCAGCCCCACGCGCTCGATCCAATACTGTGCACGCTCGGCACATTTCACTGGCTCTACGCCTTGGATCTCGAGCCCGTAGGCGACGTTCTCTTTCACCTTGCGGTGGGGCAAAAGGCCGAACTTCTGGAAAACCATAGCCGTTTTTGTCCGACGCAGTTGGCGCAAACGCTTGTCATCCATCGCCAGAATGTCTTCCCCATCGATAAGGATTTCTCCTCCCGTCGGTTCGATCAAGCGGTTGATGTGGCGGATAAGTGTCGACTTACCCGACCCCGAAAGTCCCATCACCACCTGAATCCGCTTTTCTGGAATATCGAGCGAAACGTTCTGGATTCCCAAGACATGGTTGTGCTTTTCCAAAAGCTCTGTTTTGGTCATCCCCTCTTTGACCAAAGGCAGCATCTTTGCAGGCGACTTGCCAAAAATCTTGTAGAGGTTCTTGATACGGATTTTCGCGTCAGTCATGTCCATGTCCTTTGCGATAGGCCTGAAGTCGTTTGCCATAAGACTGGGATACACGGTCGAAGATGATCGCCAGTGCCACGATCGCCAGACCGTTCATCAGCCCGAGCGCGAGATATTGGTTTGAAATGGCGCGAAGCACAGGCACGCCGAGTCCCTTCACCCCGATCATCGAAGCAATGACCACCATCGACAGCGCCATCATGATCGTCTGATTGATCCCCGCAAAAATATTGGGCAGCGCGAGCGGCACTTGAACCCCGATGAGCTTTTGTCTCGGACTTGCGCCAAAAGCGTCCGCAGCCTCGAGAACCTCTTTATCGACCAAACGGATACCGAGATTGGTAAGTCGCACAATCGGCGGGATCGCATAGATACACACGGCAATGAGACCGGGAACCTTGCCGATGCCCAGAAGCATGACCACCGGAATAAGATAAACGAACGAGGGGATGGTCTGCATCACGTCCAGAACGGGCGTAATCAGCGACTGGGCCCGATCCGAACGCGCCATGAAAATCCCAATCGGGATGCCCAGTAAGATACAGAGAAAAGTGGATACAGAGATTATCGCCAATGTGGCCATCGTATCTTCCCACATGCCCAAAATCCCGATGGCGACAAAGGCAAGCACCGAGCCAAGGCTGATTTTCCACGACCGCGACCCGAGCCATGCGAGCACACCCACGATCAAAAGAATGATCGGCCAAGGTGTTGCCAAAAGCAGCTTTTCGAACCAGACCAGAAACCTCAGAAGCGGATCAAAAAAGTCTTCGAGCGCCTGACCGTATTCACGGGAAAAGCCTTTGAAAGCCTCATCGATAACCTTTTTCATCGTGCTCAGCGTTTTCCGCCCGAGCGCAGGGAATTCCTCAAAAACTTCCATTCGTCATCCTGCAATTGTATCGGCAAAGCGAAAACAGGGGACGCAGCCGCGCCCCCCGCTTCATGGAAATGGACCTGATCAAAGGGCTTTCTTGATCGCGGCTGCCGCTTCGGGCGATACCCAACCGGACCAAAGATCTTCATAGGTCTCGAGGAAATGCCATGCCGCATCAGCGCCCGTCGCTTGCTCTTCGTTCATATAGACGAGCATCGCGTTCATCACCTCACCGGGGAAAATACGGGTTTTGAAGTATTCAACCGCGATCCCGCCTTCCTTCATCAAGCGATCCGTGATGACGGTATGGACCTCCGACTCGGTGTAGGACGTGGGCTGCGGATCAAGACAATCCTGCTCGGCCATCACGATGCAGCCGTCCCAGTTTTCGGAACCGCCCCAAGCGGTTTCCCATTCGAGAAGTTCCAGATCGTATTTCCCGATCAACGCAGTCGGCGCCCAGTAGTAGCCGAACCACGGCTCATCCCGTTCCGAAGCTTTGGCAATCGCGCCATCAAGCCCAGCTGCCGACCCGGGATCGACAAGTGTCCATCCCTTTTTCTCCATGTCGAAAGCACGGAAGAGATTGGCATTGGTAAGCTGGCATCCCCATCCCGCAGGGCATCCCATAAACGCCCCTTTCGAAGCATCCTCTGCATCGGGGAACAACTCGGGATGCGCGATCAGCTTTTCGACCGTATCCAACTCGGGGTGCTCTTCGGCAAATTTGCGGGTTACCCACCACCCTTCGCCAAGACCTGTGATCGGCCCGCTGAGTGCGGAATGGAGCCGCCCTTCGTTCATCGCGATTTCGAGCGGTTCACGCACGGCATTGATCCAGAGTTCGCCCGCCACATCTGGCTCGCCCTTTTCATTCATCGAAGCAAAGGTCGTCGTCGTTGCACCCGGAACGAGTTCGACCTCGCATCCATAGCCTTCTTCAAGAATGATGGCGTCCACATTTGCCATGAGTTCGGCAGACGCCCAATTCATTTCGGCCATGCTCAATGATCCGCACTCTTCGGCCGCATACGCATTGCTTGCCAGTGCAGATGTCATAGCGATCACAGCGGCGGTGCTCAGTTTTTGAAATTTCACGTGTCTCTCCCCGTTCGGTTTCTTGGCAATCCTTGCGCAAGGGTCACGTGGCCGAAGCCAAATTGCGACCACCTTATGTCGCCAATGGAACACGTGAGGCTCTTGGTGTAAACCTTTTATGGCCAATCTATTCTATAGATGGTGTCATCTTTCAAAATTTAGAGCGAAAAATCTATATATGGTATGCTGATAAAAATTTGACATAGAAAAGGCCCGCGTATACCCGCGAGCCTTTACCAAGCACCAAAGCAAAACCGTCACTCGCCGTAAGGAAGCCAGATCGTCTTTACCTGTGTCGCATGACGAAGATATTCCGCCCCCTGCCCCACTTTCGGGTCGAACCAATCGCGCAAACGCCCCTGATCCGACCAAACGGCCTTGAGATTACCGCAGGAGGCAAGTTCGACCATCTTGGTGCCCTCTGCCGTTCCGCAATACCAAAGCGCGGCAACCTCGTCGTGTTCTGCAAGTGTTTTGGCAAGTCCGAGGCTCTCGCCCGTGATGATGTTCACCACGCCTGCGGGCACATCGGATGTTTCAAGAACCTGATACAGCTTGGTCGCGACAAGCGGCTGCGATTGCGAGGCGATCACGACCGCGCGGTTCCCCATAGCAATCGCGGGCAGCATCAAAGACACCAGAGCAAGCAAAGGTGCCTCATCTGGGCAAACGATCCCGAGCACACCCCAAGGTTCATGGATCGCCATCGTGATATGCCGCGACTTGGTCGAATGCACAGCACCGTCGAATTTGTCAGCTTGTGCCGCATACCAGAACGCACGGCGGATTGCCGTTTCAACTTCGGCCTTGGCCTCTTTCGATCCCGCTGCCTTGAGCACTTCGATAAACTCGTCGCGCCGCTGAGCAAGGTTCTCGGCAAAGAAATAGAGAACCTGCGCCCGATTGTGGCCCGTCACATTCGACCAGCCCGTCGCCTTAGCCGCCGCTTCCACAGCGTTACGAATGTCCTTACGGCTCCCGAGTGCGGCTTGTCCTGTCGCACCGTTCTTGCCGACTACCGTATAGCTTTGTCCCGCATCGGCCCGCGTTTGCTTGCCGCCGATATAGAGCTTGGACGTCACATCAATATCAGGGGTATCCGATTTTCCCGTGAACGGTGCCACGCTCATATCGGTCGGTGCCGCAAGGCGTTCTTTACCCGCTTTAAGGCCCGGCTTGAGATATTCGAAAAGCCCTTCACGCGCCCCTTCGCGTCCGAACCCGCTTTCTCGATACCCGCCAAAGGCCGCACCGGCATCAAAAAGATTGGTCGCATTGATCCAAACAACACCAGCCTTGACTTTTGCGGCTACCTCGATGGCGCGGTCAATGGTCTGGCTCCAGATCGACGCGGCAAGTCCATAGCGTGTGTCATTGGCGAGGGTGATCGCCTCGGACGGGGTGCGAAAGGTTGCGGTCGTGGCGATCGGGCCGAAAATCTCGACCTGCGAGACGGTATGCGCGGGTTCTGTCCCCGTGAAAAAGCCGGGCGCACAAAAGCTCCCGCGAGAAGGCACTTGGGTCTCGGCACGGTGGAGTGAAGCGCCCTGCGCTATCCCTTCGGCGATCAAAGCGTTGATCCGCCCAAGTTGCTTGTGCGAAACGAGAGCGCCGATATCCATCGTCTTGTCCAAAGGATCACCGATACGTAGCTTCGCCAAACGCGCATCCAGTTTTGCAAAGAATGACTGTGCAATGCCTTCCTGAACCAATATCCGCGATCCCGCGCAGCATACTTCGCCCTGATTGAACCAGATGGCGTCCACAACTCCTTCGACAGCGGCATCAAGATCCGCGTCCTCGAAGACGATAAAGGGCGACTTGCCGCCCAGCTCGAGAGAGAGCTTTTTGCCCGAGCCCGCGATCTGTTTGCGGATGCTACGACCGACTTCGGTCGATCCTGTAAAGGCTACCTTGTCGACATCGGGGTGCCCTGTAAGCAAAGCGCCCGTGTTGGCGCCACCTTGGACGATGTTCACCACACCGTTCGGGAGCCCCACCTCAACACAAATCTCGGCAAACGCCTGCGCTGTAAGCGGCGTAAGATCAGCAGGTTTGAGTACGACCGTGTTCCCCGCCGCCAAAGCAGGCGCTATTTTCCAAGCGAGCATCAGCAAGGGGAAATTCCACGGGATCACTTGGCCGCATACGCCCACGGGCGCGAAACCTTCGAATTCGGTTTCAACGAGTTCCGCCCAGCCTGCATGGTGATAAAAATGGCGGGCGACCAGCGGCACGTCGATATCCCGCGTTTCACGAATGGTTTTGCCGTTGTCCATGGTTTCAAGGACAGCCAAGAACCGTTCCCGCTTTTGAACCTGCCGCGCGATGGCATAGAGATATTTGGCCCGTTCATGACCCGAGAGAGCCGACCACTTCACAAAGGCTTTTCGTGCTGCTTTGACGGCTGCGTCCACCTCAGCCTTACCCGCGAGGGCGATCTTGGCGATCACCTCATCCGTTGCGGGGTTCACAACCTCGGTGCTCGCCCCCTCGGCGCCGATAAAAGCGCCGTCGATGAAATGCCCGATACCGCCGGCATGACCCCTAAGCCAAGCGACGACATCCGAGTTGCTTTCGGGAGCGGGACCGTAATCCATGGTTTCCATAATATCCTTGAGACTTGGCATCTGTGTGACCTTAGGCGAGCGCGTGGCGGTTTGAGGCGGAATAACGGCCCGTCACATGGTGTTCGAGCTGACGTTCGATATCCCCCAAGAGGGAGGAGGCGCCGATCCGGAAGAGATCGTTTTCAAGCCAGCGATTACCAAGCTCCTCCTTCATCAGGATTTGCCACGCAAGCGCATGTTTGGCCTGTGATAACCCGCCGGCCGGCTTGAACCCAACCATCTGCCCCGTGAGATCTTTGAAATCGCGCAAAGCGCGGATCATGGTGAGCGAAACGGGCAAGGTCGCATTCACGCTCTCTTTACCGGTCGAGGTTTTGATGAAATCCGATCCCGCCTGCATGGCGACCATCGAAGCCTTGTAAACATTGCTCAGGGTCTGAAGATCCCCCGTCGCAAGAATGGCCTTGAGATGGGCGTCGCCGCAAGCCTCCCGCATCTGGGCTATTTCGTCATAAAGCGCCTTCCAGTTGCCTGTCAGCACATGTTCGCGCGTTATGACGATATCGATCTCTTTCGCGCCATGTTCGACGGCATAGGTAATCTCGGCCAATCGCAACGGCAAAGGCGTCAACCCCGCAGGAAATCCCGTTGCCACAGACGCCACAGGAATCCCGCTGCCTTCAAGCGCCTTGACTGCATGCGGCACCATCGTGGGATAAACGCAAACCGCGCCCGTCTGGATGCCGTCGATCCCGAGCGCCTCTAGAAGATCAGGCCGCACAGGATTGCGCGCCTTGGCACACAGCCGTTTGACCCGCCCTTCGGTATCGTCCCCCGCTAGCGTGGTCAGGTCGATGCAAGTAATCGCCTTGAGAAGCCAAGCCGCCTGATAGTCCTTTTTGACCGAACGCCGAGTTGTGATCTGCTCCGCCCGCCGCTCGGCAGCAGAGAGGTTGACCCGTTTGGTTTCAAACCATTCAGGCGTAAAGGCTGTGCCGACGACACGCGGAAATTCATGGGCCATTCGGGATAATCCTGACCAAGTGGTAAAATTTGATCCGAGATTAACCGCAATTTTCGTGCACGCCCAGACCGAATTGCACAACGAAACCCGAGGTAAGACAAAGCCAAAAATTTTTCCGTTACCGCAAACTTATAAGGCGACGAAATAAAAGCGTGATGCTATCGTGGGTGGGTGGTCTGTTTCGGGGGAGTGAAAATGGCTGCGCGTACGACTGTGCTTGTCGGCACCACCAAAGGTGCTGTTCTGATCCAAAGCAACGATGACCGTTCAGACTGGACCGTTAAGGGCCCTGCCCCGATCGGCAAAGGCATCAACCACATGACGGCCGACCCTGAAAGCGGAACCATCTGGGCTGCAGGCGGTGGCGCGTTTTTCGGAGCCGCGGTGATGAAAACCACCGATGGCGGAAACACCTGGACCGAAAGCAAACTCGCCGAGGGTGACTTCGATAGGATGATGCGTGCAGAACCGGAATTTGCCGCCCAGATCGGATATGTCGACACGGGCCCCGCACCCTTCACAGGCCAGGTTGCCGACCTTTGGTCGATCCGTCGCGTCGGCACGCGTCTCTACGCAGGGGCCAAGCCTGCCAACCTCTACCAAAGCGACGATGACGGCGAGACATGGGCCCCTGTTTCGGGTCTCAACGATCACGCCTCGCGCGACACATGGAGCCCCGGCGGTGCAGGGCTCACGCTTCATACGATCATTGATGATCCCGATAATTCCGACAAACTCTGGGTCGGTATTTCGGCGGCTGGAATCTTTGCGTCCGAAGACGGTGGCAAAACGTGGGAGCGGCGCAACAACCGTTCGAACGCCGAAGCAGCGGACCACAGCGATCATGGCGAGTGTGGCCACGAGATCGGCCACTGCGTGCACAATATGGTGCGGGCTTCGACCTCGGGTGATCTGATCTACCAACAAAACCACCACGGCGTGTTCAAGAGCAAGGACGGTGGACGCAGCTGGGACGAGGTGACGCGCGGTTTGCCTTCGAATTTCGGCTTTCCGGTCGCGGTCCATCCGCATGACCCCGAGACACTCTGGGTGGTGCCTCATGTGGAACATGGGCGGCTCCCCATCGATCTTAAAGCCGCAGTCTGGATAAGCCGCGATGGCGGCGAAAGCTGGACCGATCAGCGCAACGGCCTACCGCAAGAGAATTGTTGTTACACGGTGCTTCGCCAATCGCTCGCAACAGATGGTCATAAGGACTTCGGCCTCTATTTTGGCACCAATTCAGGGTCTGTGTTTGCGTCCTTCGACCAAGGTGAAAGCTGGAACGAGATCGCGTCGCATTTGCCGACCGTCCTTTGTGTCGAGACTCTCACGCACAAAAACTAGAGCACAGCAAAAAGCGAAACGGTCACCGCATCGGCATGGCGCGCACCCGTTCCCACGAACAGCGTGCGGTTCACCCATGCATATCGCTCGTCACCTGTCTCGAGCCGCGCCATTGTCCGCATACTATATTTGTCATGCGGCACGTCTTCGCCGCGTGCCAAGGCCGCAAGGACATCGCTCGGGCCGAAACGATAGCCGTAATTGATGATTTCGATCACTGCACCATCATCGGTTTCCATGGCATACCGTGTGTCAATCTCGGCCAAGGATGACGGAAAAATCGTCTGCCAATCCGCGCCGATATCAAGGATGCGCCCCGAAAGCTTTGACCCAATAACCTCGCCGCCGATGATCGGTATGATCCGCCTTTGACCACCTCGTCCCAGCCCCATTTCTTTGATCGGGCCAAGCTTCACCAACAGATCGCAAACATGTTCAAGCTTGGGTTCAGGGAGCGGCATCCAACTGTCCTCGTGTCATCGGCACTAAGAGGACCATAGCGCAAGCCTTGCCGATTGCGACCCACTATCCTAGGCCGTGCCCCAATAACGGCGACGTCCGCTGTCGATGTGCACGAAACTCGGGTATCCCCCGACGCCACCAAGCCCAAGATCCTTGGCCATTTTGATGGTATCGCGGATAGAAACCCCAGGGAGGCTGAAATCAATCGCCCGTGCATCGAGATGCATCGAGTATTTCGCAACCCCCCGCGTTGTCCTGCGCAGCATTTCGTTGGTTTGAGGACTGCGATAGCCCGAGAGGAAACGGATCTCGTCCCGAAACCCGTTTCGGCGTGCCCTTTGTTGTAGCTCCAAAAGCCCGAGGATAAGAGTCGGATCGACTGTTTTTACCTCGTTCCTCCTCCAATCGCGCATAAACCTGTTGGCACGGGCAAGCTCTTGGTGATCGATCCCCATCGAGGTGATCGGGCGTAGGCGAATATGTTCGTCAGTATTCGCATTCCAAAGCGCAAGCTCGTTCTCGTTCAGGTCAATCGAAACATTTGGAACGCGCGTCACTACCTCGCCAAGATTGGGATCGGGCTCGTCAGGTTCGAAAGGATCGAAAAGACTTGTCCCGTTTTCGAGGTCGATCAGCGGACGTTTGGCAGAGGAAAACAAACCGTTCTGGTCAACCGCGCCTGCCAACCCATGCGCGAGGGTGGGAGCCGCACAAACACCCGCAAGCAACCCGTTCAGAAAGACCCGTCTTTGCACATTTCACTCCTCGTTGACCATTCCAACGAGGAGTTACAGCAAGAACCTTGCCATCTTCTAAACGATAGGCCCCAAAAACGGGGCCTAGAAAGCAAGCGTCGCTTCTACCGCGCGTTTCCATGCCCCATATTTGCGAGATCGGTCGTCCTCACTCATCTTGGGCGAGAAGGTCCGTTCAAGCTTCCAGCGCGCCGCGAATTCCTTTTGCTCGGGGTAAAGGCCCACCCGCGACCCCGCGAGCCAAGCGGCGCCCAAAGCCGTCGTCTCGAGGATCGTCGGCCGATCCACAGGCGCGCCGATGATATCCGAAAGGAATTGCATCGCCCAATCGCTGGCCGTCATGCCGCCATCCACGCGGAGAGTGCCACCGGCCGCACCTTGCCAGTCGGATTTCATCGCTTCGACAAGGTCGCGGGTCTGATAACCCACGCTCTCGAGCGCGGCTTTGGCTATTTCCTTGGGGGTTGTGCCCCGCGTCAGCCCGAACATCGCTCCACGGCAGTCGGCATTCCAATAGGGCGCACCAAGTCCCACAAACGCAGGCACAAGGACGACGTTCTGGTTTTCGTCCGAAGCTTCGGCCATGGGCTGGGTGTCGGCTGCACTTTCGATGATACCCAGACCATCACGAAGCCATTGCACGACCGCCCCCGCGATAAAGATCGACCCTTCAAGCGCATAGGTCGGCTTTCCGTCAAGCTGATAGGCAATGGTGGTCAGCATCCGGTTCTTCGATGTGACCGCAGTCTCGCCCGTGTTGAGCAGAGCAAAGCATCCTGTGCCATAAGTGGACTTCATCATTCCGGGTTCAAAGCAGGCCTGACCCACCGTGGCCGCCTGCTGATCCCCCGCGACACCGCGAATGGGAATAGCCGCGCCAAAGAGACTGCTGTCGGTTTCGCCGAAATCAGCGGCACAATCCTTGACCTCGGGGAGCATCGCGGCAGGAATATCAAAGAGCGCACAGATCGTCGTGCTCCAGCGCCCCTTGTGGATATCATAAAGCATGGTCCGTGCGGCATTGGTCGCATCCGTCGCATGAACCGTGCCGCCGGTCAGTTTCCAGACGAGATAGCAATCGACGGTCCCGAAAAGCAACTCGCCCCTCGCGGCCCGTTCGCGCGCGCCGTCGACATTGTCCAGGATCCATTTCAGCTTGGTCGACGAAAAATAGGGATCGACAAGAAGCCCCGTGCGGGCACGGATCATCTCGGCATGACCTTCGTCAATGAGCGATTTGCACAGCTCGGACGTGCGACGATCCTGCCAGACTATGGCATTGTAAACCGGCTCGCCCGTCGCCTTGTCCCAGACTAGAGTGGTCTCGCGTTGATTGGTGATCCCGATTGCTGCAATATCGGCGCCCGAGATACCCGCTTTCTCCATCGCCGCTTTCGAGGTGCGCAAAACGGTGGACCAGATGTCCTCGACGTTGTGCTCGACCCAACCGCTTTTAGGAAAATGCTGGGCGAATTCCTCTTGGCCTGTGGCAACAATATCCATGTTCGCGTCGAATATGATGCCGCGCGATGATGTTGTGCCCTGATCAATGGCCAGAACATACTTTGCCATAGTCCCCTCCCCAAGGTCTGTTAGCTGTCTTCTCTCTCTTTGTAGAAAACAGACACGTTTGCAAAGAGATAGTCAAAGTGCTCTTTCGTTTCATTCGTCATTTTAGGGATGTCGCGGGTGCTGAGCCCCTCGGCGATCACTCCGTGTTGACGCAAGACCCGCACACGATCAGACGCCCGCTGCGCCGAAAGATAGCGCGCCCGCCAGAGCCGCGCGAGATAGGCGCCATGCGTCTCGATAAGAGGAAGGTTCCCTGTCGCCTCTACGATGCTTTTGTGAAACGCCATGTCCTCTTCAAAGAAATCGAGAGAGTCGCGCGTATCCGCCATTGCAAGTAGCTTTTCGTGGTGACCCATAACACGTGCAATCTGGCGTTCCGTGGCGTTTTCGACGGCAAGAGTGCATCCGAACAATTCCAGCGCGCCCAGCACCTCAAGCGCGTCAGACACCTCCTTGAGCGAGGGATCGGCAACGATCGGACTCCGCGCAGGACGCAAAATGACGAGCCCCTCCTTGGCGAGCATCCTTATGGCCTCTCGCAGCGGCGTGCGTGAAACACCAAGCTCTGCGGCGTTATCACGCTCCTTGATGGACTGCCCGGGTGCCAATTCCCCAAGCAGGATCTGACGTCGCATATGATTTGCGATATCCTCAGCCAGATTTGGTTCGGCCATATTTGCTCTCCTCCTGTTCCCGATTGGGGGAACAGTGTTTGACATGCTATGCAATCCATGCTGGCTAGAAAAGCCGAAAGAAGAACTTAGCCGCATAACGGATCAAGCAAAGCGGCGAAGCCCTGCAAAAAAGCCAGTGTTTCACGGTTGACGAGCCTTGGGTATTCCTGCTTGAGTGCCCCCCAAATGGTATACCATTGGGGGGGTCAATGCTTGACGACCTAAAAACACTGCTTGGCGATCGGTTGCTAACCTCTGATGCTGTGCGTCGGCAACACGCTGAAAACGAAGCGTGGTTTCCCGAAATGCTCCCTGATGCGGTCGTGCGCCCACGCTCAACCCAAGAGGTCAGTGAGGTTCTCGCCTATTGCCACGCGCGCATGATCCCCGTCGTCGCCCAAGGCGCGCGGTCCTCTCTCGAAGGTCACCACCTTGCCCAAAGAGGCGGCATCGCGCTCGATCTGAGCGGCATGGACAGGATCCTCAAAGTGCATACCGAAGACCTTGATGTCGTCGTCCAGCCGGGTGTAACCCGTGAAGCCCTCAACGCGCATCTGCGCGACACAGGCCTCATGTTTCCCGTCGATCCGGGCGCAAACGCGACCTTGGGCGGGATGGCGGCAACGCGGGCTTCGGGCACCACAGCGGTGCGCTATGGCACCATGCGAGATATGGTCCTCGGGCTAGAAGTGGTGCAGCCGGACGGGACAATACTTCGTACAGGGACGCGCGCGCGCAAATCCTCGGCGGGATATGACCTCACCCATCTTTATGTCGGCTCCGAAGGCACGCTTGGCATCATCACCGAGCTGACGCTGAAACTTTTCGGCCAACCCGAAGCCCAATCCGCAGCCGTCTGCCGTTTTCCGTCGATTAATGCGGCGGTCGAAACCGTGATCACGACGATCCAGATGGGACTTCCCATGGCGCGGATCGAACTTGTCGACGATATGATGGTGCGCGGGTTCAATCTTCATTCGAATGCGGGCCTCCCCGAGGAACCCCATCTCTTCGTCGAATTCCACGGCTCTCCCACCTCTGTTCAGGAAACCGCCGAAACTTTTGGCGAAATCGCAACAGACAACGGCGGCTCGGACTTTAAATGGTCCACCTTGGCAGAGGAGCGGAGCGCGCTGTGGAAAATGCGGCACGGCGCCCATTTCGCCCTTCGGTCCCTGCGTCCGGGTGCAAAAAGCATTTCAACCGATGTCTGCGTTCCGATCTCGGCTCTTGCCCAAGCGGTCGAAACCGCCAAGATCGAATCCGTCAAGCGCGGCCTCGTGTGTGCCATCGTCGGTCATGTCGGGGATGGAAATTTCCACTGCGGTCTTTTGATCAACCCCGACGACCCTAACGAAATCAAGACCGCCAAGGACTTCACCACCATGCTCGCTGACCTTGCCATCGAACTTGGCGGCACCATTTCGGGCGAGCACGGGATCGGCATGGGTAAAATCTCGCATATGCGTGCGATGCACGGCGATGCTGCGCTCTCGGTGATGCGCGCGATCAAAACCGCCCTTGATCCCCACGACATTCTCAACCCGGGCAAACTGTTGCCCTGAGCCAAAGGTAATATCATGACGCAACTTCCCAGTGATGGTCTTTTTGTAGGTCGGGTTGAACGCCCCGGTACCGGCCCGTCTTTGGTGGTCCTGCGAGACGGGGCGCTTGTCGACATCACCTCGCGCGAGGTCCCGACCATGCGCGATCTGCTCGAACGAGAGGATGCCGCTGCCTATGCCAAATTTGCAAAGGGTGAAACGATAGGGACATTCGAGGATGTCGCTGGGGGTAAAGACGGCCTCGCCCTCCTCGCCCCTTCCGATTTTCAGGCGATCAAAGCCAGCGGTGTGACCTTTGCCGCCTCTATGGTCGAGCGCGTGATCGAGGAACAGGCTGCGGGCGATCCTGACCGCGCAGCTGGCATTCGCGCCCGCGTCGGCGATGTGATCGGCGACAACCTGCGCGGCATTGTTCCGGGGTCGGAAAAAGCAGCAGAGGTCAAAGCCCTTCTGATCAAAGAGGGTCTCTGGTCCCAATATCTCGAGGTGGGCATCGGCCCCGACGCCGAAATTTTCACCAAATGCCAGCCGATGGCCGCAGTCGGATACGGTGCAGAGGTAGGGCTTCACCCGATCAGCCGCTGGAACAATCCCGAACCCGAAATCGTGCTCGCCGTCAATTCGCGCGGCGAAATCAAGGGCGCGACACTCGGCAATGATGTCAACCTTCGCGACGTCGAAGGCCGCTCGGCCCTCCTTCTCGGCAAGGCCAAGGATAACAACGCTTCTTGCGCCATCGGTCCAATGGTGCGCCTTTTTGACGAAACCTACTCTCTCGATGATGTCCGGAATGCTGAATTGACGCTGACGGTCAAAGGCGAAGACGGCTTCCTTCTCAACGGAGCGAGCAGCATGAACCAGATCAGCCGCGATCCCGAAAGCCTCGTCGCACAGGCCGCTGGCGCCCATCACCAATATCCGGACGGGTTTTTCCTCTTCCTTGGAACGCTTTTTGCGCCGACCCAAGACCGCGGCGCCAAGGGCGAAGGTTTCACGCACAAGCTTGGTGATATCGTCGAAATTTCTGAACCGCGTCTCGGTATGCTCCGCAACACCGTGCGGCTTTCGACCGAATGCGCGCCATGGACCTTTGGCGCAACCAGCCTGATGCGCAATCTTGCCGTGCGCGGTTTACTCTAGGCCGTAAAACCTGACCGCGTTGAGACCGAAAATCTTGGCGCGGTCTTCGTCCGAGACATCGAGAAGCGACTGCGCGACCGCTTCCCATTCCGCATAATCCGAAGCCAAAAGGCTCACGGGCCAATCGCTCCCCCACATAAGCCGATCAGGTCCAAAGGCATCAAGAAGCACATCGACATAGGGCCGAAGGTCCGAAGGCGTCCAATCTTCAGATGCCTCCGTTACCAATCCCGACACCTTGCACAGGGCGTCCGTTTCGCGGGCGAGCCGACGCATATCCGCCTCCCAGCCCGCAATCTCACGCCGTTTGATATAGGGCTTGGAGCCATGATCGATGACCACGGGCAGATCGGGATAACGGCGGATCAACTCGCGGAGGTTCCCCAGATGGACGGGAAAGGTCAGCGCATCGAACCGCAACCCCATTTCGATCAAGGCCTCGAACGCAGGAGCAAGCTCCTCCTTTAGCATCCAGTCGGGATCAGCGATGTCCTGGATCATCGGGCGCAGCCCCTTGAGCAGCGGCTCCCGCGCAAGTCGGGCGATTACCTCGGGCGCATCGGGGGCTTCAAAGTCCACCCATCCCACAACGCCTTTGATGAAATCGTTTTCCCGCGCGATGGCGAGCATATAGTCCGTCTCGGCCACCGTCGGCGCGGCTTGGACGAGCACCGTTCCATCGACACCCGCAGCCTTGAGCAACGGCTTCACATCTTCGGGCCCGAAAGTTCGATAGAGCACACCAAGCTCTGGCGTCAGCCACCCGTAATCACCACGAGACGGGTCCCAAAGATGATGGTGTGCATCTATTTTCATGATCCAATCACACCCTTCTTGATGATGATATTGCCATAGAGACGGTTCTCGCCGGTCTGCACGATCGCAAAGGCGGAACTTGCGCGCTCGTAGAATGCAAAACGCTCAAGGTTCCCGATCTTGGCTGGATGGTCTGCGGTCTTGTCGATGATCTCTTGAAAGCTGCCTACAATCTCGGGCACCGCTTCTGGATCGCCGACCACCTGCATCACCAGCGCAGGGTCATCGACAAAGGTATCGAGCGGCATAAGCGCAAGAACAGCCTCGAGAACCGCGGTTGCCGAGATACCGTCAAGCCGGATGCACTCGGGGCCGCTGCTTTCACCGGGGAAATTAGCGTCGGCAATGACGAGCTCGTCCCCATGCCCCATAGCGGCAAGCGTGTAGAGCAGATCAGGCGAAAGGATATTGGGAATATTGCGGAGCATGTCATACCTCTTGGGGAAGTGGTGCATCGGGCCGTATCAGCCCTTCACCTTTCAAATCAGACCATAATCCCGTAGGTATCGGCGTTTCAAGCACCCGCACATTCGCCTCGACTTCGGCAGGGCTCACCATTCCGGGGATCACCGTTTTCACATTCGGATGCCCGAACACGAATTGCAAAGCCGCAGCGATGAGCGGCACGTCATGCGCATGGCAAACTGCCTCGATCTTTCGCACTTTCTCCAGCACAGGCGCGCTTGCAGGGCCATAGTTATACATCGCCTCCTCTTTCGGTCCTGTGGCCAGAATCCCCGAATTATATGGACCGCCGAGAATGATCCCGACATCGCGCTTCGCGCAAAGCGGCAGAAAGCTTTCGAGGGCCTCTTGCTCAAGAAGCGTATATCGACCGGCAAGAAGGAACCCGTCGAAATCCCCAAGACCAAGCAATCTCTCACAGACTTGCCACTCGTTGACACCTGCCCCGATGGCAGCAATCTCGCCCGCCTCGCGAAGCTCGGTAAGGGCGCGATACCCTCCGCGATCGAAAAGCTCGCGCACCTTTTCGTCGCTCTGTTCTTGCGACCCTTGCGAAAAGGCGCAAACGTCATGCACCAAGAGGATGTCGGCATTCGCAACGCCCAAGCGATGACGGCTCGCCTCGTAACTGCGCATCACCCCGTCATAGGTATAGTCGAAAACGATCCGCTTTTGCGGCACATCGACAAAGGCTTCGGGCGTGACTTCGTGCGGCGCGCAATCGAACAGGAGACGCCCCACTTTGGTCGAGAGTTGGAGGCTCGCGCGTCCGAACCGCCCAATGGCCGCGCCGATCCGCTCTTCCGAGCGCCCAAGCCCGTATTGCGGTGCAGTGTCGAAAAACCGGATACCCGCCGCATAGGCCGCATCGAGCGAGGCTTGCGCATCATGCTCCTCGATCTTGCGATAAAGGTTCCCCAACGCCGCGCCGCCATAACCCATCCGTGTGAGGGAAACAGGCCGCGAGGTCCGATTGTTCAGCAAAGAACGATCTGTCACTTTCATTCTCGGAAGCCCCTTATTGCGCCACAAAGAAATCGCTGTGAACATGCTCCAGCGGTTCAATGCGGCTGATCAACTGACCAAGATGAAAGCGCATCGCACTGCGCGCGGTTTCGGCATCGCGCCTGCGCAGCGCCTCGAGCACCTCTTCATGTTCCCTGAGCGACTCCTGCGCCCGATCAGACGAGGGCAACAGCAAAATTCTTGCCCTCGAAAGTTGAAGCGACACACCCGCCAAAGTGCGCGTCACACCCTGATAGCCTGTAAAGGCCATGATCATATTGTGGAAATCCTCGTCCGCCTCGAAAAAACCAGCATGGTCACCATCTTCGACCAGCAGTCGTTGAAGCTTAAGGTTACGCGTCAAGGCAACAAGCTGCTCTTCGGTGATTGTCTGCGCGACCCGCTCGACAGCGGCAAGTTCGAGCGCCTCGCGCAAAAAGGTAGCCTCGCGGATCACCGACATTGAAAAGCGCGACACCCGTGTTGCAGACTGTGGAACCACATCCACAAGCCCTTCGGCAGAGAGCTTTGCAATCGCTTCGGCAACGGGCGAGCGGGACACCCCGAGTTGTTCGCAGATCTGGCCTTTGCGAAGCACCGTCCCGGGCGGGCACCTCATGTGCAAGATCGCCTCGCGCAGCACCGCATAGACCCGCTGCGCAAGCGAACCGGTCAGGGTTTCGATGTCCCCAAGGGGCAATTTTTCAAGCTCTTCGGTCATAGGGCTTCCACCTAAACATACTAACATGTTAGTTGACACATCGCCTCGCCACAAGCTAGAACCGACACAGGCGCGATTGCCAGAATTTCGAGAGTTCCCAAATGGCTTCCACTTCTTCGACCATCCGTTTGCATGCCGACGACAACGTGGTGATTGCACTGCGCGACCTTGAGGCAGGCACCGTCATCGAAAACGGCACCGTGACATTGACCCAAAGCGTGAGCCGCGGCCACAAGATCGCCACGCGCGCGGTGGCCAAGGGTGCGCATGTCTATCGCTATGGCCAGATCATTGGCGAAGCCAAGGCCGACATCGCGGTCGGGGAACATGTCCACGTCCACAATCTGGGCATGGGCGACTATAAACAGGATTACGGTTTCGCAAGCGCCAGCACCCCGCTTCCGCCTATTGACGAAGGCCGAACCTTCATGGGCTTCAAGCGCGCCGATGGCCGCGTCGGCACTCGCAACTATGTGGGCATCGTAACATCAGTGAACTGTTCGGGCTCCGTCGCGCGCTTTATCGCCGAAGCCGCCGAGAAATCGGGCATGCTCGACGAATTTCCCAATGTCGATGGGGTTGTGCCCATCGTCCACGGCACAGGCTGCGGCATGTCGGGCAAAGACGAAGGTTATGCTACGCTCTATCGCACCCTCAAAGGGTATGCGCAGCATCCGAACTTTGCGGGCATTCTCCTTGTAGGTCTGGGCTGCGAGGTAATGCAGGTCGCCGATCTCGTCGGCAACCGCCCGATCCGCAAAGACGGCGCTGTGCGTTACTTCACCATCCAGAACACGGGCGGCACCCGCAAAACCATTGAATTGGGCCTCCAAGAGCTGCGCGGCATCCTCGAGATCGCCAATAAATCGGTCCGCGAACCCTGCGCCATTTCCGAGATCACCATCGGTATGCAATGCGGCGGCTCGGACGGCTACTCAGGCATCACCGCAAACCCCGCTCTGGGCTATGCCTCTGATCTTCTCGTGCGTCACGGCGGAACAACGATCCTGTCGGAAACGTCAGAGGTTTACGGCGCCGAACATCTCCTCACCCGCCGCGCTGAAACCGAAGAGGTCGGCCGCAAACTTATCGACCGCATCGAATGGTGGGAAGATTACACCGCCCGCAACGGCGGCGAGATGGACAACAACCCCTCTCCTGGTAACAAGCGTGGCGGCCTTACGACGATCCTTGAAAAGTCGCTTGGCGCAGTTGCCAAGGGCGGCACAGCCCCCATGCGCGACGTCTATCTCTTCGGCGAGATCGTCGACAAAAAGGGCTTCGTCTTCATGGACAGCCCCGGCTTCGACCCCGCCTCTGTGACGGGCCAGATCGCTTCGGGTTCCAACCTCATCATCTTTACCACGGGACGCGGCTCGGTCTCGGGCTACAAACCGACGCCTTGCATCAAGCTCGCGACCAACTCGGAAATGTATGAGCGCATGTCCGAAGACATGGACCTCAACTGCGGCGACATCGTCACCGAAGGCGTCAGCATCGAGGAAAAGGGCAAAGAGCTGTTCGAGCTGCTGATCCGCGTTGCCTCGGGTGAACAGACCAAGAGCGAAGAGCTCGGTTTCGGCGGTGCGGAATTCGTGCCGTGGCAAATCGGCGCCGTGATGTAATCCAAAGAACAAAGGGGACGCAAATGCGGCTCGAAGGCAAAACCATTCTCATCACCGCCGCAGGTCAGGGCATTGGCCGCGCCGCCGCTCTTGCCTGTGCGAACGAGGGCGCAATCGTCCACGCTGCGGATATCAACGCCGAAACAATCGCAAACCTCGGCGCCGAGAACCCATCGATTACCACCCATGTGCTCGATGTGACTAATCCGCAGGCGATCCTTGATCTTGCGGCAAAGCTTCCCGATTTAGACGGGCTCTTCAATTGTGCGGGCTTTGTGCACCACGGCACCATCCTCGACCTGAGCGACGAAGACTTCGAGTTCAGTATGAACCTCAATGTCACCTCAATGGTCCGCATGTGCCGCGCGTTCCTGCCAGGGATGCTCCGCCGCGCCGAAGCGACTGGGTCTGCCTCGATCCTCAACATGGCCTCTATGTGCTCGAACATCAAAGGCTTTCCTTTCCGCTTGGCCTATGGGACGACCAAGGCCGCGGTAAACGGCCTTACCAAAAGCATCGCTTCGGATTTTGTCTCCAAGGGCATCCGCTGCAACTCGCTCAACCCCGGCACCGTCGACACCCCGTCACTGCGTGGTCGCATCGCCGCCGCAGCAGACCCTGTTCAGGCGGAGAAAGACTTTATTGCCCGCCAACCAATGGGCCGCCTTGCGACCGTCGACGACATGACCCCGATGATTGTCTACCTGCTCAGCGACGAAAGTCGCTTCGTCTCGGGCCAAGCGCTTCTCGTGGATGGTGGCGTGACCATCTAACCCAAGTTTTCTCCCAAGGTCTGGGGGCCGCACATTGCGGTCCCCGCCTTTTTTAAAGGACGACACATGAAACTTCTTCGTTTCGGCCCCAAGGGTCAGGAAAAACCGGGTTGCCTCGATGCCGAAGGCAACATTCGTGATCTGAGCGCGCATGTCTCGGACATCGCGGGCGATGCACTGACCCCCGAAGGCATCGCGCGCCTGCAATCCATCGACCTTACCACGCTCCCCGTTGTCGATGCCTCCACCCGCATCGGGGCTTGCGTCGGGAACATCGGCAAATTCATCTGCATCGGCCTCAACTATGCCGACCATGCAGCCGAATCCGGTCTCGACGTGCCGCCTGAACCTGTCGTTTTCAACAAATGGACCTCGGCGGTTGTCGGCCCCAACGACGATGTGATCATCCCGCGCGGCTCGGTCAAAACCGACTGGGAAGTCGAACTTGGCGTGATCATCGGCAAAGGCGGCAGCTATATCGACGAAGCGGACGCCATGGACCACGTCGCTGGGTTCTGCGTTGTGAACGACGTCTCCGAGCGCGAATACCAAATCGAGCGTTCTGGCACATGGGACAAGGGCAAGGGCTGCGACACCTTCGGCCCGACAGGCCCCTATCTCGTGACCAAGGATGAAATCGCCGATTTCGACAACCTCCGTCTCTGGCTCGAGATCGACGGCGAGATGATGCAAGACGGCTCGACCGCAACCATGGTTTACCGTGTGCCTTTCCTCGTGTCCTACCTCAGCCAGTTCATGAGCCTCCAACCGGGTGACGTGATTTCCACGGGCACGCCTCCGGGCGTCGGCATGGGTAAAAAGCCTCCGATGTATCTCAAAGGCGGCGAGACCATGCGCCTTGGCATCGACGGCCTTGGCGAACAGACCCAAAAGGTCCGCAAACATTCCTGATAAAGAACGGGCGCCCAATAGGGCGCCCGATTTCGTTAGAGCTTCTGGATTGTAGCCTCGCTGAGCATCCGCCAGTCTTGCCCCAGAGTGCGCACTTTGCCCGTCACGGTGATCGTCCCCCTAAGCGCAATATCCGCGCTCGAATGGCCGATCATGATCTCGAACTCACCGGGTTCGACGATCCGCTTTCCTTCATAGCCGGTGAAGTTGAGCATATCGACAGGCACATCGATCGTGACCTCGGCAGAAGCGCCCGCTTCAAGCGCAACCCGTGCAAAACCTTTAAGTTCTTTGATCGGCCGCACGAGCGAAGCAAGCTTATCCCTCACATAAAGCTGTGGAACAGCGATCCCCTTGCGTCCGCCGATATTCTTGACCGTGAACCGCGCCGAAACGGTGCCGTCCTCGATGTCGAGAACATCCGAGTCAAACCGAAGATCACTGAACTCGAAGGCGGTATAACTTAGCCCATGCCCAAAGGCATAATCCGACCCGAAGTGACGCGCGACAGGCGTGCCGGGAGACTTGAATTTGTGGTTATAGAAATAGGGCACCGCCCCAGCGCTTCTCGGGATCGAGAGCGTCGAGCGACCCGAAGGCTCGACCGCGCCCGTCATCACTCGCGCCACCGCACGCCCGCCCTGTTCACCGGGGAAATAGGCCATGACCTGCGCAGCAAGATCCTTTTCTCGACCGCCAAGGTTATAGGGACGCCCGTTGGTGAGCACGACGATCACAGGCGTGCCCGTATCCACAATCGCGTCGAGCAATTTCTGCTGCACACCGGGAAGCTCGAGCGTTTCTGCATCCGATCCCTCGCCGACTGTGCCGGTCTGGAAAATGCCTGAAAGGTCCCCGACACAGACAATTGCAACATCCGCCTCCTTGGCCGCTGCGACAGCTTCGGGGATCAGGTCAAGCCGCTTGGACAGGGGCGATTCAAGCTTGAGCGTTGTGTTATCCTCTACATCTCCGGGGAACACAGGCGCACCGGAGCTGCGGGACTCAAGGATATAGCACCCTTTGGCAAAACTCACGCGATCAGCGCCAAGGGCCTCTTTGAACCCATCAAGCAACGTCACAACCGACGAGGAATCCTCGACCTGATCATGGTTGATCACGTGAACAGGGAAGGCATAATCCCCCAATAGCGCAAGTGGATCATCTGCCGTCGCCCCGATCACCGCAACGCGCTTGTCCTTGGCGAGCGGCAGGATACCGTTGTTATCAAGTATGGTGACGGATTGCTCGGCGACTTCAAGCGCAAGCTCCACCGCCTCTTTCGTGCGAAGCGCAATACCGCCCTCGTCGGTATAGGGCCGCTCGAAAAGCCCAAGACGGAATTTTTCGCGCAACCCGCGTCGCACGGCCTCGTCGATCGTCGCCATATCGATCAACCCGCGCTCTAATGCTGCCTTGAGCGATGGAGCGCAGTCATCCCCCGGAAGCTCGACATCAAGCCCCGCCCCGAACGAGAGTGCGGCCGCCGCTGCCGCGTCGCTCGCGACCCCATGGTGCGCATAAAGCAGCGTGACACCGATATAATCGGCGACGATGATCCCATCAAAACCCCACTCCTCGCGCAGCACCTTGGTCAAGAGATGTCGCGAGGCATGAACAGGCTCGTTGTCGATGTCATGATACGCGGGCATGACCGATGCCGCGTTCCCCAGCTTCACCGCCATCTCAAACGGGAGCATGAAATCATCGTTCAGCTCGCGCCATCCAAGATGCACTGGTGCATGGTTCCGCGCCCCTTCGCTATAGGAATGGCCCACATAATGCTTGAGAGTGGCAAGGATCTGGCGGTCCTTACCCTGAAGCCCCTGCACATATTTGGTCGCCATGATACCCGCGATATAGGGGTCCTCGCCAAAGGTTTCCTCGGTCCGACCCCAACGTGCATCCCGCGCAACGTCAAGAACGGGGGCAAGCCCCTGCCGCCCGCCGACGCTCATCATCTCGCGCCCGATGGCCGCACTGACCTTTTCGATCAGATCTGGGTTCCACGTCGCCCCATAGCCGAGCGACGACGGAAACAGGGTCGCGCCCCGCGCCATCAGACCCGAGAGACATTCCTCGTGCGAAAGAACGGGGATCCCGAGCCGCGTGTCCTCCATCATGAATTTTTGGAGCGCATTGAGAGCCCGCACCCCCGAAAGAGGGGCCCTACTCGCCGTGCCCAAGGGCCGCGTGATCTGGCCAAGACCAAGCCGAAGCTGCTCTTTGAGACCGGCCGCATTCCCCTCGCCCGTGAATTTGTCCTCGCGCGGACGGTGCTCGCCATCCTCGGACAGGAAAAGCCACATCGCATGAAGCTGCGCGAGCTTTTCCTCAAGCGTCATTTGCCCCAAGAGGTCCTCAATACGCGCCTCGATCGGTGCCAATGGGTCCTTGTAAATATTCATGAAATCTCTCTCCCCCAAAATATTGGGGCGCAGTTTGTTAAAAAAATTCGCAGTGGCAAGAGGCCGCGCGCGAAAACGTCGAAGTTACGGAAAATTACGTTCATTCCCGCCCATTCAAGGAAATTCACTGGCGCGGCCTAGGCTTCATTTGCTAGCCTGATGCGAAATAATGGGGGCGGATATGATCACCAACATCGAAGATTTCTTCACCAAAGGCTGCGGACGCTGCGCCAAATTCGACACCCCCGATTGCACCACCAAACTCTGGGCTGATGGGATCGCCGATCTGCGACGCATCTGCCTCGACGAAGGACTGGTGGAAACGGTGAAATGGGGCCATCCCTGCTATATGCACGCCGACAGAAATCTCGTGATCATGGGCACTTTCCTCGACAACTTCCGCCTGACATTCTTCAAAGCCGCGCTGATGAAAGACCCCGAGGGCATCATGGTGAGGCAGGGCGAGAACACCCAACACCCCGACATGATCAAGTTCACCAACAATGCAGGGGTCAAAGCGCTCGAACCGACCATCCGCGCCTATATCCAAGAAGCCAAGTCCTATGCCGACGCTGGCATTGTTCCCGAAAAGGTCGTACGCGAGGTCGATATGCCCGACGAACTTCTCGAGGTGCTCGATGCCGACCCCGAACTGGCCGAAGCCTTTGCCGCCCTCACCCCGGGACGGCAAAAGAGCTATGCCTTCAATCTTAATCAGGCCAAGTCACCCGCGACCCGCTACAGTCGCATCGAAAAGTTCCGCGACAAGATCTTCGCAGGCAAAGGCGCGATGGAGCGCCTTTAGTCTCTTTCAAACAAGCCCGTTTGCCGTCATGAACCCGCGCAGCTTTCCAAGCTGCGCCTCGGTCAGCGGCCAAGCCGAAGGGGGCCGCGTCGGACCGCAATCGATCCCCTGCTCGATTAGAGCCGCCTTGACGCCCGTGACATTGGTGCCGTTCATCTCTTCGGCCCGCACATCTTCAAAAACGCGCATTTCGCCGATCAAACGGTTCGCGGTGAGATAATCACCCGCCCCAAGAGCGGCATGAATGGCCACCGAGCGTTCGGGCCACACGTTGATCAAACCCGACGTGAACCCGCGCGCGCCAACGGCATAGAGCGGCGGCGCCCAAACTTCGGCGAGCCCGCAGACCCAAGTGATCGACGGATCACAAGTCGCCATCGCTTCGGCAAGTTTGAGCGGATTGGGCGTCGCCCATTTCACACCCTTCACATTTTCGATGGCACAAAGTTCGGCAATGGCCTTGGTCCCGATCGCGTCATTGCGCAGATAAAGCATCATCGGAAGACCGCCCGAAGCGTCACTCACGGCCTTGATGTAGTCTGCCGTCCCGCGTGGAGAGACAAAGGGATCAGGCGGCTGGTGGATCATCAGAGCGCTCGCCCCCGCCTCTGCCGAGACTTCGGCCAAACGGCAGGCATCGCGTACCCCGCGCCCGATCCCCGCAAGAACAGGGGCGCGCCCGTCGACCATATCGACAACCGCGCGAACCATGCTGCAGGCCTCATCGGTGGTCAGGGCATAAAACTCGCCCGTATTACCGTTGACGACAGGCATATGCACACCGGCCGCGAGCGCGCGGTCGATGATCGGGCGGAGCCTGTGCGGCGCAATCTCGCCCGCCGCATCATAGGGCGTCACAAGAATGCCCGAAATTCCCGCTAGTGCTTTGTCCAGATCGAATGCCATCATCAGTCCTTAAAAAATATCGGGTTCACCCGCGGCCTTGCCGAAGTCCCGTTCAAGATAGTCAAAGTCACAGCCCTTGTCGGCTTGGGTCACATGCTTGGAGAACATCCAGCCATATCCCCTCTCGAAGAGCGGTTCGGGCGGCGTCCAAGCGGCTTTGCGGCGCGCGATCTCCTCGTCGTCGACAAGCATATCGAGACGGCGATTTTCCAGATCGAGCCTGACGATATCCCCCGTTCGCAAAAGCGCCAGCGGCCCGCCGACAAAGGACTCGGGCGCGACATGGAGCACACAAGCGCCATAGGACGTGCCCGACATTCGCGCGTCCGAAATTCGGAGCATATCGCGGTGCCCCTGTTTAAGGAGCGCTTTGGGGATCGGCAGCATCCCCCATTCCGGCATTCCTGGTCCACCCTGCGGCCCTGCATTGCGTAGCACCAGAACCGTGTCGGGCGTGACCTCCAGTGTTTCGTCGTTGATGGCCTCCTTCATCGCGGGATAGCTGTCAAAAACAAGAGCAGGGCCTTGGTGGTTGTAGTATTTGGGATCACAGGCCGCAGGTTTGATCACGGCCCCATCGGGGCACAGATTGCCGCGCAAAACGGCAAGCGATCCTTCGTGGTAGACCGGGTTCGAAAGCGGGCGGATCACATCGTCATTATATACAACCGCCCCTTCAAGGTTCTCGCCCATCGTCTTGCCAGTAACGGTGATGCAAGAGGTATCGAGCCGATCCTCGAGCTGCTTCATCAGGGCGCGAAGCCCGCCCGCATAAAAGAAATCCTCCATCAGATACTCTTTACCAGACGGCCGCACATTCGCGATCAAGGGCGTCTCGCGCCCCAAGGCATCAAGATCATCAAGCGAAAGATCAACGCCTGCCCGCCGCGCCATCGCAATAAGATGGACGACCGCATTCGTCGAACAACCCGTCGCCATCGCAACGATTGCCGCATTGCGCACCGCCGCCTTGGTCACGATCTTGTTCGGGGTCAGGTCTTCCCAGACCATCTCGACGATCCGCCGCCCGCATTCCGAAGACATGCGCTGGTGCCCGCTATCCACCGCGGGGATGGACGACGCCCCTGGCAACGTGATCCCCAAAGCATCCGCAATCGCCGTCATGGTCGAGGCCGTCCCCATCGTCATACAGGTGCCCGCCGAGCGCGCGATCCCACCCTGAACGCCAAGCCATTCCTCGTCGGTGATATTGCCCGCGCGTCTCTCGTCCCAATATTTCCACGCATCCGACCCAGAGCCGAGGATCTTGCCCGCATAATGGCCCCGCAGCATTGGTCCCGCTGGAAGATAGATCAGCGGCACCCCCGCCGTCAGCGCGCCCATGACCAGACCGGGGGTCGTCTTGTCACAGCCCCCCATCAGCACAACACCATCAAGCGGATGCGAACGGATCATTTCCTCGGTCTCCATCGCAAGCATATTGCGATAGAGCATCGAGGTCGGCTTGGTAAAGGTCTCGTCCACCGACAAGGACGGAAGCTCGACCGCGAACCCGCCCGCTTGCGCCACACCGCGTTTTACATCCTGCGCGCGCTCGCGGAAGTGCCCGTGACAGGCATTCAGCTCGGACCATGTGTTGAGCACCCCGATAATCGGGCGGCCCATATATTCCTCTTCGGAATAGCCAAGCTGCATCATCCGTGAACGATGTCCAAAACTTCTGAGATCATCAGGCGCAAACCAGCGGGCACTGCGAAGCTGATCGGGTGAAATACGTTCGGCTTTTGTCATTCTATGGCTCGTTTCCAAAGCGGTCGCATCACCCATGTATGCGCATACATAGCTTTGTAATAAGGCCTTCCAAAAAATGCAAACCCAAATAAAAAGGGCCGCCGAAGCGACCCTTTCCAAACCCGATGTGGGCGCAATTACATACGTTCGGCAATCATCTTGAGAAGTTTCTGATGATCTGCGTCAAAGTTGCGGATGCCTTCGGCAAGCTTCTCGGTCGCCATTGCGTCGGCATTGAGTTCCCAGCGGAAGCGGGCTTCGTCCATCTCGACCTTGGCAACGCCCGAGGCCTTGTCCTCGGACAGAACGCGCGGAAGCTCGGCACTGTCGGCAGCAAGCTCGTTCAAGAGCTGCGGCGCAATGGTGAGACGGTCACAACCGGCAAGCGCCTTGATCTGGCCCGTGTTGCGGAACGAGGCCCCCATCACAACGGTCTTGATGCCGTTCGACTTGTAGTAGTCGTAAATCTTGCGCACAGAAAGAACGCCCGGATCTTCTTCGGCAGCAAAAGTCTTGCCGCCCTCGGCCTTGGAGTACCAGTCGGTGATACGACCAACAAACGGCGAGATGAGGAACGCGCCAGCATCCGCACAGGCCACAGCCTGACACTGGGCAAAGAGGAGCGTGAGGTTACACTGAATGCCTTCAGCTTCAAGGATCTCGGCGGCACGGATACCTTCCCAAGTGGAAGCAAGCTTGATCAGAATGCGGTCTTTGCCCACACCGTTTGCCTCATAGGCCGCGATCAAAGCGCGGGCCTTCTCGACAGAGGCAGCGGTATTGAACGACAGGTTCGCGTCGACCTCGGTCGAAACACGTCCCGGAACCAAGGCCGCAAGCTCGGTGCCTACTCCGACGGTCAGAGCATCAGCGATAGCAAGTGGCGTCTTGCCCGCTTTGCTGCCCTTTTCGATCTCGCTCGACACCATATCGGCAAAAGCAGGGCTCTGAAGCGCCTTGAGGATGATGCTTGGGTTGGTGGTGCAATCAACAGGCTTGAGCTCGCGAATTGCATCAACATCGCCGGTATCGGCGACGACAACTGTCATATCTCTAAGGGCGTCGAGTGCACTTGACATTGGTCTCTCTCCATAAAGCGTCGGTCCCACGCCGCGTGGAACCACGAAGTCGCGGCCTATATAGCCAAACTCCGGAAGGCATAAAACCGAATAGTGAAATCCCGACGAAAAACGGCGCGCAGTTCCCCGCACGCCGCCAAAATTCGATTTGAGCGATGTTCAGACCGCTTCGATGGCAATTGCGATGCCTTGACCCACGCCGATACACATCATCGAAAGAGCCCGTTTGCCACCATTGAGGTTGAGCTCGAGCGCCGCCGTCCCCGTGATCCGCGCACCCGACATTCCCAAAGGATGGCCAAGCGCAATCGCACCTCCGTTGGGATTCACGCGAGCATCATCATCGGCAATTCCGAGATCGCGCAGCGTCGCAAGACCCTGCGAGGCAAACGCCTCATTAAGCTCGATGACATCAAAGTCGGATTGACCAAGCCCCAGCCGCGCCATCAGCTTCTTGGCTGCGGGCGCAGGACCAAAGCCCATGATACGCGGCGCAACGCCAGCGGTCGCACCGCCCAGAACCTTGACGATGGGAGTAAGGCTATATTTCTTCACCGCCTCTTCGCTCGCCACGATGAGCGCCGCCGCGCCATCGTTCACGCCCGAGGCATTACCCGCCGTCACTGAACCACCCGCACGGAACGGCGCGCGCAGTTTTGCAAGCACATCGATTGTCGTCGCCCGTGGATGCTCGTCCTGATAGACAACAATCGGATCGCCCTTGCGCTGCGGGATCGTGACAGCAACGATCTCCTTGGCCAAACGTCCATTCGCCTGAGCTGCGGCCGCCTTGTTTTGCGAACGTACTGCAAAGGCGTCCTGATCCTCGCGCGAGATGTTAAAGTCTTCGGCCACGTTCTCGGCCGTCTCTGGCATCGAATCCACGCCGTATTGCTTTTCCATCAGCGGGTTGATGAACCGCCAGCCAATCGTCGTGTCATAGACCGCGTTCGAACGGCTAAAGGCGCTTTCGGCTTTGGGCATGACAAAGGGGGCACGGCTCATGCTCTCAACGCCGCCGGCCAGTATGGCCTCGGCCTCCCCGCCTTGATTGCGCGCGCCGCTGCGATCACTGCATCCATGCCCGAACCACAAAGACGGTTCATTGTCGTGCCCGGCACCTCGACAGGCATCCCCGCAAGAAGCGAGGACATCCGCGCGACGTTGCGGTTGTCTTCGCCCGCTTGGTTGGCACAGCCATAGATCACCTCGTCCACAGCGGCCCAATCGACACCCGCATTCCGCTCCATAAGCGCCTTGATCGGGATCGCACCCAGATCATCGGCCCGCACCGAGGAAAGCGACCCGCCAAAGCGGCCGATCGGCGTTCTCACATAGTCGCAAATATAAACGTCACGCATCAGTCCAGCTCCGGCACAATTAGGTCAGCAACAGGTCCGTCGATGACAAGCGTCGCACCCGTCACGGCCTGAAGGTCTTCAAGGCTGATCGACGGCAGCTTTTCACGCAGCACAAATCGACCGTTTTCAATGTCTACCACGCATAGCGAGGTATAGACACGCGTCACACATGCCACGCCCGTCAGCGGAAGAGTGCAGGCTTCGAGCAGCTTAGGCTTGCCATCCTTGGTCACGTGGTCGGTGATGACCGCGACCCGCTTGGCTCCATGCACAAGGTCCATCGCCCCACCGACAGCAGGAACGCCTTTCGCCCCGACGCTCCAGTTGGCAAGATCCCCGTTCTGCGCAACTTGGTAAGCCCCGAGGATGGCAACATCGAGATGCCCACCCCGCACCATCGCAAAGCTATCAGCATGATGGAAAAATGCAGCACCGGGCTTGAGCGTAATCGCTTTTTTCCCTGCGTTGATTAGGTCCCAATCCTCTTGCCCTTTGGGTGGCGCTTCACCAAAACCCAGAACCCCGTTTTCAGTGTGGAAAATCGCCTCACGGCCTTCGGGCTGGAACTTGGCGACAATTTCGGGAAACCCGATCCCGAGGTTCACATAGGCGCCGTCTTCGATATCCTGCGCGGCACGCCAAGCGATCTGCGCATTACTGAGTTTCTCGGTCATGCATAGACCTCCCCTGCGCGGTTCATATCTTCTTCCTGTCTGGGGTTCGCGACCTCAACGATGCGGTCCACAAAGATACCAGGCGTGATCACCTGTTCGGGCTCGATCCCGCCCGCAGGCACGATCTTGGACACCTGAACAATGCTCTTGGCTGCCGCCATGCACATCAGCGGGTTAAAGTTACGTCCCGCCATCCGATAGGTGATATTCCCATAGGGATCGCCAAGTTGACCTTTCACAATCGCAAAGTCGGCCTTGAGCCAACGCTCTTCAACATAGGACCGCCCGTCGAATTCCTTGACGGGTTTGCCCTTGGCCAGTTCGGTGCCAAAGCTCGTGGGCGTATAGAAGGCGGGGATACCCGCACCCGCCGCCCTTATCCGCTCGGCCAAAGTGCCCTGCGGCACCAGCTCAAGCTCGATCTCGCCAGCGAGATATTTCTCGGTAAAGGCCCTCGGATCGGCAGAGCGCGGAAACGAACAGACCATCTTCTTGACCATACCCATATCGATCATCGCGGCGATCCCGATACGGCCGTTGCCCGCATTGTTGTTGATCACGGTAAGGTTCTTGGGGCTTCCCGTTGCAACGAAACGGTCGATCAATGCGTGGATAAGCTCGATCGGCGCACCCGATCCGCCAAAGCCGCCCACCATGAGAACCGCCCCGTCATGAATGTCGGCAACAGCCTCGGCGAGCGTGGGAATGGTCTTGTCCATAACTGTCTCCTCTAAGAGTTCGGGGCCTTTTAGCCCGTTGCCGATCACTCTCACAGGAGATTTGTGCGCATTACGATATTTGTTCTTATTTCGAACATCAGCGTGCGCAATATGAACAAACCACGCTCGACCCTAGTCCAGTGGGACGCCCTTCGGCCTCAGCACACGCTTTTGCGCGGCAATACGGAACGGCGCATTCGGGCCGCCATAGCCCATATATCCCGACTGACGTTGCAGCACCTCAAAGAAGAGCCCCCCGAACATCGTCCTTGAATAGAGCTGAAAGAATTCGCCCCGCTCGTCGCGGTCATAGAGCACATTCGCCGCCTTCATCCGCTCCAACAGGCCGGGCGGAAAATCAAAGCGCGCCGCAAGATCGTCATAGTAATTGGCGGAAATTGGAAGCGCTTCGAACCCCGTCCCCTCAAGCCGTTTTGCCGTCTCGAAAATATCGTCGGTGGCAAGTGCAATATGCTGGACCGAGGCCCCGAAACTCTCGGACAGGAACCGGCCCGCAAGCGTGCGATGCGTATCTGCGCCGTTGAGGGTGATGCGCAAAAGGCCATCGCGGCTTTCGATCACCTGCGAACGGACAAGCCCGTCGGGATCGATCACATCCACCATCGGCGATTTGCGCACGTCGAAGATCGCCGAATAGAACAGAGTCCAACTGAGCATGTCTTCATAGCTCATCGTTTGGGCAAGATGGTCGATCCGCGTCAATCCTGCCGAAGGCGCGGTCTCGGACTCTACCGGCTCGAACTCGACATCCCAGACATTGGCAAGCGCGGAAGTCTCGTCGATGAAATGGAGCACGGACCCCGAAAGCCCGCGGATCGCAGGGATCGCAAGCTCGCCCGCGCCGACTGGCTGGACAAAGGGCTTGGCCCCCGTGGCAACCGCCCGCTCGATCACATCATCTGCCGACGCCACTAGAAGCCCCACGTCACAAACAGTCGTGCCGCGAGCGTTAAAGGCATGGCCCGCGTGCCCTTCTGTTTCTTCGTTCAACACGATGCGGATGTCCCCCTGCTGCCAAAGCGCAAGGGCCTTATTACGGTGGTTCGCCCGCTTGCTGAAACCGAGTGTGGTCAAGACCTTCTCGAGCGACCGCGCCTCTTCGCCGCGCGTTGCAAACTCGACAAAAGAAACGCCCTTGGCCGCAACCCGCTGCGGGATCATAGGAAGATCAACCGCAAGCGTCGGCTCGGCGCGGCGCACATCATCCATCAACGCCACAAGCGAGCGATAGCCATCCTCGGCCACCTGCTTGGTATTGGCGCCGCGGAACTGGTCGTTGAAAATCTCGAGACTGATCGGCCCCTTATAGCCCGCCGCCATCACCGCCCGCATAAATCCGGTCACATCGAGATCGCCCTCACCGGGCATATTGCGAAAATGCCGCGACCAATAGAGAAGGTCCATCTCGATCAAAGGCGCATCGGCAAGCTGCACAAAGAAAATCTTGTCCCCCGGGATCGAGCGGATGCTCTCGGGCGAGAGCTTGCGACCCAAGGTGTGGAAACTGTCGAGGATAAGCCCGACATTCTCGTGATCGGCGCGGCGCACGATTTCCCATGCATCACGGTGATCGTTGATGTGCCGCCCCCATGCCAAGGCTTCATAGCCGACCCGAAGCCCCCGCGCCTTGGCCCTTTCGCCGAGCGCGTGGAAATCCGCCGCCGCACGGTCAATCCCGCCAAGCGACTGCGGATGCACGCTCGAACAAATCAGAACAAGATCAGTGCCCAACTCTTGCATGAGGTCGAACTTGCGTTCGGCACGGTCAAAAGCCTTGGAGCGGAGCGGCTCGGGCAACCCCTCGAAATCCCGAAATGGCTGGAAGAGCGTAATGTCAAGCCCATGATCGCGGATCATCTGGCCAACGTCACGCGGACTTCCATCATAGGCTATGAAATCTTGCTCAAAAATCTCGATGCCGTCGAACCCTGCGGCGGCAATCGCCTCAAGCTTTTCCCTAAGGTTTCCTGAAATCGAAACAGTCGCGATAGAGGTCTTCATCGTCGTCTCTCCGTTCTAGGTGTTCTGCGTATCAAAACTTTCAAAGGTGGCGCGCATCCGCTCGGGGTCGGGCGTGCGCCCAGTGAAAAGCTCGAACGCCCGCACCGCTTGGAAGGTGGCCATGCCCTGCCCGCTTGCCGTCTGGCACCCTTTGGCGCGCGCCACGCGCAAAAGCTCGGTTTCGAGCGGGAAATAAACGATATCCGAAACCCAATGGCGCGCTTCGATCAGCTCCGCCGCAATTGCCATTCCCGGAAGCTTGGCCATCCCCATCGGTGTCGCATTCACAATCCCGTCGGCACGCGCCGCCGCCACCGCGATGTCCGTGACAGCCTCGGCCTTGATGCCATGGGCGTCGCTCACCGCGGCGGCCAGCGCCTGCGCCGTCTCGGGCCGCATATCGGTGATCAAAAGATGCTTCACCCCGACACTGACCAAAGCATGGGCAACCGCGCCGCCCGCACCGCCCGCGCCCATCAAAAGAACACAGTCCCTTCTAACCTCGGGCAGGGCCCAATCGAGCCCCGTCGCAAAGCCCCAAAAGTCCGTGTTATGGCCAAACCGCTTGCCGTCCTTAAACACAACCGTATTGACCGCCCCGACCTGTCGCGCGGCATCAGAGAGGACATCAAGATGCTGCATCACGTCCTGTTTGTATGGAAACGTGATGTTCAGCCCCGCATATCCTTCGGCTTCTGCCTGATCCAAAAGCGCGGCAAGGGTCGGCACAGGGTCCATCCTGTCGGTATCCAAGAGCTGATAATCAAGCACAAACCCCAAAGCCGCGCCTTCGTTCATATGCATGAGCGGCGTGCGGCTTTGCTGAATCCCTTGGCCGATGAGACCGACGCGGAAATCGGGTTTCGTTCGGACCTCGGGCTGGACGGTTCGGGCAGTCATCGTCAGAGCACTCCTTGGGCAGAGCATCCAACCGCTCAGCCACTTTGTTCGTTCTGGTTAATTTACATCTACCGCAGAACTATCCTATCGCATCCGAATGTGCTAATTCTTTTTTCAAAAGACGATAGAAACGCAGGGACCTATGCGTGAAAAAACCAAATCAGGCTGGAAACAGGACCCTGCCGCAGTCAAGAGCGATATCTTGCGCGTCGCAATTTCATTGTTTGCGGCCAATGGGTTATCGGGCACGCGGGTCGAAGAAATCGCCGCGAGAACCAAAACATCCAAACGGATGATCTATTATTATTTTGGGGACAAAGAACGTCTTTACGCCCATTGCCTCGAAAAGGTCTATTCCGACATCCGCGACGGTGAGAGCGCACTTGATCTGGCCGACCTCGCACCCAAGGACGCTTTGGCGCGTCTAGTCGCCTTTACCTATGACCACCAAAGACGCAATCCCGATTTCATCCGTATGGTGATGATCGAGAACATCCATGATGCGAACTATCTGAAAACGTCGGACATTATCCGCGATGTGAACAGACCCGTAATCACCAAACTCACCGACATCATCAGACGCGGCGTTGCCTCGGGCGAATTCCGCGAAGATCTTGATCCGGTCGAGCTTCACCGCCACATCTCGGCCCTGAGCTTCTTCAACGTGTCGAACAAAGGCACGTTTTCGGCGATTTACGGCGACGCCCTCTTTAGCGAAACCTCACAAGAGCGGCTTCGCGGACAAGTCGTCGAGATGATCCTGAATTTCGTGAAAGCATGAAAAAGGCGGCCAAAGGGCCGCCCGTCTCGCTTATGCATCGCGCTTCATGATCCATTCGACATTCGGCGCTGGCACAAACCGCCATTTGCGAAGCGGCCCCGCCATCACATTGAGATAATACATCTCGAAACCATGCGGCGCGCCACAGGGATGATGCCCGCGCGGCACAAGAACCACGTCGCCGTCATGCACCGCCATCGTCTCGTTAAGCTGAAGATCATCGGTATAGACGCGCTGGATGCCAAACCCGTCGGAGGGATTGATCCGATGGTAATAGGTTTCCTCGAGATAGGTAATACGCGGGAAATCGTCTTCGTCGTGGCGATGGCTCGGATAGGACGACCAATGCCCCGCAGGGGTAAAGACCTCGGTCACCAGAAGACTGTCGCAATAGTCCTCGTTCTCCATGGCGATATTGTTGATATAGCGCGTGTTCACGCCCTTGCCGCGCTCGGTGAGCGTGATCCCGTCTGGCCCGATGCGCCGCGCCTTGTGACCGCCATTGCCTGGCGCGGAACACACCGCAATGGTGCACTCGGTCGTCGCCGTCGCAGTCCAGCTCTCACCGTTCGGCACATAGAGACTATGCGGCGGCGTCTTTTCAAACACGCTCATCCGTTCGCCAAGTTCGCCCCAACTCTCGCCGGCGGCCTCGAAGGTCGCCTTGCCTTCGACCATGACAAGGATAACCTCGCGGTCGTCTGTCGCCTCGCCCACGGTTTCTCCCGCACGCAGACGATAAAGCGAAAACCCGACATAACGCCAACCCGCAGACTGGGGCGTGATTTCGTGCACCTTGCCGTGGTTGCCAAAAGGCCGCTTGAGCAAATCTGCCATTACTTGTCCTTCTCGTCGTCTTCGGGGTTAAAATTGAAAAAGAACGAATAGCCCGAATAGACCAACAAAGCTCCCCAGATCATCGCCCAGCCGATGGACCCCGTGGCCAATTCGACCAGCGTCCACAAAAGGATGACAACCACAATGGTGACACGGATCCAGAGCGGGCGATAAAAAGAGTCGTTCAGTTTAAACATCAGATAAGGCCGGTTTCCTTGGCAATCCGCTTGAGCGTGTGAAGACCGAGCGTCTGGTAAAGAAGCGGGTTGCGTTCATCGGGGTTTTGCTCGGCCTCGATGACGATCCACCCATCATAGGAATGATCCGCCAGAATCTGCAACAGCGGTTGGAAATCGACGCCGCCCTCCTGATCACCGGGAACGGTAAAAGCCCCGCCGACAACACCTTGAAGGAACGACCAACCCTCGCTGCGCACCTTGGCGGTGATCGCCGGACGGATGTTCTTGGCGTGGAAGTGACGCACACGGCCGACATGCTTGGTCAGCACCTTGACGGGATCGCCACCCCCAAAGGCACAGTGCCCCGCATCAAAGAGCAGATGCAGATGCGGACCCGTGTTTTCCATGAGAGCGTCGATCTCCTCGGGGCTCTCGATGATGGTGCCCATGTGGTGGTGATAGACAAGCGTCATCCCCTCACCTGCAAGATAGGCGGCAAAGGCTTCGATCTTGGCGCAAAAGTCCTTCAACTCGGCATCCGAAAGCGTCGGGCGTTCATTCACGGGCTTTCCCACATCGCCGTGAATGGCGTTCGACGTCTCGCAAACGATCATGACCTTGCAGTCATTCGCCTTGAGCTTGGCAAGGTGATGCTGGCAATTCGCAATCTCATCCTCGACCGACCGCACGAGGAGTTCGGTCGAATACCAGCCCGAAATGAACTTGAGCCCATAGCCACCAAGAAGCGCCTTGATCTCGGCCCCGTCATCGGGCCAGCGATGGCCGTTCTCGATGCCGTCGAAACCGATCAGACGACCCGCTTCATGAAGGATACGATCCGTCGGGATATTCGCACCAATGGTTTGATCATCGTCATTTGCCCAAGCAATCGGGTTGGTGCCGAACTGGATCATCTAAGTCTTACTCCGAAAAGACGGCCCATGCCGTCATTTGTTCAATCGATAAAGCGGGGGGAAAGCCCCCCGCCCCGAGTTCACAAGGTTTTGGCGTTTCATGCCTTCGACA
>JALRIK010000030.1 GCA_023255435.1 Marivivens sp.
AGCGCGGGATCAACTATCGCACCGAAGCCTTCGAAGATGTGATGGGTGCCGAGGGCGGTGCCGATGTGATCCTCGACATGGTTGGAGGGCCGTATATTCAGCGCAATCTCAAGGCCTTGGCCGATGACGGACGTTTGGTCCAGATCGCGTTTCTGGGTGGTCCTAAGGCCGAAGTGAACTTTGCACAGCTGATGACGCGGCGGTTGACCTTTACGGGTTCGACCCTCAGGCCACAGAGCGATCAGGCGAAAGCGCGGATTGCCGAGGCGCTTCTTGCTCATGTCTGGCCTTTGATCGAAGCGGGAAAGATCGCGCCCGTAATGGATCAGGAATACGACTTTGCCGATGCGGCATCTGCCCATGCGCGGATGGAGAGCAGCGCCCACATCGGCAAGATCGTTCTCAAGGTCAGCGGATAGGCTCCAAAAGGGCGTCATCAAGGGTGCAATCCCTGATGACATCTGCGCCGCAACGACGGAATTCGAGGTCGCGGGTCAGGCAGATGCGGACCTCCTGGATATAGCCGCTCTTGCAGGTCACGGTCACTTCGTTGGGGTCAAGGCCTTGGTTTTCATTGATAAAGGCCTGTTCCACGACAGAGGCCGGAAGCTGGACCGCTTTGCCCAGCTTGCGGAACACTTCAGGGCGGGTCACGCGGTCATAGGCCTCGCGGGCGAGGGCGTAATACTGTGTCGAATTCAGGCCCGAACAGGTGCCGTGCTTGTTCCATTGATACCAAGCAAGCCCCGAGGTGCCCATGATGTCGGCCATCGCATTCGTCTGGGTGCGCGTCGGTTCGGCGTGCGGTGTGCGGCAGTAATCGGGCCAGCCGCGTTCATACTGGGGCCAAAGCCCGTGCAGCACCCAACCGAAGTCTTCGGAGGGGTCACATTGCGGTGAGTTGCGGGCATCCCCTTCGAGGCTGCACCACGAGGGCGACCACGAGAGCGAGAGCACATAATAGTCGAATTCGCCGGCTGTTCCGTCTGCTTTGGCGAAGGTCGGGGCGAGGGCGGTAATTGCCGCAAAAATCAGTCTCAACATTTTCATCTTTTCTAATTTGCTTTCCCGCACTATATACCCCCCAAGTTCCCCGACAATGTGAACTGGGCCAAAAATGGCTCGCCCTCTTTCAGGGCACGGGGAAGGTTTGTTTATTAGGAGAGTCACGATGGCTGATAAACCGATTATGGCAAAAGCCACCGCCGTATGGCTGGTGGACAACACGACGATCACCTTTAAGCAGATCGGTGACTTCGTTGGTATGCACGAGCTCGAGATTCAGGGCATTGCTGACGGTGATGTTGCTGTGGGCGTTAAGGGCTTTGACCCTGTCGCCAACAACCAGCTCGCGCAGGAAGAGATCGACAAGGCAGAGGCGAACCCGCTGCACAAGCTCAAGCTCAAGTTCAACCCTGCTGCTGTCGGTGAAGAAAAGCGCCGCGGCCCGCGCTATACCCCGCTCTCCAAGCGTCAGGACCGCCCTGCGTCGATCTATTGGCTGGTTAAGTTCCACCCCGAGCTTTCGGACGGTCAGGTCGCCAAGTTGGTGGGAACCACCAAGCCCACCATCGCCTCGATCCGCGACCGGACTCACTGGAACATCCAGAACATCACCCCGATCGACCCCGTCGCTTTGGGTCTTTGCAAGCAGTCCGAGCTTGACGCTGCCGTTCAGAAGGCAAACGCGAAGCGCGCCAAAGAAGGCACCGCGATGTCGGATGACGAGCGCCGCAAACTGGTCAGCACCGAGCAGTCGCTTGGAATGGCGCCCGAGCCCAAGATGCCGTCGGCAATTGCTGGTCTCGAAGCCTTCACCCTCTCGGGGAACAATGACGACGAGGAAGACGAGCGCGACGATTCGGCGTTCAAGGATGCGGATAGCTTCTTTAACCTTCCCGATAACGACGATGACGGCGACGAGGATTGATCCTCTCGCCCATCGGGCAGATTTGCGAAACCCCGGCCTTTCGGTCGGGGTTTTTCGTTCAGAATGATTTGCGGGCGCGCAGGGCGGCGGTGATTGTTCCGTCGTCAAGATAGTCCAACTCGCCGCCGACAGGGACGCCTTGGGCCAGCGAGGTGACTTTGACGTGGGGCAGCTGATCAGCGATGTAATGCGCCGTCGTTTGCCCGTCGATGGTGGCCGAAAGGGCAAGGATCACCTCTGTCACGTTTTCACCGACAATGCGATCGACCAGCTTGGGGATACGAAGCTCTTCGGGGCCGACGGCGTCGAGAGCGGAGAGCGTGCCGCCAAGAACGTGATAACGGCCCTTGAACACGCCCGAGCGCTCCATCGCCCAGAGATCGGCAACATCCTCGACCACACAGATTTCACCGTTTGCACGCTTTTCGCTCTCGCAGATGTCGCAGAGGTCAGAGGTGCCGATGTTGCCACAGTTAAGACATTCACGGGCGGTGGAGCCGACGCGATGTAGGGCATCGGCCAGCGGAATGAGGTGCAGCGAGCGCTTTTTGATCAGGTGCAGGACTGCGCGGCGCGCAGACCGCGGGCCAAGCCCCGGGAGCTTGGCCAGAAGGTCGATCAGGTTCTCGATGTCTTTGTTCTGGCTCATCGTGGAACCTGTCACCCGTGATCAGAAGGGAAGTTTGAAATCGGCGGGAAGGCCGAGACCTTCTGTCAGCTTAGTCATTTCGGACTGGGCCCTTTGCTGGGCTTTGCCTTGGGCGTCCTTGACGGCGGCAAGGATCAGGTCCTCGACCATTTCCTTTTCGCTGGCAACAAAGATCGACGGATCGATGTCTAGACCCGTCAAATCGCCTTTGGCGGTTGCGGTGGCTTTGACAAGGCCTGCCCCGCTCTCACCGATCACGGTGATATGTTCCAGATCATCCTGAAGCTTGGCCATTTTGGCCTGCATTTCCTGTGCGGATTTCATCATCTTGGCCATATCGCCAAGGCCGCCGAGTCCTTTGAACATGTGTCTTTTCCTGATTGAGGGGTTAGTCCGCTTCGAACGGGTCCCATTCTTCGTCTACTTCGGGGAGCGCCTCGACCTCGGCCTCGAGCGCGATATCCGCTTGGGTGCGGATCGTGCTGATCTGGGCTTTGGGAAAGGCTTTGAGGACAGCCTGCACCAGCGGGTGCTTGGTCGCTTCGGATTTGAGAGCGTTTTCTTCGGCGTCGCGCACTTCGGTGATCGTGGGTGCGCCGCCTTCGTTCACAAGCGTGATGGCCCAACGGTTGCCCGTCCACGCCTGAAGCCGTGAACCGAGGCGCTGGGCGAGATCCTGGGGGGCGTTCGGAGCAAGCTGAAATTCGATCCGTCCGGGGCGATAGTTGGCAAGACGCACGCCGCTTTCCACCTCGACGAGGAGTTTGACGTCGCGGTGGGCGCGGATGAGTTCGACCACGTCCTCGAAGCGGGCATAGCGCGCGAGCGAGTCGGCGTTTAGTGCGGTGGCCGGTTGGGCACCGCCGCGTGCCACGGGACCAGAGCCCGAGGTTGGGGCATAGCTCGTGCTCATTGCATTCACCGAGCCGCCCGTGGGCGCAGGACGTCCGCCGCCGCCGGAGGGGCCACCCGAAGACGGTGGCGTGTCAGAGAGTTTCTTGAGAAGATCCGCAGGCGAGGGGAGATCCGCCACATGGGTCAGACGGATGATCGCCATTTCAGCGGCCATCATCGCGTTGGGGGCGATCGCCACTTCTTCCAGAGCCTTGAGCAGCATTTGCCAAAGGCGCGTTAGAACACGAATCGGGATCGCGCCGGCCATTGCCTGACCGCGCGAGCGTTCATCCGGCGAAACCGTCGGATCGTCTGCGGCGTCGGGCGTGATCTGGATGATCGAAATCCAGTGGGCAATCTCGGCCAGATCGCGCAGGATCGCCATCGGGTCTGCACCGTCGGCATATTGCGCTGAAAGCTCGGTCAGCGCCGCCGCCGCTTCGCCGCGTAGGATCATGTCGAACAGATCAAGGACGCGGCCACGGTCGGCAAGGCCCAGCATGGCACGGACCTGATCGGCGGTGGTTTCGCCCGCGCCGTGGCTGATCGCCTGATCAAGGAGCGAGGTCGCGTCACGGGCCGAGCCTTCTGCTGCGCGGGTGATGAGGGCAAGAGCGTCGTCGCTGATCTCGGCCCCTTCGGCGGTGGCGATCTTGCGCAGGAGCGCGATCATCACTTCGGGTTCGATCCGGCGCAAGTCGAAACGCTGGCAGCGCGACAAAACCGTGACGGGCACTTTGCGGATTTCGGTTGTTGCAAAGATGAATTTCACATGCGCGGGCGGTTCTTCGAGCGTTTTAAGGAGCGCGTTGAAGGCGCTCGTGGAAAGCATGTGAACTTCGTCGATGATGTAGATTTTATAACGGGCCGAGGCCGCGCGGTAATGGACGCTGTCGATGATTTCGCGGATGTCGTTCACGCCGGTGCGGGAGGCTGCGTCCATTTCCATGACGTCGACGTGGCGGCCTTCCATGATCGAGGTGCAGTGCTCGCACACGCCGCAAGGATCGGTGGTGGGTTTGCCGTTCCCGTCGGGGCCGATGCAATTCATCCCCTTGGCAATGATCCGTGCGGTGGTGGTTTTGCCTGTCCCTCGGATGCCTGTCATGATGAAGGCTTGGGCGATACGGTCCGCAGCAAAAGCATTGCGAAGCGTGCGCACCATGGCGTCTTGTCCGACGAGATCGGCAAAGGTCTCGGGGCGGTATTTCCGCGCAAGGACCTGATAGGGGCGTGCTGCTGTGTCGGACATGGGGGCCTTGATCATCTTGTTCGAGACACAAGGTAAGCAACCCGCGCCGCGAGGTCCACATCTGTCGGTCAAATCTATGCGGAAAGGTGAGAGACTGGACAGCGACCCAAGCGGAAATCGTTACGGCTGCTTCCTTCCGGACCTGACCGGGTTGGCGAAGCGCTCGCCCGCGCCAGCCTCTCGAGGGGTGAGTTAGGGGGTTTGGGGTGTCTTTGCAAGGGGTGAGGCCCTTTGATCCCGCAACAAGGCTGGAAACCTGCCAATGGTTTGGTCATAGGTTATGCGTCTTGAAAGGGAGAGTGCGATGCGGATTGCGGAAGAGGTGACTTTCGGTGGAAGCGGCTATGACCGCGCGGCACAGCTTCGGCCCGAGGCCGAATCGCTTTGGAAGCGTTCCGATGCGCGCGCGATGATCCTTTGGCGGGGTAAACCGCTTGTTACGGATACCGAAGCGCGTGCGCTCTTCTTTGTCGAGGTCGGTCACCCCGTGATGGATCTTGCGGGCGAGCCCATTTTCCTTGGGCTTCCTGATGGCGTGCCGACTTTTGCCGTCGATCTGCGGGGGTGGAACCCTTCGGAGATCGAGCTTCACTCGGGGTTTCTCGATCCGACAGAGCAGAGCCACCCGCTTATCGGCGAGGGAGCGGTTTTTGCCGAGCTGCGTGCTGTCATGACCCACCTTTCGGCGCAGGATGCGGAATTGGCCAGCACGGCGCGGGCCGTTCATGGATGGCATGACAGCCACAAATTCTGTTCGAAATGCGGTCACGAAAGCAAAATGGCCGTGGGCGGTTGGCAGCGCAATTGCCCCTCTTGTGGTGCGCCGCATTTTCCGCGCACCGATCCTGTAGCGATCATGCTGGTCACGCATGGGAACTCGGTTCTTCTCGGGCGCTCTCCGGGTTGGCCCGAGCGGATGTATTCCTGTCTTGCCGGCTTTGTCGAACCCGGCGAGACGATCGAGGCCGCCGTGCGCCGCGAGGTTTTCGAAGAAGCGGGGATCAGATGCGCCCGCGTTACCTATCTTGCCAGCCAGCCTTGGGCCTTTCCGATGAACCTCATGTTCGGGTGTCACGCAGAGGCCAGTTCGACCGAAATCACGGTTGATCCTGCCGAGTTGGAAGATGCGCGCTGGGTCACGAAAGAAGAGCTTGCTCTGGCTTTTGCGGGCGAGCATCCCGACATATCGCCCGCGCGAAAAGGGTCGATTGCGCATTTCATGCTCTTCAATTGGCTTGCGGACAGACTAGATTGAGGTGATCTTGATCAAAAATGACCGCAGAGTCAGGCAAAGACGGAAAGACGTATGAAATTCAGCACCAAAGAGGACATCGAAGCGAGCATGGAGTTCGTTTTCGATCGTTGTTCGGACTATAAAGCTTTCGAGCGGGCCGCCATGCGGCGCGGCGTTGACGTGGTGCGCACATCCGGCGAGGGACCAATTGCCAAAGGGTCGAGCTGGGAGGTCGAGTTCGAGTTCCGCGGGAAATCCCGCAAGGCCGCAATTCAGATCACCCATGCGGATAACCCCAATTCGATCAACATTTATTTCGAATCCGGCGGGATCGAAGGAGACTGCGAGATCGAGCTTGTGGCTTTGTCCCCCAATCGCACGCGGATGGGGATCGAGTTCGAGCTCAAGCCGCGCACGCTTGCTGCGCGATTGATGCTACAGTCGATGAAGCTTGCGCGCCAGAACCTGATCAAGCGGTTCAAGACGCGGGTTGCCGACTTTGCCGAGGATATCGAAGAAAAGGCGATGGGCCGCGCATAGGCGGCCGCCCAAACCTAGCGTTCGTGGCGGCGCGGGGCCGATGGGAAGACGCCCATAAGTTTTACTTCGCTCGTGAAGTAATCAAGCTCTTCGAGCGCCAAAGCGACATTGCGGTCGTCGGGATGTCCTTCGATCTCGGCATAGAACTGGGTCGCGTTGAAGTCGCCGTCGACCATATAGCTTTCGAGCTTGGTCATGTTGACGCCGTTCGTCGCAAAACCGCCCATCGCTTTGTAGAGCGCGGCGGGAATGTTGCGCACGCGGAAAATAAAGCTCGTCATCATGCCGAATTTGCCGCGACGGTTCAGGTCGAGATCGCGCGACATGATCAGAAAGCGGGTCGTGTTTCGGTCGTGGTCCTCGATATGGCGGGCCAGAACCTTGAGACCGTAAATCTCGGCGGCAAGCTCACTGGCAAGCGCGGCATGGGACGGATCATTGCGCTCGGCCACTTCGCGGGCGGCGCGGGCGTTGTCGCTGCTCACGACGCCGCGGATGCTGTGTTCGCGCAGAAAGCCGGCGCATTGCGGAAGAATCACCGGATGGCCATGGGCTGTGGTGACATCCTCGACACGGGCGTCTTTGGTGCCCAAAAGGTTGACGTGAACGCGAACGAAGGCTTCGTCAACGATATGCAATCCGCTCTTGGGGAGAAGCGAATGCACGTCCGCCACACGCCCGTAGGTCGAGTTTTCGACTGCCACCATGCCAAGTTCGGCGTCGCCACGGCGCACCGCATCCATGGTTTCTTCAAAGGTATCGCAAGGCAGGGGCTCGTGCTTGGGACGGGTCTCTACACATGCCTGATGGCCATAGGCGCCAAGCTCTCCTTGGAATGCGATACGAGCAGTCATTTCGTTTTTCCTGTTCATAAACTTGTAAAATGGGCAATAAGTCGCGGTAAGACTGCTTGCAAGACCTAGCAGTAAGCGGATACATAGCCGCAAAATTGCGAACGGAATGGAACGCGACATGTTCGACACTATGACGATGACCAAAATTCTCGGCGGCTTTTGTGGCGCTCTGCTGGTCTTTCTTCTTGGCGGCTGGGCTGCCGAATCCATTTATTTCGGCGGCGGCGCCCATGGTGAAGACCACGCCCAAGGCTATGCCATCGAAGTTGAGGGCGGTTCCGGTGGCGATGCTGCCGCAGAAGCAGGCCCCTCGTTTGAAGAAGTTTTCGCTTCGGCCAATGCTGCCGAAGGTGAAAAGGTGTTCAGAAAGTGTGCTTCGTGCCACTCGCTCGAGAACGGCGACAACCGCACTGGTCCGCACCTCTTCGGTGTTGTGAACCGCGCTGTCGATTCGGTTGACGGTTACGCCTATTCCGGCGCTCTCGAAGCTGTCGCCCAGGTTTGGGATCCTGAGCACCTTAACGGTTTCCTCGAAGCTCCCAAGAAATATGCGCCCGGCACCGCCATGGGTTTCTCGGGTCTTCCCAAGGTTGAAGATCGTGCAAACCTGATTGCCTATCTTGCGACCATCGGCGGCTAAGCCGACACCATAACTCGAACAAAGGCCGTCCCTTGGGGCGGCCTTTTGTTTTGGGTGATCACGCAAACTCAACTTGCAAGTCCTTTGGGGCAGCCTAAGCTATGTTCAAAGCAATTTGTTTGCATGGAGGAAGCACATGACCCCGAAAACGCATTCAACCCCGCGTCAGGCAACCAAAGCCGCAGTGATGCCGAATTGGGCGCTGATGGGGGGTGTGATTTTTCTGGGGGCTGCGGCCTTTGCGGGACAGGTTTTTGCGGAAAGCCATGAAGAAGTGATTGTCGCCCATGGCATTTCGACTTACGGTAGTCTCAAGTATACCGCCGATTTCAAACATCTCGACTATGTGAACCCCGATGCCCCCAAGGGCGGCGAGATGTCGATCTGGATGATGGGCACCTTTGACACGATGAACCCCTATGCGACCCAAGAGGGAACGCCGGGCGCTCTGGCGAGTATCGCAGTCGAGCGGTTGTTCGCGGGAACCGCAGACGAAGTGGGATCGTCCTATTGCTATTTGTGCACCACCATCGAGTATCCCGAGAGCAAGGATTGGGTGATATTCAATCTGCGTGACGATGTGACTTTTTCTGACGGCGTTCCGATGACAGCCGAGGACATCGTCTTTAGCCATAATCTCTTGATCGAGCAGGGCACGCGTTCTTTTGCGACGGCGGTGGCGCAGTTGATCGTGAACGTCGAAGCCCTCGACGAGCATCGCGTGAAATTCACCTTTGCCGACGACATTCCGCGCTCGGGATTGATCGAGCAGGCGGGGGCGACCCCTGCTTTCCCCAAGCATTGGTATGAAGAAACAGGCGCACGTCTGGACGAGGCGCGTTTCGAAGTCGCTCCGGGCACGGGGCCCTATATGCTCGACGGTTACAAGATCAATGAAGAGATCACCTATAAGCGCAATCCGAACTTCTGGGGTGCAGATCATCCGATCAACGTGGGACAGAACAATTTTGACAGCTTCCGCGTCGAGTATTTCGCCGATACCACTGCGGCTTTCGAAGGGTTTAAGGCGGGGGCCTTTGCCTTCCGACAGGAAAATTCGTCCCTGAACTGGGCGACGGCTTATGATTTCCCTGCGCTCGAAAAAGGCTGGGTCAAGAAAGAAACCATTGCGAACGGCAATTTGCCCGGCGCTTACGGGTTCCTCTTCAACCTTCAAAACCCCAAGTTCGAGGATATTCGCGTCCGTCAGGCAATTGCCTTGATGTATAATTTCACTTGGACGAACGATAACCTTCAGTATGGGCTTTTCGATCAGCGCGAAAGCTTCTGGCAGAACTCGGATATGCAGGCCAAGGGCAAGCCCGAGGGGCTCGAGCTCGAGTATCTCGAGCGTGTGAAGGATCTGATTGATCCTGCGATCCTTAGCGAAGAGGTGACGATGCCCCACACATCGGGCGAGCGTCAGCTTGACCGTGGCAACCTGCGCAAGGCCCTCGCCTTGATGGAAGAGGCGGGATGGACAGCAGGGGCCGACGGGATGCTGGTCAATGACAAGGGCGAGACGTTCAAGCTCGAATTCCTTGGCTACTCGCCAACCTTTGACCGGATCATGCTCCCCTATATCGAGAACCTCAAAGCCCTCGGGATTGATGCGGTCTGGAACCGTATCGACACCGCGCAATATACCGAACGCACCAATAACGGTGATTTCGATATGATCTATGACGGTTACCGCAACGGGCTTGAAGAGGGCGAGGGGCTTGGCCAGCGCTATGGCACCTCGGGCGTGGGCGATGTGTTTAACCCAGCGCGTTATTCATCGCCTGCGGCGGATGCTCTTATCGAGATCGTGAAAGAGGCGACCACGCGCGAGGAAATGGCCGCAGGCGTGCGGGCGCTTGACCGCGTTATGCGCAAAGAGCTTTTCGTCGTTCCGGCTTGGTATCTCGCCAATTACTGGGTCGCTTATTACGATATGTACGAGCACCCCGAAGAACTTCCGCCTTATGATATGGGCTATATGTCGTTCTGGTGGTATAACGCCGAAAAAGGCGAGGCTCTGCGACAAGCAGGCGCCTTCCAATAAGGCAGCAGCAGGCGGCTCATGGGCGCATATATTTTCCGAAGACTTCTTCTCGTGATCCCGACTTTGTTCGGGATCATGGTTATCAACTTTGCCCTGACCCAGTTCATGCCCGGCGGTCCGATCGAACAGATCATCGCCGAAATGGAAGGCAACGGGGACGTGTTCCAGTCCATTTCGGGCGGGCACGCGGATGTCGATATCCAATCGACCGAGATCGAGCTTCAGGGCACCTATCGAGGCGCAACGGGGCTTGACCCCGCCTTCATAGCCGAATTGGAAAAGAAGTTCGGGTTCGACAAGCCGCCGCTCGAGCGTTTCGTCGATATGATGTGGAATTATATCCAGTTCGATTTCGGTGAGAGCTGGTTCCGCAAAATCACCGTTGTCGATCTTGTTCTGGAAAAGATGCCTGTGTCGATCACGCTGGGTCTTTGGTCGACGCTGATCGCCTATATCGTTTCAATCCCGCTCGGTATCCGCAAGGCCGTCACAGACGGGTCGTCCTTTGACACTTGGACCAGCGGCGTCATCATCGTTGCCTATGCGATCCCGGGGTTTCTTTTTGCAATCTTGCTCATCGTGCTTTTTGCGTCGAACAACTGTTTCGAGTTGCCGTTTCTCAAGGATTGGTTCCCCGCCTTGCGCGAGTATAACCCGACCTGTCACAAGCTCTTCCCGCTGCGCGGTCTGACGAGCGACAACTGGGATCAGCTTTCGCTTTTCGGCAAGATCAAAGACTATCTGTGGCACATTACCTTGCCTGTCGTGGCCTCGACCATTTCCGCCTTTGCCACTTTGACGATGTTGACCAAGAACAGCTTTCTGGACGAGATCAAGAAACAGTATGTCATGACCGCCCGCGCCAAGGGCCTCTCTGAGCGCAAGGTGCTTTATGGTCACGTGTTCCGCAATGCGATGCTGATCGTGATTTCGGGCTTTCCTGCACTGTTTATCTCGGTGTTCTTTGGCGGCTCGCTCATTATCGAAACACTCTTCAGTCTCGATGGACTTGGGCGGCTGGGATATGAGGCGACGCTCCAGCGTGATTATCCTGTGGTCTTCGGCACGCTTTTCGCCTTTTCGCTCATGGGGCTTGTTGTCGGGATCATCACAGATATCACTTATATCTTTATCGATCCGCGGATCGACTTCGAAAGCAGGGGGTAAGCGATGCGTTTGTCCCCACTCAACCAGCGCCGCTTGCGGAATTTCCGCAACAACCGCCGTGCCTATTGGTCGCTGATCATCATGTCGGTGCTTTTCGGGCTCAGTCTCTTTGCCGAGTTCATTGCGAACGACAAGCCGATCCTTGTAAAGTATCGCGACGAATACCGTATGCCTGTTTTCAGCTTCTATTCCGAGCGGGACTATAACGGTGATTTCCCGACCGAGGCGATCTATAGCTCTCCCGAGGTGAAGTGCCTTATTGTGACGGGCGGGATCGAGCGCTGTTTCGATGAACCCGAGGATCTGATCGAAGCGGTCGCGAACGGCGAGACGCTCGACGATGAAGGGTTTCAGGCGGGATGGATGATCTGGCCATTGATCCCCTATTCCTATGACACCATCGTCGATGTCAAAGGCGTGGCCCCCGCACCGCCGAGCGCCACTAATTGGCTTGGCACGGACGATACCAAGCGGGACGTTGTGGCGCGAGTGATCTATGGCTTCCGTCTGTCGATCTTTTTTGCGCTGATCGTGGTGTCGATCTCGTCGGTGATCGGGATCGTCGCAGGGGCCGTTCAAGGATATTTCGGGGGTCTCGTCGATCTTTTGTTCCAGCGCGCCATCGAGATTTTTTCGCGCACGCCGTCGCTCTATATCATGATCATTCTTACCGCGATCTTGGGGAAAAGCTTCTGGCTCTTGGTGTTCCTGACGGTGCTTTTCGGTTGGCCTGCGCTTGTCGATGTGGTGCGGGCCGAGTTCCTCAGGGCGCGTAACTTCGAATATGTCCGCGCGGCGCGTGCTTTGGGGGTGAGTGACCGCGTGATCATGTTCCGCCATGTGCTTCCCAATGCGACTGTGGCGACGGTGACGATGCTTCCCTTCCTTGTGACGGGCGCGATTGCAACGCTGGCCAGTCTCGATTTCCTTGGTTTCGGTTTGCCGTCCTCTGCGCCCTCGCTCGGGGACCTGACACTTCAGGCCAAGAGAAACCTTCAGGCGCCATGGCTCGGGATCACCGCTTTTATGACCTTTGCGACGATGCTGTCGCTGCTCGTGTTCATCTTTGAAGGTGTGCGCGATGCCTTTGATCCACGAAAGACCTTCTCATGAGCAGACTGTTGGATGTCCGAGACCTTTCGGTAGCGTTCCGTCAGGATGGCCGAGACATAAACGCCGTCAAAGGCGTGAGCTTTCACGTGGACAAGGGCGAGACGGTGGCTCTGGTCGGAGAAAGCGGCTCGGGCAAGTCGGTAACGGCTCTTTCTACCGTGTCGCTACTTGGCGACAACGCCACTGTGCGTGGGTCTATCACCTATAACGGGGCGGAAATGGTGGGCGCGTCGCCCAAGGAACTTCGCCGCGTGCGCGGCAATGACATCAGCTTTATCTTCCAAGAGCCGATGACCTCGCTCAATCCGCTCCATACGATCGAAAAGCAACTTCGCGAGTCGCTCGAGCTTCATCAGGGGCTGACGGGAGCAGAGGCGCGGGCGAAGATCATCTCGCTCCTTGATCGGGTCGGTATCCGCGATGCAGAAGGGCGGCTTGGGGCGTTTCCGCACCAGCTTTCGGGCGGTCAGCGTCAGCGTGTGATGATTGCCATGGCGCTTGCCAACGGGCCTGATCTTTTGGTGGCGGATGAACCGACCACCGCTCTTGATGTCACGATCCAAGCACAGATTCTGGATCTTCTGGAGGATCTCAAGCGGGATGAGGGTATGGCGATGCTCTTCATCACCCATGATCTTACCATCGTGCGCAAGATTGCGGATCGGGTCTGCGTCATGAAAGACGGCGAGATCGTAGAGCAGGGTCCGACCGCCGAGATTTTTGCAAACCCGCAGCACCCCTATACAAAGATGCTGCTTGCGGCCGAGGCGGGGGGCTCGCCTGCACCTGCTCGGGCGGATGCGGCACCTGTGCTTAGCACCGACAAACTCCGGATCTGGTTTCCGATCCAGCGCGGGCTTCTCAAACGAACCGTCGGCCATATCCAGGCGGTGAACGAAGCGACACTGACCGTCAAGGCAGGCGAAACGCTCGGGATCGTCGGGGAGAGCGGCTCGGGCAAGACGACGCTTGCAATGGCGATTGCGCGGCTTATTCGGTCGGAGGGCGGGATCGAATTCCTCGGCACACCGATCGACAAGCTGTCCCAGCGCGAGATGCGCCCGCTTCGCAGCGATATGCAGATCGTGTTTCAAGACCCCTATGGCTCGCTTTCACCGCGTATGCCTGTCGTCGACATCATCGCCGAAGGTCTTGGGGTGCATGGTGTCGAACAGGGGCGGGATACCCGTGAGATGGTCGCCGAGATCATGCGCGAAGTCGGACTTAACCCAGAGATGATGGATCGCTATCCGCATGAGTTCTCGGGCGGTCAGCGTCAGCGGATCGCGATCGCGCGGGCGATGATCCTACGGCCCAAGCTTTTGATCCTCGACGAGCCGACGTCGGCTCTTGATATGACCGTGCAGGTCCAGATCGTGGATCTTTTGCGCGATCTTCAGTCGAAATACGGGTTGGCCTATCTCTTTATCTCGCATGACCTCAAGGTCGTGCGCGCGCTGTCCCACAAGGTCATGGTGATGCAGGCGGGTGATGTGATCGAGGCAGGTGATGCCAAAGCAATCTTTGACGCCCCGCAGACCGATTATACACGCGCGCTCATGGCGGCAGCCTTTGAGGGACGTTCGGTCGCTTAGCCGTCTTGACCAATCATAAAGCAGCTTGATCCGCGGGCCTGGATGCGACGGCATGCCAGATCAGCTGTTTCGCGCGTCAAACCCATAAAGTTGGCGTCATATCCGCGGGGGCTTTGCACCACGCGGCGGAGAGAGCCGTCGAGCGTCGCCATTTCGTTGAGAGCAACCTTGAGAAGAACCCGCTCTGCCTCGTAGCGCGATGCAAAACGACCAACGTTGATGCCCCAATTGTGCCCGCCGCTTGTCGAAACGCGGGTTACAACGAGAGGCTCGGTCGGGGTTTCGGCGAGTGCGATGGTCTGTTCTGTTTCAGTCGGGGTTTCCGCTTCGGTCGTCGCCATAGCGAGAACGATCTCTTCGGGGCGCGCTTTGGGCGTTGTGCTCGGGGCGACGGGCACTGGCTCTTCGGCGGCCTCGGCGCTTGCGATCACGTCGATCAGGGCTTCTTCGACCGACGGAGCCGATGCGGCGACTATCGCGGCGGCCACTGCGCCTGCGATCGCGTCGGTTTCTGCGACAGCTAGAGCGGGGGCTTCGTTTGTCGGACGGATGTTGGGGCGGAGGCTCGTTTGGACAAGCCCGCTTACGCGGATGGTTTTGCCCGCACCCTGAGGCGCACCGCCTTCGGTGGAGCCGACCACGACCGCTTGGCCAACTTGGGCGTCGACGGGGGCGGGTTTGCGCACGGGCGCGTTGGAGGTGGCTTGGGCAAAGCCCATGTTGAGCAACTCGGCCATTTTGGCATTGCGGTTTGCAGTGGACGTGCCACCGAACACCGTGCCGATGATGCGGACGTTGCCACGCTGGGCAGAAGCGACGAGGTTGTATCCCGCCGCATTTGTGAAGCCTGTTTTGATGCCGTCCGCGCCTTCGTAGGCATCAAGGAAACGACGGTTGGTGTTATAGACGACCCGCATGCCCGCATCGGCTTCGCGACGCGAGAAAAGGTTATAATACTGCGGGAAATCATAGATCAGGTGGCGTCCCAGAACGGTCATATCCCGCGCTGTCGACATGTGACCGTTGGCGGTCAGCCCGTTTGCGTTGCGAAAGCTCGTGCTGCGCATTCCCATCGCCGCGGCGGTCCGGTTCATTCTGTCTGCAAAGGCCGCTTCGGAGCCCGAAATGCCGATCCCGATGGCGGTGGCGGCGTCGTTCGCGGATTTGATGGCGGCCGCGCGGATCAGATAGCGGAGCTTGATCTTTTGACCCGTCCTCAGCCCGAGTTTCGACGGAGGCTCGCTTGCGGCATCGCTTGTGATCGTGAATTCGGTGTCGAGGCTGACTTCACCGCGCTCGATCGCCTGAAAAGCGATGTAAAGCGTCATCATCTTGGTCAGCGATGCGGGGTGCAAAGGCGTATCCGCGTTCTGGGCGTGGATCACCTCGCCGGTGCGGGCGTCCATAACCATGGCTGCGAAAGGCGCTGCAAAGACGCTGCTTGTGGTAAGCAGGGTCACACATAACCATACAAATACGAATACCCCTGAACGGGCACCCTGTCCAATACGACCCATTGTGTCGTTACCTTTGCTCTGCCTCGTGCGCCCGATTCAAGTCTGGCGCGAATTGTTAGGAAGCAAGGTAGCATGAAGGGCGCATTGCGAAAACACCTGAAATCAAACGATTTTTACACCTGTTGCGCGAGTGACGCGGCAACATCTTGGTGTTTTGCCTCGGCTAGCCCCTAGATCAAGCAATGTGACAACAATGTGGCGGAGAATTACGATAGGCGCTCTATCAATTCGGGTAGCTCGGCCATGCTAACGAGTCGGTGAAACCGGTGGTGGTTCTCGGGTTCGGCGGCGTGCTCGAGTGCCCAAGTGAGATCGTGGGGGATGTATGTCGCCCAAACGCCTGCTTCCAAGGCGGGCAGAATGTCGGATTTGAGCGAATTGCCGATCATCATTGCGCGGGCGGTATCATGCTTTGCAAAGATCCGCTGATACACGTCTGCGGTTTTCTCACTTACGATCTGAATATCGTCGAAATAGTCGCCCAGACCGCTTTGCGCGACTTTGCGCTCCTGATCCATCAGATCGCCCTTGGTGATGATGATAAGCTCGGCGTGACCGTGAAACTGTTTGATGACCTCCTCGACGCCGGGGAGGAGGTCAATCGGATGACCGAGCATGTCCTTGCCCATCGTCAGTAATTCATGGATGACATCCTCGCTCACCCGCTGTTCTGAAACTTCGACGGCGGTTTCGATCATCGAGAGCACGAAGCCTTTGATTCCATAACCATAGCGCGCCACGTTACGGCGTTCGGCGGCGATGAGACGCTGTTCGAGATGCTCGGGTGCGCAAAAGGGGGCCATGAGGCTTGCGAAATGGGCTTGGGTGCCGCGGAAAAACGTCTCATTCTGCCACAGTGTGTCGTCGGCATCAAAGGCCAAAGTCCAACGTTTTGTCATATACGAAGCCTCAATAAATCTGTGGTCTTTTCTTGTGGGCACTCTGCGATATATATAACCGCTCAGAGAGTGTAACCACAGACACCGCAAGGACCTATGGCGAACTGGTATAATATGGCTGATCAAGAAGGCGGCGACGATAATGAAATCGGCGTTAAACTTGCTGTGCGCCCAAAGACCAAGCGCCCGCCGCTGTATAAAGTGCTCATTCTCAATGACGACTACACCCCGATGGAGTTCGTCGTTCAGGTGCTTGAGCGGTTCTTTCAGATGAACCATGCGCAGGCGTTCGAACTCATGCTGACCGTCCACAAAAAGGGCGTCGCCGTCGTCGGTGTGTTTACCTACGAGATTGCCGAGACCAAAGTCGCGATGGTCATGGATTTTGCCCAGCGTCACCAGCATCCCCTTCAATGCACGATGGAGAAAGAGTGACCCTCTGAGGTTGCCGAATTCATGTCCAAATCAAGATTGAGCACCGCCCTCGACCAAGGGCTATTGGCGTTTCCCGAAACATCGGTTCGGGTTATGCGACCCGAGCCCGAGTATGACCTGTCTTCGGTTCAAAAAGATCGTGTTACGATCTCGCACAGTTTCAAGCCCGACTTGACTCAGTGGGCGGCGGCGGGCTTCACGCTCTCCGACACGCCCTGTGACGTGACGATCGTGGTTCTGCCCAAGTCCAAAGCGTTGGGTCGCGCCATGATCGTAGAAGCAACGGCAACCTCCAGTCTCGTGGTCGTGGACGGTAATAAATCCGAAGGTGTCGATTCCTATTTCAAGGACGTGCGGGCCAAGCTTGGCGAACTTCCGAATGTTGCCAAGGCGCATGGCCGCTTGTTCTGGTTCAACGGGAAATCCGATGTCTTTGCAGATTGGACCGTGGGCGAACCTACCAAGGGCGCGCATGGGTATTATACGACTGCGGGTGTGTTCTCGGATGGCGAGATCGACAAAGGGTCGCTTTGTCTTGTCGAGGCGCTACCTGAAAAACTCCCGGGACGTGTTGCGGATTTCGGCGCGGGCTGGGGCTATCTGTCGGCCAAAGTGCTCGAACGCGACGGCGTCAAGGCGGTCGATCTGATCGAAGCGGAGAAACTCTCACTCGACTGTGCGCGGTTGAATATCACGGATGAACGGGCGTCTTTCCGCTGGGAGGATGCCACGACCTTCAAAGCCAAAGACCCCTATCAGGTCATTGTGATGAACCCGCCGTTCCACAAGGGGCGCGCCGCCGAGCCTGCGCTTGGACAACAGTTTATCGCCTCTGCCGCCCGCAACCTTTCGACCTCGGGGCATTTGTGGATGGTGGCGAACCGTCATCTTCCCTATGAGGCGGCTCTGAGAGAGCGTTTCAAGAACGTTGAGGAAGTGCGCGGCACATCCGCGTTTAAAGTCTTTCACGCTTCCCGTCCGAAGCAGTAAGCTTCTGCTCACCAATAACGGAGACAGCCATGTCTTTTTCCATTGCAGGCAAAACAGCAATCGTCACCGGAGCCGCAAACGGCGTGGGGTTGGCCATCGGGCGCCAATTTGTCGAAGCGGGCGCGAATGTGATGTTCGCGGATATGGACGAAGCCGCGCTCGAGCGCGAGGTCGGTCCCGAGGCCAAAGAAGAGAATGCGCCGATCCGGATTTTTTCGGGGGACCTTCGAAAGAAGCTCAATGTCGCGAACCTTATCTCTGCCACGGTGGATGCATTCGAACGGATCGACATTCTGGTGAACGCAACCCGTCAAGTGGCGCTTACCGATCCTCTTGATGCCGACGACAATACGGTCATGGACCTTCTGGAGCAGAATATGCTCACCTCGCTGCGTTTGTCCCAAGCCATTGCGCGGCGCATGATCAAGCAGGGCGAAGGTCAGGACGAGGGAAGCCTTGGGACGATTATCAACCTGTCTTCCATCGCCGCGCGCCGCACGCACCCAGAGCTTTTGGCTTATTCCGTTTCGGCTGCGGCGCTCGATCAGATGACGCGTTCGCTTGCGGTTGCCCTTGCGCCGAAGCGCATACGGGTGAACGGCGTTGCCTTCGGCAGTGTGATGAGCGCTTCGCTCAAGGCCAAACTCAAAGACAACGACGAATTCCGCAAGGATATCATCGCGCATACGCCGCTTCAGCGGATCGCGAACGCCAACGAGGTTTGCGACGCGGTCCAGTATCTTGCGTCAGACGCCGCCAGTTTCGTCACAGGCCAGATCATGACGGTGGATGGCGGGCGCACTCTGCTTGATCCCGTCGGGTGCGCCGCGCACTAGCCTTTATTCTGGGTGGACCGCGACGCACTGCTGGATCGCGGCGTTCACCTGACTTTCGAGAGCCTTTTGACGCTGGATCATCGAGTTCAGCTTGGACTGTTCGGCATTGAGATCAATGGCGACCGGCTCGCGGCGTTCGATCGTTTCGACGTCATCACAAGGATAGGTGGACACGGTTCCGTCCTGGTTTTTCAGCTCGCAAAAAGCCTTGGTCGTAATTACTTCTTGCTTGGTTTCATATTTGAAGCCCCGCGCGATGTTGCCTTGGGTTTCTGCAATAAGGGCGTTGAGCGTGCGAAGGTCCGCACTTGCTTGCGAGATACAGGCCTCGCGCGGGGTCGCACAGGCTGCGGCAAGGAGAGGCAGGACAAATAGGATGCGGCGCATTATGGTCTCCTGAAATGGCTTTTGGCCCGCCGTGGCGGTTGGTTTCAATCAATGCTAGGAGCGGGTGTTATTCAATATCAAAGATCTGGAAGTGACCATGACAGAGGCAATGATCGACGAAAAGAACCGCGCATCGGCATGGTTCCGTGAGCTCAGGGATCAAATCGTAGCCGCATTTGAGGGGTTAGAGGATTCGCTCGAAGATGGGCCGACCGCCCAGTTGCCGGCGGGACGGTTCGAAGTGACAGCGACCAAACGCGCCTCTGAGGATGGAACCGATGCAGGCGGCGGCCTCATGTCGGTGATGCGTGGCGGCCGCGTGTTTGAGAAGGTCGGGGTCAACGTTTCGACCGTCTATGGCACGCTCGGCCCCGCGGCGCAAAAAGCGATGGCGGCGCGCGGTGTGCCGGGGATCGAGAAAGACCCGCGGTTCTGGGCTTCGGGGATCAGCCTTGTTGCCCATATGCAGAATCCGCACTGTCCTGCGGTCCATATGAACACCCGCATGTTCTGGACCCCGAATGCCTGGTGGTTCGGGGGTGGTTCTGACCTCAATCCTTGTATCGAATATGACGAGGATACCGCGCATTTCCATAAGGTGCAGAAAGACCACCTCGACCCGCATGGCGCCGATTTCTATCCGCGTCTCAAGGCATGGGCGGACGAGTATTTCTTTGTGCCTCATCGCGGCCGCGCGCGCGGCGTGGGCGGTGTCTTTATGGACGATCACAATTCGGGCGATTGGGAAAAGGATTTCACGCTGACCCAGGATATCGGCCGCGCGTTTCTTCCTGCCTATGTGCCGCTCGTCGAGAAACGCCGCAAACAGGCTTGGTCGGATGCGGACAAAGACACACAGCTCATCCATCGCGGGCTCTATGCGGAATACAACCTCGTCTATGACCGAGGCACCAAATTCGGTCTTGCCACCGGACATGATGCGAATGCGGTTCTGATGAGCCTTCCGCCTCTGGCGAAATGGGTCTGAGCGATCCCAGAAAAAGCGAAAAGCGCGTCCTTTCGGGCGCGCTTTTCTATTGGGACCTTCAAGACGTCTCGTCAGATCATTGAGGAGGAAGGCGGAACATAACCAGCAGATAAGACGCATTCCCAATAAAGGGACAACGCGGCTGGTCTGGTTTGGTTCCGACTTATTTTCCGTTTCTGATCGTATCGATCATGAGCTGCACGTTTTCGGGGTCGGCATCGGGGGTGATCCCGTGGCCGAGGTTGAAAATATGCGGACCCTTGGAGAAGGCATCGACGACGCGGCGGGTTTCCTGAACCAGCGTTTCGCCGCCTGTGACCATGTGGCTGCTGGCGAGGTTGCCCTGAACGCAGCCTCCCGTTTGAACATGGGCGGCGGCCCACTCGGGTGTGACGCCATCATCAAGCGCGATACAGTCCGCACCGATTGCGGCGTGGAGGCCCGCGTAACGCTCGCCCGCGCCGCGCGGAAATGCGATCACAGGAACATCGGGATGAAGGTCCTTGAGTGCTTTGGTGATGCGGGCGGCAGGTTTTATTGCAAAGTCGACAAAGTCCTGACCTTCAAGGCTTCCTGCCCAGCTGTCGAAGATTTTGACGACTTCGGCGCCGGCTTTGATCTGCTCGGAAAGGTAGAGGATCGTGCTTTCGGTCAAAAGGTCGATGATCCCTTGGAACGTTGCACGGTCGGCGGCCTTGAGCGCGTGCGCGGGGCCTTGGTCGGGGGTGCCCTGACCTGCGATCATATATGTAGCAACAGTCCAAGGTGCACCGGCAAAGCCGATCAGCGTCGTTTCGGACGGGAGTTCGCGCGAAAGGATGCGGACGGTTTCGTAGACCGGCGCAAGGTGCTCGTGAAGCGCATCCGCCGGCTTGAGCGCCTTGAGACCCTCGGGCGTGGTCGTCGTGGAAAGACGCGGGCCTTCGCCTGTCACGAACCAAAGGTCGGCGCCAAGTGCCTGCGGGAGAAGAAGGATGTCCGCAAAGAGGATTGCCGCATCAAAGCCATAACGGCGGATCGGTTGGAGCGTGACCTCTGCGGCAAGATCCGAGTTATAGCACAGCGAAAGAAAGTCGCCCGCCTCGGCGCGGGTGGCGCGGTATTCGGGAAGATAGCGTCCAGCCTGACGCATCATCCAGATCGGAGGGGTCGGAAGGGTTTCACCGGCAAGCGCGCGGAGGATGGTTTTCGTCTGGGCCATGATTGCTCCTTGTTCTGTGGAGGGTCGTCCCAAGTGCAGCGCCGCTTGTCAAGCATTCCTCAACGAGCCGAGGGCGCGGCGAATATTCGCGGGGGTCTCGCTGGTTGATGAAAACCCTTTCCTTTGGCTGAATTTGCGCACTAGAAAGCGCTCATGACACTCATTCTGCCCACTCCCGCCGAACCGCTGAAAATTGGAACCCGTGGCTCGCCACTTGCGCTTGCGCAGGCGAATGAAACGCGTGACCGCTTGGCTGCTGCTTTTGATCTGCCGCATGAGGCCTTTACGATTGTGGTGATTAAGACCACGGGCGACCGCGTTCTGGATCGTCCGCTCAAGGAAATCGGTGGCAAGGGGCTTTTCACGCGCGAGATCGAGGAAGCGATGCTTTGCGGTGGTATCGATATTGCGGTGCATTCCATGAAGGATATGCCCGTGCTTCAGCCCGAGGGGCTTTTGCTCGACACCTATCTTCCGCGTGAGGATGTCCGCGATGCATTTGTGGCGCTTGACGGGTCCAAGCTCGCTGATCTGCGCGAGGGCGCGACTGTTGGCACCTCGAGCCTGCGTCGCAAAGCACAGCTTCTGAACCGTCGTCCTGACCTCAACATCGTCGAGTTCCGTGGAAACGTGCAGACTCGCTTGAAGAAGCTGAACGATGGTGTGGCCGAAGCGACCTTTCTTGCTATGGCGGGGCTCAACCGTTTGGGCATGACGGATGTGCCGCGCACCGCCATCGAAGTGGATGAGATGCTTCCAGCGGTCGCTCAAGGTGCCATCGGGATCGAGCGCCGCGCCGATGATAGCCGCTGTGCCGAGATGCTCTCGGCAATCCATCACCACGAAACGGGCCTTCGTCTTGCGGCTGAACGGGCGTTCCTTGCTGCTCTCGACGGGTCGTGCGAGACGCCGATTGGCGGCTTGGCCGAGCTGGATGGCGGGACGATTCGTCTGCGCGGCGAGATTTTGCGGACCGATGGCTCCGAGTCCGTGGCCGACGATGCGACCGCCGCCATCGAGGACGGTGCAGCGCTGGGCCGCGAGATGGCCGCGAAGCTGTTGGAGCTGTCTGGACCCAACTTTTTCTAAGGGATTGAAGGGGCCGAAAAACATTTGCCGCGGAATGTGTTTTTTGCCCTTGACGCCGTCCGCGTGGCTTCGTATTTCGCCCGCACTTCGGCGGTGTAGCTCAGTTGGTTAGAGCAGAGGAATCATAATCCTTGTGTCCGGGGTTCGAGTCCCTGCACCGCCACCATCACTCCTCGTAGTGTTGCGCAAAGCCCTCTCTTCAGAGGGCTTTTTGCGTTGCAGCGCGATACCAGCGAATGAGAGCCGCGCGGTCCTCGGCTTCTACCATTGTGACATTTGCGGGCGGCATGGCGTGGGTGATCCCCGCCTGCACATAGATCGCTTGGGCATTGCGCGCGATGTCGGAGGGCGTCTCGAGCAGGACGCCCTTGGGGGCGCGGTGGATACCGTCCCAAACAGGTTCGCGCGCGTGGCACATGGAGCAGCGGCCCAGCACGATGTCTTGCGCATCCTCAAAGCCCTCGGCGCTTGCGAAAAGCTGTTCATAGGCGGTGAGGGGACGCTCCATCGCCGTGTCATAGTCCTCGAACGCAGGACGGGTCGAAAGCCACGCAATGATCACAAAGATCACGGCCGTGATAAGCCACGTCCACGTCGGGTTTCCTTTGCCTGCGTGGCGGGTGTTGAAGTAGTGGCGGATGGTCACGCCCATCAGGAACACGAGCGAGGCGATGATCCAGCTGTATTCGGTCGCAAAAGCGAGCGGATAGTGGTTCGAGAGCATCAGGAAAACGACAGGCAGCGTGAGATAGTTGTTGTGGGTCGACCGCAGCTTGGCGATCTTGCCGTATTTGGCATCGGGCACGCGTCCGGCCTTGAGGTCACCGACCACGATCCTCTGGTTCGGCATGATGATGAAAAACACGTTTGCCGTCATGATCGTTGCGGTAAAGGCACCGAGATGGAGAAGCGCGGCACGGCCCGTGAAAATCTGGTTGTAGCCATAGGACATCGCCACGAGCATGCCAAAGAGCAGCACCATCAGGAGCGTAGGGCGCTCCCCGAGTGGTGATTTGCAGAGCGCGTCATAGACCAGCCAACCCATGGTCAGTGAGCCTGCCGAGATCGCGATCCCCTGCCAGACAGCAAGATCGGCCTTGGTTGCGTCGATGAGATAAAGCTCAGCGCCTGCCCAATAGACCACCATGAGAAGTGCGGCACCGCTCAGCCAAGTGGTGTAGCTTTCCCATTTGAACCACGTGAGGTGCTCGGGCATGCGTTCGGGGGCCACCAGGAATTTGCGGATGTGATAGAAGCCGCCGCCGTGGACTTGCCATTCTTCGCCGTGTGCGCCAGGGGGGAGGTCCGGCGCTTTGCGAAGCCCCAGATCAAGCGCGATAAAGTAAAACGAAGAGCCGATCCAAGCCATTGCCGTGATGACGTGAAGCCACCGCACAGCAAAGCCGATCCATTCCCAAAGGATTATTGCGTCTGTCATTTTTGTCTCCCGCGTTAGTCCTGCCCAGACTATTCATATCGGTATTTATTCGGTATTCCTTGAAATTACCAAACTGTATCAAAAAATGCCGAACGATGTCTTACCTTGAGAATATCCGAACTTTTGTCCGCGTCTACGAGCTCGGGAGCATGTCTGCCGCAGGGCGCGATCTTCGGATTTCGCCTGCGGTTACGTCCTCGCGGATTTCGCAGCTTGAAAGCCATCTCGGGGTGCGGCTGTTTCAGCGCACGACGCGGAACCTTACTCCGACCGAGCAGGGGCGTGCGTTTTACCGTGGGGCAAAGTCGGTTCTCGAGGCGGTCGAGGACGCCGAGGCCGAAGTCGTAGAGATGACCGATAACCTAAGGGGCACGCTCTATGTGGCGGCGCCGCTTGGGGTGGGGCGACGGCTTCTTGCGCCTTATGTTACTGAATTCATAGAATCATACCCAGAGGTAAGTATTAGGCTCCGTCTCTCGGATCGGCGCGTGGATCTCACGACCGAGGGGCTTGACCTTGCGTTTTTCCTTGGGCAGCCCGAGGACAGCAATCTGCGCATCCGCAATATTTCCGATTGCCGGCGGGTTCTATGTGCTGCGCCCTCGTATGTCGAAAGACGCGGGATGCCAGAGGACGGAACCGCTCTTGTCGAGGAAAAGCACGAGTGTCTGAACCTCAGGTTTCCCGGTGCGCCAGAGTTCCAGTGGAAACTCGAGACGCCAGAAGGACCGCAGAGGTTCCGCGTCTCGGGTCGATTAGAGAGTGACGACGGCGATGTGCTGACAGATTGGGCCCTCGGGGGGCGGGGGATCGTGCTCAAACCTGTTTTCGAAGTGGCGCAGCATCTTGTTTCGGGAGCGCTTGTTCCCGTCGCGATCAAGACTCCTCCTGTGCCGATCCAGATGGCTTGCCTCTTTACCCATCGACGGTTTCAGGACCCCAAGACGCGCTTGTTCCTTGAATTTATGGCGGTGAAGATTGCCGAACAGGTGCGCTCGGCCGAAAAACAGGCTCAGCTGCCGCGATAGGTCGAGTAGCCAAAGGGCGAAAGGAGGAGCGGAACGTGATAGTGCGCCGCTTCGGACATTCCAAAACGGATCGGCACGATATCAAGGAAGCGCGGGCTTTCGGGTGGCGTGCCCGAAGCGTCGAGATAGGCGCCAACGTGAAAAACAAGCTCGTATTCCCCGAGTTCGAACTCTGATGCAGGAAGGATTTGTTCGTCCGTGCGTCCATCGTCATTCGTGACGAGCGTTTTGAGAAGATGGCGCCCGTTTCCAGACAGCCTAAAAAGTTCGATCTTCAGCCCCTTTGCAGGGCAACCGCGCGCCGTATCAAGAACGTGGGTGGTCAGAAAGCCGCTCATATTGGTCACTCCGCTTTTTCTCAATCAATGTCGTAACATATAGTGCCCCGTAAAGAGGAACTGCTTTGACACAGTTGTCTGGATTTTTTGAAAAACATCGGAATTGATCTGGAATATCATCGGATCAACAGGAGATACACAATTGCAGCGCTATCCACGTGACCTTCGGGGCTATGGCCCCACTCCCCCCGATGCAAAATGGCCGAATGGTGCGAAAATCGCGCTCCAGATCGTGCTGAACTATGAAGAGGGCGGCGAGAACTGCGTTCTTCATGGTGATGCAGCGTCCGAGGCGTTTCTCTCGGAAATCGTCGGTGCGGCCCAATGGCCGAACCAGCGGCATTGGAATATGGAGTCGATCTACGAATACGGCGCGCGTTCCGGCTTTTGGCGTCTTTATTCCATGATGTCCGACCTGCCCGTGACAGTTTATGGTGTAGCCACGGCCCTTGCCCGCAGCCCCGAACAGGTGGCGGCAATGAAACAGGCGGGTTGGGAAATTGCCCGCCATGGCCTGAAATGGGTGGAACACAAAGATATGCCCCCCGAAGAGGAGCGCGCGCAAATCCGCGAGGCCATCCGCCTGCATACCGAGGTTACCGGAACACCGCCACGCGGGTGGTATACGGGGCGCTGTTCCATGAACACTGTGGATCTTGCCGCGCAAGAGGGGGATCTGGCCTATATCGCAGACAGCTATGCCGATGACCTGCCCTATTGGGTCAAGGCGGGCGGCAAGGATCAGTTGATCGTGCCCTATACGATGGATTGCAACGATATGCGCTTTGCCATCCAAGCAGGTTTCACCGAAGGCGCGCAATTCGAGCGCAGCTTGATCGACACCTTTGATCAGCTTTACGCCGAAGGGGTGGCAGGCGCGCCCAAGATGATGTCGATCGGGCTGCATTGCCGTCTGGCCGGGCGACCGGGTCGTGCGCTGGCCCTCAAGCGCGCCATCGATCACATGGCCTCCCATGAGGGCGTGTGGTTCGCCACCCGCCTGCAGATCGCCCAGCATTGGGCGCGGGTGCATCCGCCCAAGCCCCGCACCCGCCCCTCCGACATGGACCGCGCAACATTCATCGCGGAATTCGGCGGCATTTTCGAGCATTCGCCCTGGATCGCCGAGCGCGCCCATGCGCTGGAAC
>JALRIK010000031.1 GCA_023255435.1 Marivivens sp.
GTTGAACTTTGGTCATTTCGTGGCCCTCCGCAGCCATTGGTCAAGAGCAACAGCGGTTACAACAAGGCACCCTGCCGCGAATTGTTGCCAGTAATCGTCGACCCCTGCGAGGCTGAGGCCGGTGGTAAAAACACCTACGATGATAGCGCCCAGAACCGAACCCACGACCGACCCACGACCACCGAAGAGTGACGTGCCGCCGATCACAACGGCTGTGATGGACTGAAGGTTGACATCATCAAACCCGATGGGAGAGATCGAGCCGACACGGCCCGCCGCAACCCAACCACCAAAGGCACAGATCACGCCTGCAAAGGCATAGACCTGGATAAGGGTGCGGTTGATACGAATACCCGAGAGCATCGCCGCATCAGGATCATCGCCGATCGCATGCACGTGTCGTCCCCAAGCCGTATGGTTGAGAATATACCAGACCAGTAGCGCCAGAAGCAAAAGAGCCACAACGCCATAGGTGATCTGAAAGCCGCCGAAACGGATCGAATTCCCGAACCAGAGGATCGACGGTGCAACTTCGCGGATATCAGACCCACGGATCGATTGAGACGCGGAATACCACAGTTTGAGCGCGGTAAAGATCGACAAGGTGCCAAGCGTCACAATGAAAGGCGGTAATTTGACATAAGTGACGAGAATACCGTTGAACCACCCCATCAAACCGCCAAAGAAGAGGCCGATGGACACCGCCAAAAAGGGCGGGAGGCCGACACCGACGGCCAGTTTACCCATGATGATCGACGACAGCACAAGAATTGCGCCGACCGAAAGGTCGATCCCCGCCGTCAAGATGATCAGTGTCTGCGCAACCGCGACGATCCCTGTCACTGTCACCTGTTTGAGAACAAGCGAAAGCGTTCCGGGGGTCATGAAATTGGTTGCGATTGCTCCAAAGAATAAAACGCTGAGCAACAACACCAACGCAGGAATGGACGTCGGATAGTTACGAAGAAATTTGCGAAGCACATGTGTAAACGAACGGTCGTCTTGGGCAAATGCGGCTACGGCTTTATCCGCTTTGTCCAATCCAGCTTCAAATTCGTTGATTGGTTTTTTGGGTGTCGACTGATCACTCATGATGTCCTGTTCCCTCGGAAGTTTAGCAAAGGTCGCCTGAGGTGGACCCTTTATGGACAAGGGGCAGCACAAAGCCACCCCTTGCCGAAGTTCAAGCTATGACCGAAGTCTTAGCCCCAGCAGAGCTCGAGACCTTTTGCGCTATCGATCGACTCGACACCGTCAACAGGAGCATCGGTGACAAGGTTCACGCCGGTGTTGAAGAACGTCAGACCTTCGGAAGCCGAAGGCTTGGAGCCGTCCTTGATGTAGGCAGCGACGGCTTCGACGCCCTTGGATGCCATAAGGAGCGGATACTGCTGCGACGTCGCACCGATCACGCCTGCTTTGACGTTTTCAACGCCGGGGCAGCCGCCATCGACGGACACGATAAGAACGCCTTCGGTCTTGCCAGCGTTCTGGAGCGCTTGATACGCGCCTTCGGCAGCGGGCTCGTTGATGGTGTAGACAACGTTGATGTCAGGGTCCTTTGCGAGGAGGTTTTCCATCGCGGTGACGCCGCCTTCAACAGAAGCGTTCGAGGTTTCGTGACCGATCACGCGCGGATCGGTTTCGGAACCCATAACGGAGAGATCCGGAACTTCGATACCGAAGCCGACGAGGAAGCCGGTGTCGCGGGCAACGTCGACCGAGATGTTGTCCTTGTTGATGTCCAGCATTGCGATCTTGGCGTTCGCAGCTTCGTCACCAAGGGTTGCAGCAGCCCACTTACCGATCAAAAGGCCTGCTTCGAAGTTGTCGGTCGCAAAGGTCATGTCCTGAGCTTCAGGATCAGCAAGCGGCGTATCGAGTGCAATAACAAGAACGCCGGCGTTGCGTGCATCGATCAGAGCCGGGGTCACCGAGTCGTTGGAAGCGGTGATCAGGATACCCTTGGCACCAGCGGCCACACAGTTCTCGATTGCAGTGATCTGAGGTGCAGCGTCGCCATCGGTCACACCGGCAAACGCCTTGAGTTCCATGCCAAGCTCGTTCGCACGCGCTTCAGCGCCTTCGCGCATTTTGACGAAGAACGGGTTGGTGTTGTTTTTGGTGATGAGGCAAAGCGAGCCTGCCGAGTGGCTTTCTGCAGCAGCAGCACCGGCGAAAGCGATCAGAGCCAGAGCGGATCCAGCGAGTAGTTTTTTCATGTGTTCCTCCCAAGAACATTAAACGCAGCCACCCTCTTGGCTGCGCAGGTCCCGCACCGATTCGAAGCGGGAATGACCAGATCAAACGCGATTCGGAACGCTCCGTCAATAAATAAGTAAGATTGATTTATTTATTGACGGAGCCCGCGTCTCCGCTCCAGTGTTGCGCGGTGTGACGAATGAAAACACTGACCATTCCAAACAAAACAAATCAAATCTAGGCCTTCAAAGGACAAAGAAACCGGTAAATCAGCTCAGAAACAGCGACAAAGAACGACGGATAAACCTTTTCAAGCCAGCAGGTTAAATCAAGATATGCTCGAAGCGAGTCCAGAAACAAAGGTCACCGACTCCGCAGTCTTCCGCGGATCGAACCAATCTGGTTTGCGCGATCATAACGAGCGCCTTGTCCTCTCACTGATCCAGCGGTTCGGCCCAAAACCTGGGGTGGAAATCGCTCGCCTCATTGGCCTTTCATCACAAACTGTCTCAGTCATCCTTCGAGATCTTGAGACCGAGGGCCTGATCAAACGGGGCACGCCCCAGCGCGGTCGCGTCGGCAAACCGTCGATCCCGATGATGCTTGACCCTTCGGGAGCCTTTTCCATCGGCCTGAAAATCGGACGCCGTTCCGCCGACTTCGTCTTGATCGACCTTGTCGGTGAAACACGTCTCCATCACACGGTCACCTATCGCTTTCCGAAACCCGACACCCTACTGACCTTCGTGAATGAGGGTATCGAACGTTGCGCACAGTTACTTCCGGCAGGCAGCTTCAAACGAATTGCGGGCATCGGAGTGGCGAAACCGTTCGAAATCTGGAATTGGTACGAAACCATCGGCGCACCTATCGCAGAAATGGAGGCCTGGCGCGCATTCGATTTCGAAGGAATAATTTCGCGCACGACGGGGCTTCCTGTCTATATCGAAAACGATGCAACTGCCGCCTGTCGGGCCGAGAACACCTCGGGACGCGGGCGGGAATTTCGTGATTTTGCATATTTCTTCATCGGCGCCTTTGTCGGCGGCGGTGTGGTGCTAAACCATTCGATTTTCGAGGGGTTCCACGGCAACGCCGGGGCTTTCGGGTCCCTGCCCTCGATCGACAACCAATCGGGCGCAGAGCAATTGATCGATGCAGCCTCGCTCTATCTTCTGGAAAGCCGATTGACCGAAAGCGGGCTGGATTCGACCCGCATGTGGGAGTCCCCACACGATTGGAGCCAATTCGAAACCCACGTCGATCTCTGGATCGAACAGGCGGCCGACCACCTTGCAAGGGCTGCGATGACGGCCTGTTCGGTCGTCGACTTCCAAGCGATTATCATCGACGGCGCCTTTCCCGAAACCGTTCGCAAGCGACTTGTCGAACGTGTGCGCGCGTTGATCGCTTGTCTCGATACGCGCGGACTTGTCGTTCCGCGCATCGAAGAAGGCCTCGTAGGGCGCAATGCCCGCGCCCTCGGCGCGGCCTCCGCCCCGATCTTTGCGCAATATCTGATCAATACGAATGGCAGACTGACCTCTGTCTAGAAGGCGCGGTTACAGCCGATCAGGGCGCTGCATTACGGCAAAGACAGAACGGTCGGGAGCACGGTCTTGTGGTTCGGGCGCATAGGCGCACCTTGCTTTGCCTCCACAAGATAACGCCCCGCCGCAAAACCGATCTGTCGTCTTGGCGTTATGGTCGTCGCAATTCGCACCGGAAGCGTTCGGGTCATTTCAAGCCCATTGAAACCCGCAAGAAGAAGCGCGTCACCCACCGCGATGCCTTGGGCAAGACAGGAAAACACTCCCCCCAAAGCCACATCATCATTGGAATAATAAATGCAGTCGAGATCGGGATGCGCGTGCAAAATCTCGGCGGTAATGCGTCGCCCAGCCTCGGTGCTTGAATGTTCGGGATCGTGGCGCATCGCGACAAGCGCAAGGCCAGCAGCATCGAGTGCCGATTTGAACCCCTCCAAACGCCGACCTGCGCGAAGATCATTCGCAAGACCGCAACCGACATAGCCGAAACGACGACGACCGCGGGCAATCAAAGCCTGCGCCATCTCGCGGCCCGCTTGGAAATGTGAAAACCCGATTGCGGCACCCAACGCATCGCCATCCGTATCCATGATCTGGACCACGGGAACAGCAGCGACAGACAAAAGATCCCGCGTCTCCTCGGATTGATCAAGCCCGGTCAAGATAAGCCCCGCAGGGTTCCACGACAAAAGGCTCTTGATAAGCTCGAACTCTTTGACGGGATCATAGTCCGTCACGCCGAACATCGGCTTGAGACCACTTCCATCGATCCCCTGAGCGATCCCCGACATGACCTCTGCAAAGACGATATTGTTAAGGCTCGGAACCACAACGCCGATCAGGTTCGATTTGCTGTTCGAAAAAGCTGTGGCCAAGGGATTGCCGACATATCCCGTTTCCCGCGCGGCTCTTTCGACCTTGTCGATATTTTCGCGCGACACATCTGGCGCCCCGCGCAGCGCACGCGACGCCGTCATCTTGCTCACACCTGCGACAGCGGCAACATCCGCCAAAGTGACCCGATGTTTGATTTGCAAGACCGACTTACCCCGCGTGGAAATGACATTGACGACTGGTATCGATACCGTTACCGATACCAGTATACGGAAATGCGATCAAGCAACATCAAAGAGTGCATGAAATGTCTCATAAAACAAAAGTGGCAGTGATTGGCCTTGGCTCGATGGGCTTTGGCATGGCCAATTGCTGTCTCGCAGCGGGCCTTGAAACATTCGGCTATGATGTAAACAAGGACGCCGAAGAGCGTTTCAGAGCCTTGGGCGGGGCCAGCGCGCCACAGTCCGAGGTCCTCCCAACACTCGACGCCGCCCTGATTGTGGTTTTGAACGCCGCTCAAACCGAAGCGGTCCTCTTTGGTGAAAACGGGATCGTTCCGCATATGGCCAAGGGAGCCGTTGTGATCTCGAGCGCAACGGTGTCGCCTGACTTTGCCCGCGACATGGAAAGCAGATGCGCCGCCTTCGGGGTTCACTACCTCGACGCGCCGATTTCGGGCGGCTCGCTCAAAGCGTCGTCGGGCGATCTGACAATCATGGCCTCTGGCTCGAAAGAGGCGTTTGCCAAAGCAGCGCCCGTCCTCGACGCCATTTCGGCCAAAATCTTTGACCTTGGCGAAAGCGCAGGACCGGGTTCGGCTATGAAAGCCACCAACCAGCTTCTCGCAGGTGTGCACATTGTTTCGATGGCCGAAGCGCTCACCTTCGGGATGACCCAAGGCATCAGCCCAGAAACCTTTCTCGAAGTCATTTCACAAAGCGCAGGCACGAGCTGGATGCTCGAGAACCGCGCACCCCATATCGTCGACGGCGATTACACCCCCCGCAGCACTGTGAACATCTGGCCCAAGGACCTTGGGATCGTGCTCGATATTGCCAAGGACGCCAAATTCAGCGCCCCAATCACAGCAGCCGCGATGCAACAATATCTTGCCGCCGCAGGCATGGGGCTTGGCCTCGAGGATGACGCAGCAGTGGCCAAAGTCTATGCGCGCAATGCGGGTCTAACATTGCCTGAAAGTGACAAAGAATGACAACCGTCCTAGGCTGTATCGCGGATGATTTTACCGGCGCAACCGATCTCGCGGGGTTGTTGGCGCGCAGCGGAGTAAAGGTCTCACTCAGGATCGGCATTCCAACCGAAGCGCCGACCGACACCGCACCTTTTGAAGTCATCGCGCTCAAGATCCGCACAGAACCCGTCTCCGAGGCGAACGCCCAAGCCCTCAAAGCGCTCGACTGGCTGAAACAGGCGGGGGCAGAGCGCTTCTTCTGGAAATACTGCTCGACCTTTGACTCGACCCCCAAGGGCAACATCGGCACCGTTGCGGAAACCTTGATGGCAAGCCTCGGCGCAGATCAGACAATCTATTGCCCCGCTTTCCCCGAAAACGGCCGTTCCATTTTCATGGGGAACCTCTTTGTCGGTCGGTTGCCCCTTGCCGAAAGCCCGATGAAAGATCACCCGCTGACCCCGATGCGGGACAGCAATCTCATGCGTCTTCTGGCGCCTCAGGTGACGGGCGAAGTGGGTCTCATCGACCGCCTGACCGTTGCAAAAGGACCGTCCGAGATCAAACAGGCGCTTGCAAAGCTGCACAGCGAAGGCATTGCCCATGTGGTCGTCGATGCGGTCGCGGATCAGGATTTGACCCTCATCGCCGAAGCCTGCCGCGACCTCAAGCTGATGACGGGCGGCTCTGCCATCGCGATGCCCCTCCCCGCGCTCTATATCGCGAGTGGCACTCTGGCCGCCGATGCCCCACGCGCCACTATTCCGACGCTTGAAGCAAACCGCGTGATCCTCTCGGGAAGCTGCTCGGCCATGACCAATGCACAAGTGGCCCACTACATCGCCCAAGGCCACCCCGCGTTCCGGCTCGATCCTCTGGAGCTTGCCGAAAACGGGTCAAAAGCTGCGCTGCACTGGCTCTCGCAACAGGACCTGACAAAGGCGCCGCTTGTCTATGCCACTGCCACGCCAGAAAGCGTGCGCGCAGCCCAAGAGCACCTTGGCATAGCAAAGGCAGGTGCGATCGTCGAAACCGCGCTGGCCGACTGCGCTCGCTTTGCCCGAGACCAAGGCGCGCGCCAGATTGTCGTCGCAGGCGGCGAAACATCGGGCGCCGTAACCCAAGCGCTCGGGGTCTCCAGATTGGAGATTGGCCCTGAAATCGCACCGGGCGTGCCGTGGTGTTTTTGCAGCTCGAACGGTGCCGAGATTGCCCTCACGCTCAAATCCGGCAACTTCGGGACCGAGACATTCTTTACCGATGCATTCGCAAAGTTAGAGGCACGCTGATGTCAGAGTCCAAACTGCGCGAAGAAATCTGCCTCCTCGCCAAATCAATGTTCGATCGCGGCCTGACGGGCGGCTCTACGGGAAACATTTCGGCCCGCACCGAAGACGGTGGCCTCTTGGTTTCTCCAACGGGCACCTCTTTCGGTCGCCTCGATCCTGCACGGCTCTCCCGCTTTGATGCCAACGGCGTGCTGATCGGCGGCGATGCCCCGACCAAGGAAATGCCGCTCCACTCGGCATTCTATGAAACGCGTTCAACTGCGGGCGCGGTCGTGCATCTCCATTCCTGCCATTCGGTCGCATGGTCGATGATGCCGGACGTGGACGAAGATAATTTCCTGCCGCCACTTACCCCCTATTCGATCATGAAACTCGGCAAGGTAAAGCTCCTTCCCTTCTTCATGCCCGGCGATCCTGCAATGGGAGAGGCGGTGCGCGGACTAGCGGGCAAACGCTCCGCCGTCATGCTGGCCAACCATGGCCCCGTTGTCGCGGGCAAAGACATCGAATCCGCCTGCAACGCGATTGAAGAGCTCGAGGATACCGCACGGCTCGCCATCTTGATGCGGGGGTATGACGCCAGAATGCTCAGCCCCGAACAGGTGCAAACTGTGGTAACAAAATTCAATGTGGAATGGGACTGATGCAATTCTCTGCCAATCTGGGATTCCTTTGGACCGACCGACCCTTGCCAGACGCTATTCGGGCGGCAAAGGCTGCGGGCTTTGACGCGGTTGAATGCCATTGGCCTTATGATACGCCTGCCGAGGAAGTCCTTGCCGCACTAAACGAAACGGGGCTCAGAATGCTTGGCCTCAACGGGCGGCGCGGCAATGTTGCGGAGGGCGAAAACGGCCTGACCGCGCTCATCGGCCGTGACGAGGAAGCGCGTGCCGCCATCGACGAAGCGCTTGCCTATGCAAACCATCTGGGGACCCCCTACGTGCACATCATGGCAGGCTTTGCAAATGGTGACGCGGCGCACAGAACCTATGTCGAAAACCTCCGCTATGCGTCTGGCAAAGCCGCCCCGCTTGGGATCACGATCCTGATCGAGCCGCTGAACAAATACGACGCGCCGGGTTATTTCCTCTCGACCACAGGTCAGGCGCTCGCGATCATTGAAGAGATCGGCGCGCCCAACCTCAAACTGATGTTCGACTGCTACCACGTTCAACTCATGGAAGGCGACCTGAGCCACAAACTCGCGGACCTTCTTCCCCACATCGGGCATATTCAGTTCGCCTCTGTCCCCGATCGCGGCGCGCCTGATCATGGTGAAGTCAACTACGCGCATATCTTCAAGCGGATCGGTGAACTCGGCTGGCAAACGCCGCTCGGCGCGGAATACAAACCGATGGGCGACACCGACGCGACACTCGGTTGGCTCAAGAACCTGCGCTAAGCCCTGCGGCAATCTATTGCTGGTTCCATACGTGCTGATCCGTTAGGGAGCAGCACGTAATTCGATTGAACCAACGGGTGCCGCCATGACCAACGCCGCAACACGCCGCTCTGAACTCCTTATGCCCGCAGGCTCGCTCGAGCGCTTGAAAGTTGCTGTACTCTACGGGGCTGATGCGGTCTACCTCGGCACGCCCGATATGTCGCTGCGCACCAAATCCAAATTCTCGCTCGAAGAGATCAAGGAAGGTGTCGAATTTGCCCACGCGCGCGGCGTGCGCATTTATCTGACCCTTAATCTCTTTACCCATAACAAGGACATCGAAAAGCTTCCTGCCTTTGTCGAAACGATCAAGAACATCGGCCCCGACGGTGTCATCATCGCCGATCCGGGCGTCTTCAATTTCGTGCGCAAACATGCACCCGAGCTCAAGCTCCATGTCTCGACCCAAGCGAATGTGTGCTCATGGTTGACCGTGGACTACTGGAAAGACATGGGCGCCGATCTGGTTGTTCTCGCGCGCGAAGTCACCTTTGCCGAAACCGCCGAGATTAAGGAAAAATGCCCCGACATCCGGATCGAGAGCTTTGTCCATGGCGCGATGTGCATGACCTATTCGGGACGCTGCCTCCTGTCCAACTTCATGGCAGAACGTGGCGCGAACCAAGGCAACTGTGCCAACTCCTGCCGCTGGCACTACAAGGTCCACATGAAGCTCAAGGACGGCACGATCAAAGAGCTGCCCCTAACCGAAGAGAACCTCGAACTGTTCGAGTTCGTTCTCGAAGAAGGCGGCCGTCCAGGGGAATTTATGCCCATCGAAGAGGATTGGCGCGGCTCCTATATCCTGAACTCCAAGGATATGTGCCTGATGCCCAAGTTAGACGATCTACTTCGCATCGGTGTCGACAGCCTCAAGGTCGAGGGGCGCAACAAAAGCCCCTATTATGTCGCAACCGTGGCCCGCGCCTATCGCCGCGCCATCGACGCCTACTACGCGGATCCCGAGAACTGGAAACCAGAGCCTTTTATGGCCGAACTCGAAGGTTCGACCAACCGCGGTTTTACCATCGCCTTCCACGAAGGACGGCTCCAGAACTATGCCCATAACTACGATCACACCAAAGCTATGGCGCCTTGGGAATATGCGGGCATGATCACAGAAACGCGGCAAGACGGTCTTATCCTGAGCGTCAAGAACCGCATTGATGCCGGCGACGTGATGGAATTCCTTCCGCCCGATCCGACCTCCGAACCCGTACTTCTTCGCCTCTACGACTTTGCGCTGGACGGCACAACCAACGAGCCCGTGGACTACGTTGTCGGGAGCAGGAACGACAAAGTCTTCATCCCCTATTCCGCCTTTGATCGCGAAGATCCCCAATCGGTCAAGGATCGCTTCCAGCCCTTTACCATCGTGCGCAAGGAATCGATGCTAGCCGAGGACGAATGGCGCCGCATCAAGCTCGACAAAACCGCTCAGCAAATCGAACTCGGAGCCCAAAATTGCGAACGCCTCTATAAAAAACAGGTCGCCAAACTTCAGGACGCCATCGGCACCGAGAACATGGAAAAGCGCGCTCGCACCTCGCGCAAGGGCATTGAGGGATGCTGCGGACGTGGCTGTAACGGCTGTCTGATGTTCTGGAACGATCCCGAATACGCCAAGGCACGAGAGCTGCTCAAGGCGCGGAAATCAGGCGAAATCCAAATGCTTGATCGCGACATGCGCGAGAAAAGCGCCTAGGCTGGAACTGGGATCTGAACGCGGCGGACCCTAGAGCGCGACCAATGCGCCGCGCTTGCCGATCACCTTGGCCGACACTTTGCACCCCGCCTCAACCGCCGCTTCCAATGACTGACCCGCATAGTGCTCAGCCAAAAATCCGGCGTTGAAACTGTCGCCTGCCGCAGTGGTATCCACAACATCTGCAACGGTCTGTGGCTGAATTTCGGTTTGCCCTTTCGGTGTAGACACAAGAACGGACGCAGGACCATCTTTGACGATCACCGTCGTACAGCCCGCCCCGTGATAGCGTGCCGCAGTGGCGGCTTTATCCAAGTCCCCGAAAATATCCGCTTCATCCTCGAACGAGGGAAGAACGATATCCGCGACACTCGCCCCCTCCATCGTGCCCGCGCGCATCGCATCATGGGACGCCCAAAGCCGCGGCCTGAGATTGGTGTCAAACACCACGCGCACGCCTTGGCTTCTCGCCACCGAAATCACCCCAAGCAGCCTTTCGCGCGCCTTAGGCGCAAGGATCGCGAGCGTGATCCCCGAAAAATAAATCGTATCACCGTCCGCAACGGGCAAAGTCGTCAGATCGTCCGCAAGCGTTTTCGCGGCAGAGGTATCACGCCAATAGGAAAAGCTCCGCTCCCCGTTCTTGAGCGAAATCATATAGAGCCCGATATGCCCACCCTTGCGCTCGATCAACTCGGGCGTAATGCCGCTCTGGCGCATGAAACCCGCCATCTCTCTCGAAGGCGCATCATCACCGATTGCCGAGAAATAGGCGACGTCAACGGCCTCGGGAGCAAGTTTGCGAAGATACCACGCGGTATTGAACGTATCTCCCGCGAACCCCGTTGCCAAAAGCCCCTCTCCGGCAGGTGAAAGCTCGAGCATGCATTCACCGATCGCCAGAAACCTTTGGGTCATTCGAGATCCTCAAAATACTGAGCATGTTCGACGCGGATACGCGGCAGGACGGTCAGAATGCGGCTCACGTGGCTGCGCAGCATCTTTTCTGCAAGCGCGGTATCCCGCGACCTGATCGCATCGAAAAGCCGAACGTGTTCGTCTTTGGCAAGCTGACTGTCCGATGACAAGGTCAAGAAGCGCACACGGTCCATCTGAGCCTTTTTCTCGCGAATAAGGGCCCACACATGCCCGTGTCCCGCAATTTCACAAATCGTCTTGTGAAAGGTCTCGTCCAGATCATGGAATTTCTCACGGTCCCGCGTATCGACCGCGCGCTGCTGATCTTCGATTAGCTGTTCCAACTCGGCAAGATCGGTCGAGGTCGCTCGCTTGGTCGCTTCGATCACACAAGCCGCCTCAAGAGCCTCGCGGACAAAATGCGCGTCCCGCACGCCCTTTTCGGAAATCTTGGTGATCAGGGTCGCCCGCTGCGGACGGATCAACAAGAACCCTTTTTCCGACAAACGAAAGAACGCGTCCCGCACGGGCTGTCGCGAAACACCGAGCTGCTTGGAAATATCGGCCTCGGACACCTTGGTCCCTGGCGGCAGATCAAGTTTGATGATGGCACGATACATGGCGTCGAAAACCTGATCGGTTGTCGACATGACGGGCGCGGGAATGAGTGATCTGAGCTGGTCGTTCATTGTGCCCTTGTCTTACGTGCAATTCATCCTCTGCGTAAAGTGTAATTGGATTTTGCTTTTGACGCAACTTCCAGACTAACATATTAGATAAAGATGAACAGCCTGCCCAAAACGGGCAAAGCACCGTGCAAGACCTTCTGCGAGGACATATGACGCTCAAGACCCAAACCCGCTATGCAATCGATCCCGCAACGGCCAAAGCCCTCGACACAGAAGGACTGCGCAACCACTTCCATGTCGGCGGTCTTTTCAAAGAAGGCGAGATCAATCTCGTCTATAGCCATTTTGACCGTTTGATCCTCGGGTCCGTTGTGCCGAACGGCAGCGTGCTGGTTCTCGACCATGTGCCCGAAACAGGCACCAAGACGATCCTTGAACGTCGCGAAATGGGCATTCTCAACATCGGCGAACAAGGCACGATAGACGTCGATGGCACCTCTTATGCCATCGGGAATGGCGATGTCCTCTACGTCGGGCGCGGCGCGGGTCCGATCACGTTCGGTGGCAAGGGGCGATATTACGTGCTGAGCGCGCCTGCGCATCACTCCTACCCCACCCGCCTCGTGACGGTGGCCGAAGCGCGCCGCGTGGAACTGGGCAGCAAGGAAACCGCAAACGAACGCGTCATCATTCAGGTGCTCCACCCCGAAGTCATCCAAACCTGTCAGCTCGTCATGGGCTATACCCAGTTTGCCGAAGGCTCGGTCTGGAACACCATGCCCGCCCATACCCACGATCGCCGCATGGAGGCCTATCTCTATTTCGATCTCGACCCCGATCAGCGCGTGTTCCACTTTATGGGCGAACCGCAAGAAACCCGCCACATGGTCATCGCAAACGAGGAAGCCATCATCTCTCCCCCTTGGTCGATCCATTCGGGGGTGGGAACGGGGTCCTATACTTTCTGTTGGGCGATGGCAGGTGACAATGTCGACTTTACCGATATGGACATGATCGCGATGGGGGACCTGCGATGAGCGACCCTTTCCGCATCGACGGACAACGCGCCCTTGTCACGGGCGCGAACACGGGGATCGGCCAAGCGGTGGCTCTCGGGCTTGCGGAACGCGGCGCACATGTGATTGCGGCGGGGCGGTCCAACTGCGATGAAACCGTCACGATGATCAAGGCAGCGGGCGGTTCGGCCGAGGCGTTTGTGCTCGACCTCAGTGACCCCAAGGAGGCCGCAGACCGTCTGTCTGCTGCGGGCGCACTTGATATTTTGGTGAACAACGCAGGCATCATCCGCCGCGCAGATGCCACAGATTACAGCGAAAGCGATTGGGACGACGTTGTAGACACTAACCTCAAAGCGGCCTTTCTCTTGTCCCAAGCCTTTGCCCGTGCCGCAATCGCTACGGGTCGTGGCGGGCGCATCGTCAACATCGCATCGCTTTTGTCGTTTCAGGGCGGCATACGTGTGCCCGCCTATACCGCGTCCAAGCACGGCATTGCAGGGTTGACCAAGGCCCTTGCCAACGAATGGGCCGTAAAGGGGATCACCGTCAACGCAGTGGCGCCAGGATATATCGCCACTAACAACACAACGGCACTTCGCGAAGACCCGAAACGCGCCGCTGAAATCCTGAGCCGCATTCCTGCGGGCCGTTGGGGCGAACCCTCGGACATCGCCGGAGCCGTTGCTTTCCTCTGCACCCCCGCCGCCGCCTATGTCACTGGCGCGGTGCTCAACGTCGATGGAGGCTGGCTTGCCCGCTAAACGTCTCACCCGCACCGATGCGGCCCCGAAACCCGGTATCGTCCATCTTGGACCAGGTGCATTTTTTCGCGCGTTCAATGCCGTCTACACCGCCGATGCGATCGAGCGCGACGGGGGCGATTGGGGCATCGTCGCGGTGAGCCTCCAAAGCCCCACGGCGCGTGACCAATTGACCCCCCAAGACAATCTTTATACATCTGTGACCCTCGGGCCGGACGGCGCGGACTATCGCGTCGTCAACTCGTTGTCAGAGGTTCTCGTCGCCCCCGAAAACCCCACTGCAGTGGTGGAGATCATGGCAGCGCATACGACGAGGATCGTATCGCTGACCGTGACAGAGAAAGGCTATTGCCACGAACCGGCAACGGGACGGCTCAACCTTTCCCATTCTGACATCGCACATGATCTGACAAACGATCTGCCCAAATCGGCGGTCGGATTCATCGTCGCCGCGCTTGCGAAACGGCGGCAAAGCGGGACAGCCCCTTTCACTGTGATGACCTGCGATAACCTGCCGTCGAATGGTCACTTGTTGCGTAAACTCGTTCTCGAGTTCGCAACCGCCAAGGACCCCGCGCTTGCCGCTTGGATCGAAACAGAGGTCGCCTTTCCCTCGACCATGGTGGATCGCATCACGCCCGCAACCACCCCTGCGGATGTCGAGGCTCTGCAAAAGGCCAAAGGCTATTTCGATCCCGCTTGCGTCCAGCATGAACCCTTTCGCCAATGGGTGATCGAAGACAATTTCCCAAGCGGCCGCCCGTCATGGGACAAAGTCGGCGCCCAAATGGTCACTTCGGTCGAAGCGCATGAACACATGAAGCTGCGCTGTCTCAACGGCACCCACTCGACCCTCGCCTATCTTGGCTATCTCGGCGGATATGAAACGATTGCCGAAACGGTTTCAGACCCGAATTATGCCAAACTCTGCCAAATCCTTTGGCAGACCGAGATCATCCCGACACTCGATCCACCCGAAGGAGAGAACCTTCCCGCTTATGCAGAGGCTTTGCTGGAACGCTATCGGAACCCCTCCATCCGTCACCGCACATGGCAGATCGCGATGGACGGCTCGCAAAAACTTCCCCAGCGTATCCTCGGCACGATCCGCGATGCACGCGCAGCAGGTCGCACCACGCCCGGCCTGATCCTCGCAGTTGCGGGTTGGATGCGATATGTCGGCGGCGTCGATGAGAACGGCGCTCCGATCGAGGTCAAGGACCCGCTGGCGACCGACCTGCGCGCCGCCTCTGATGGCGCCGACACCGCTCAAGCCAAGGTCGAAGCTCTCCTTGCCATCCGCAAGGTCTTTGATGAGACTCTGGCGAGCGACGCGGATTTCAAAGCCGCGCTGATCACCGCCTATCAAGGCCTTGTGGACCATGGGGCCAAAGAAATGGTCAAGCGCTTCACTGCATAAAGAAACCCCGCCTTCGCAATGACGAAGGCGGGGTCTTTTCGGCACACGGGGAAGGGAGGAAGCCGAATTAGCCCATACGCTCCGAAGCGTAAGATCCCGGAGACGCAGGGAAGACCACCGTCTTTTCGCCATTGAGGAACACACGGCGGTGAATATGTGCGTGGATCGCGCGCGCAAGCACTTGGCTTTCCACGTCACGCCCAAGCGACACATAATCGTCTGCGCTCTGTGCATGGGTGACGCGGATGATGTCCTGCTCGATGATCGGACCCTCGTCGAGGTCGGCGGTCACATAGTGCGACGTCGCGCCGATGAGTTTGACTCCGCGCTCGTAGGCCTGCTTATAGGGGTTCGCACCCTTGAACGACGGCAGGAACGAGTGGTGGATATTGATGATACGGCCAGACATCTTCTTGCACATTTCATCCGAAAGGATCTGCATATAGCGCGCAAGCACGATCAGATCTGCATTGGTGTCCTCGACCACAGCCATGATGCGGGCTTCGGCATCGGGCTTGTTCTCTTTCGTGACGCGGATGTGGTGGAACGGAATGTCATGGTTCACAACGACCTTCTGATAGTCGAGGTGGTTTGAAATGACGGCAACGATATCGATGGGGAGCGCTCCGATGCGCCAACGATACAGAAGATCGTTGAGACAATGCCCGAAGCGAGACACCATGATAACAACCTTGAGACGCTGGTTTTCGTCGTGGAACGCGGCATCCATTTCGAACTTGGCGGCGGTCTCCGCGAACTTGGCATTGAGCGCATCGAGCGTTTCACCCGTTTCCGCACGGAACGAAACACGCATAAAGAATTTGCCAGTCAGTGCATCGTCATACTGCGACGCATCAGTGATGTTGCACCCGTGATCGGCCAAGAAATTTGCGATGGCTGCAACAATGCCGCGGGTCGATTTGCAGGTAACGGTAAGTGCGAACTGGGTCATCTGAAGTCCTTTAACCAGATGGACCGCTCCAAATTGAAGCGGCCCGTTGATCAAAGCCTATACCGACCAATGCACCGGGCATTCGAGCGTTTTCGCCCCTAAATAGGATGAAATCGCCATTGACGCGTTCTCTATCGGAAATACGAATTTCCAAGAGGAAAGCTTTGTTTCCAGAAGGAACAGAACTTTCCTCTCGGGTTTCTTTTCCTAGAAATGGGACCCTGCGGTCCGCAGTGCGGCAAGATCGATTCCCGATTGCTCGCGAAGCGCATAGCCCTCGCCCGCCCAAAGCAAGCCGCGCGTGAGCATTTCAAGCGCAGGGCCAGAGCTGATAACGTTTTCCTTGTGCCCGAGGGCGTTGTAATAAACGCGCCCGCGTCCCCATTTGCGGGTCCACGCGACGGGCATCACGGCCTCCCCATTTGGCGAATGATACCAAGGCACGGTCGGGAACGTCGTCGTTGCCAACACGTGGTTGGCGGGATCGACGTGGAGGTAATACTGCTCGGTTGCGACCTCGAAATCGGCAATGCCCTTGGTGGTCGGATGATCATGGTCGACGATATTGACCGAATATTTCACCCCGTCACCACCCGGATGCGCGACCCAGTTTGCACCGGTCATGAACTGCCAGACGACCTGTTCGCGAAACGCGTCGCACATACCGCCGTGACATCCGGCAAGCCCCGTGCCTTCGGCCACAGCCTCGGACACATTGACCGCTTGCTCTTTGGTGATTTTGCTCATCGTCCAAACGGGAACGATCAAATCAAGCGACTTCAACGCCTCCGCGTCGTTGAAGCAATCAAGGCTGTCATAGACTTCGACCTCATAGCCGTTCCGGCTCAGAACACCCTCGAACAGGCGCGCAACCTTGTCGGGCTCGTGACCCTCCCAGCCGCCCCATGTAATCAATGCTTTTTTCATCTCATCTCCTCCTCGACGCAAAGCCTTTGCGGGGGACAATGGCCCAACAGTCGGGGAATACAACGAAAATTCACGTAAATTTTTACCACCGTCTTCCGCTTTCGAAAACCGCTCGGTATCGTTCGGTAAGAGGAGACCAAAATGTCGGAAAAATCACTGCGTCCAAAATCGGACACCCAATGGCTGGTGCATGGCCAGCGCTCGGAACTTGTCGTTCTGGATGTCACCGCGCCTATGACGACTACGGCCATATATGACAGTTATGCACTCTTCGAGGCCCCAAACTGGACGCTCGACGGCAAGTGGCTCATCATCAACGGGGACGGGCGTTTGTGGCGCATTTCGACGGACGGCGTGATCGGCCCCGAACGGATCAACACCGCTCCCATCGAAAATCTGAACAACGATCACGTTCTTGATCCGAACGGAACGCATATCTTTGTCTCCTCGAACGACGGGCATCTTTATCGTGTCGCGCTCGGGGGCGGCGCACCTGAACGGATCACCCACCAGAGCGATCAACGCCATTACCTGCACGGAATTTCACCCGATGGACGGGAACTGGCCTATGTGGCGCTTCATCGTGAGGGCGAAAAGGTCGTAACTCGCATCGCGACGATTTCCGTTAACGGTGGCGAAAGCACCTATCTCACCGATGGCGCCTGTCCTGTGGACGGGCCCGAATACTCGCCCGACGGCCAATGGATCTATTTCAATTCAGAAGCCGCAGCGACCCAAGCAGGACATGCCCAGATTTTCCGCATCCGCCGTGATGGAACAGGTCTCGAACAACTGACCTTTGATGAAAGAGTGAACTGGTTCCCACATTTGTCGCCCGACGGCAAACATATGGTCTACATCAGCTACCCGAGCGGAACTCTGGGGCATCCGCCGAACAAAGAGGTCGAGCTTCGCCTGATGGACCCGAACGGAGGACCTTGGACGACACTGGACACCTTTCATGGCGGACAAGGAACGATCAACGTCACCTCGTGGAGCCCCGATAGCCGCAAAATCGCTTACATGCGGTTCCCGCTCGCTTGAGCCACAAAGGGAAAAATCCCCGCTTGAACCAAAGTGGGGCTCCCCGCATTGAAGAGGACAAGAGGAGTTCTCCTCTTTCGTGTATCCAAGTGTGTCAAAAAGTATTCGGCCCAGCTTTTCAGCTGGGCCTTTTTTCTTAAAACGTTCCGTAACCGCGCTCATCCTCATCGATCGAGGACATATTCGGTGAAACAGTCCTTGGCTTGGTAATGGGCGCGGCATTATTTGCGACAGAAACCGGCTCAAAGCTCGCCTCTCGCATTGGGCGTTCATACGTCACAGGCTTCGATACTTTCTCAGCCTCGATCTTTTTCGTCACCTCGGTTTTGATGGCCGACGAACGATACTTACCGACCTGCTCCTTGAGATACCGGCTCGCAGACGTCAACTGCTCGGCGGTTTCCGCAATCCCGTCGGCTTCGATGCTGGTCGAACGCGCGATCTTGGACAAATCGTTGATCGCATCGTTCACAAGCTCGACTCCGCGCGCCTGCTCTTCCGAGGCAACGCTGATGTTCTCGACAAGCTCTGCGATACGAACAAAGTCGCTGTTGATCTGGTCAAAGGACTTCGACGCTTCTTGTGTCAAAGAAACCCCAAGATCCACACGACGCGCAGACTTGTCGATAAGATCCGAGGTTTCCCGCGCTGCCTTGGCGGAGCGACCCGCAAGGTTGCGCACTTCGGCGGCCACAACTGCAAATCCGCGGCCATGTTGACCCGCGCGAGCAGCCTCAACAGCCGCGTTGAGCGCAAGCAAGTTGGTCTGGAACGCGATCTCGTCGATGACCTTGATGATGTTCGCAATCTCGCTGGACGAGGTATTGATCTCTTTGATCGCCTCTACCATCTGGTCAAGCTTCTCGCGGCCACGGCTCACCGTCGCAGTCGTGTTCTGGGCAACTTCATTCGCCGCTTTGGACGCCAGTGCATTGGACCGCACCTGATGCGAGGTCTGTTCGATCGTCGTCGAAAGCTCTTCGATGGCCGTCGACTGGCTCTCGGCGTTGGCCGCCAGCGTATGTGACGCCTGTTCCAACCGCGCAGCCTCTCCGCCAAGCATAACACTACGCTCGTGGAATTCACCGACTGTCCCATCGACAAGCTCGAGGATCTCGTTCATCGCGCGCGAAGATCGCCCTATTTCGTCTTCGCTTACAACCTCGAGGCGTGCCGACATGTCACGATCCCGAATAATATCCTGCAAGCGTTGGTTCATTCTGATCGATGGCCGCGAAATCGAGCGGGAGACAAAGACAGCGCCGCCTACTACTGTGACAAATGCTAGGAAACCTGCCAGACCCAATATACGATAGAGTTGATCGAGCAGCCCGAGAACCTCACTCTCATCTGCCTCGATCGCGATACCATAAGTATCCCCGAACAAATCAAACGTGCGGTGACTGACCATCGATTTTTCGCCGGAAGAGAGCTCGATCGTGTCCACGCCCACCTGTCCCTTGGTACTGATGCCCGAAATGATTTCCTGGCTATCGAGGTGGTCATGAGATATGGAATCACCCTCTATGCTGTGAACAAAGCTGGCAACGGTGTTTTGGGCGTGATCAAAGACCGAAACATGGGTATCGAACGTAAAGCCTAAATCACCTTTCAAGAGATCAAAGAACGAAAGCGGTATTGCACCGACGAACGCACCCACAGGCGCGCCGAATTGATCAAACGCGGGAGCAGCAATGAAAGTTAACTCAGCATTGCCCCGAAGCGCATAAGGTTCGAAGTCCGCAACGACTACACGAGCGTCTTTACCATTGCGAGCAATCTCGAGAGCTTCCGAAGCCACGCGGCCAAGGCTCGTTTCCGCAAGCTGTCCTTTCATGACATTCAGTCCAAGCTCGCCATGGTTGGCCGCCGTAAAGACAACATCCCCATCGAGGTTCAAGATATACAAATCATCCAGCTGGACAAACTCGGCTTGCCTTCTGGCCCAATCGGCCCAACGCTCATACTGGAAGAGATAGGAGTCGAGATTGAATTCTGGCTGCCTGGCAGCAGGAATCCGGTTTGCTAAAAGTTCGTTTCGAAGAAAATCGACGGACTGGGGATCTTGCTCGACGATTGCGCGCATCCCAGCCGAAAGCGCCCGAGACGCACTGCTCATCGAATAATCGCTCGAAAGCTGGAGCATCCTTTCGGTTACCAGCTCCTCTTTGGCTAGAAGCGCGTTAACTTTTTGATCGCGATGCGTTTCCAACTGGCGAGAGGCGCTGTCTTTGATCGTATTCGAAATCACCGAGACGGCATACGGTGTCGGTATCAGCGATGAAATCAGCGTCAGGGCAAAATATGCCAGCGGGATCTTCCAGTAGAGCGACAGGTTTTTAAACATTTGAGTCTTTCGCAGTTCGGCCAAAGTCGATTTGTCTTGTTGCCTCAAACGGGCAAAAAACTCATAACTTTAGCGGAATACGAAAGAATTGTGCTGATCAGGGGAGTTAATCGGAAATGGCGCTGGGTTACAAAGACTTGCTCGCACGAGCGGACGCTGCCGTTCCCTCGCTCACCGGCGAAGAGGCCGCAGCGCTCCTAAACGATCCGTCGTATGTCTTTGTCGACATTCGCGACCCCCGCGAACTTGACCGCGAGGGTTTCATAACGGGCGCGCACCATGCCCCGCGCGGCATGCTCGAATTTTGGATCGACCCCGAAAGCCCCTATCACAAACCCTATTTTGCAGAAGACAAAACGTTTGTCTTCTACTGCGCTTCGGGATGGCGGTCCTTGCTTGCGACCGAAGTCGCCCAGCAAATGGGCCTCAAATGCGCAAGCTTGCGAGGCGGGTTCAGCGACTGGAAAAAAAGCGGCTATCCCGTCTCCGAACGCAACTAGTCCCGCGCAAAAACATACCGCGTGATGCTTTCATAAGGCTTGTTCGGCCCAATGATACAGTCAGGATACCCCTCTCGATTGATCGCATCGGGCCAGACCTGCGTTTCAAGGGCAAGCCCCGCATGGGTCCGATAAACCCGCCCGTCGAGCCCCCGCGTCCCCTCTTCGGTGAGGTGAAGCGCATTGTAAATCTGAAGACCAGCCTCAGTCGTCTCGACAGTCAGTGAAATACCGGATTTCGCCCCTTCGACGCGCGCCACTTCGCGCAATGCGACACGCTCGGCGGACACGCAAAGATTATTGTCGTAATGCATGTCTCCAAGCGGCCGCATGACCCGAAAGTCAAGCTTGGTTCCCTCCACGCTCACGGGATCACCCGTGGGGATCAACTCGTCATCAAGCGGAACATAGGTCTCGGCATCGATACGAAGCCGATGGTCGTCGACGTTCCCTTCGCCATCAAGATTGAAATAGCTATGATGGGCAAGGTTGCAGGGCGTTTCGCTGTCCGATGTGGCGGTCATGACGACCTCAAGAGCGCGCCCGTTCAGCCGATAAGTGACCCGCATCGCGATTTCACCGCCGAACCCGCCGTGCCCGCTCTCCTCGGACAGCGAAAGCGTGACAAAATCGGACCCCATATCGGCAATCGACCAGACTTGACCGCCGACGCCCGAATTGCCGCCATGAAGCGTGTGCTTGTCGACAAAGTTCTTATCAAGCTCGAACCGCTGACCACCCAAATGATATTCGGCGTTCTTGATACGGTTCGCCACACGGCCCACGGTCGAGCCGAAATAACGCAGCGGTCCAATAAGATCATCAAGCGTCTCGGCACCCAAAGCGAGCGAAGGCTCGAACCCTTCAAGATAAAGCGACCGCAGCGCCGCGCCATAAGTCACAACCTCTGCCCGAAGATCACCGCCTTTAAGCGTAATCATCTGCACCGTCTCCCCCGACGGCGTCGTCCCGAAATTCGTAATCATACTCACTCCCTAACCCTCCGATATGGCCGCCTCGAGCAGCCCCTCAAGATAGACAAAGCCGAACGCAGGGAGCGTGACAACCTCTCCCTCGACCGTTGCAAGCCGCGGCCCGATGGCTTTGGCAACTGACGAAAGCGAAAGCGCGACACTCGCATCCGACAAATTGAAGAACGCCGTCACACCCTGACCATCAAGCGCGCGCTGGATGCCCAACACAGGCTCGGGCAGGTCGAGGAATTGGGTCGCTCCAAACCGCAGCGCAGGCTGTTCTTTGCGGAACTGCAAAGTCTCGCGATAGGCGTTCAGAACGCTTTCACCGTTGTTTTCCTGCAAAGACCGCGCCCGCGCAGCCTGTGGCGCTTTGATCGGAAGCCATGGTTTGGCATCCGAAAACCCCGCATAGGGTTCCGAACTGTCCCAAACCATCGGTGTGCGGCACCCGTCGCGGCCCTTGTATTCAGGCCAGAAATCGATGTTCGCCGTATCCATCAGCTCTTGGAACTCGATATCAGTTTCGGTTTGGCCGAGCTCTTCCCCCTGATAGATGTTCAGCGTCCCGGGAAAGCTCGCCAGCATTGCAATCGACTGCTTGGCGACCACATCGCTGTCACCGCCTTCGGGCGTCCAGCGCGTCGCGTGGCGCTGCACGTCATGGTTCGAAAACGACCAGCACGGCCATCCGTCGGGCGCCTTGTCCAGAAACTTGGCAATACGGCTACGGAAATGCTCGGCCGAGTGCAAATGGCTCAGGAACTCGAAAGAATACGCCATATGGAGCTTGTCGCCACCCGAGGTATATTCGGCCATTATGTCGATCTGGCGACCCATTTCGCCAACTTCGCCAACCATCATTCGGTCTTCATAGGCGTCGGTCAGCGCACGCATGCGGCGCAAAACGTCGATGTTCTCGGGGCGCGACTTGGAAAAGATCTGGTCCTGAGCCTCGTAGGGATTGTTCGGAAAATGCTCCCACCCCGACGGCGGATTGTCCCGAAGCTCCTTGTCATGCACATAGAAATTCACCGTATCGAGCCTGAACCCGTCCACGCCGCGATCAAGCCAGAACCGCATCGTCTCGAGCAAAGCGTCCACAACCTCGGGATTGTGGAAATTCAGATCGGGCTGCTCGGTGAGAAAGTTGTGAAGATAGTATTGCTTGCGCCGCGTATCAAACTGCCACGCGGACCCGCCAAACACCGAAAGCCAGTTGTTGGGCGCGGTCCCATCGGGCTTGGGATCAGCCCAGACATACCAATCCGCCTTGGGGTTCGTTCGGTTTGAACGGCTTTCAACGAACCACGGATGCTCGTTCGAACTGTGCGAGAGCACTTGGTCTATAATCACCCGAAGTCCCAGAGCATGCGCCCGCTCGATCAGCCTATCGAAATCGTCGAGCGTGCCGAAAAGCGGGTTCACTCCAGTATAATCCGACACATCATAGCCCATATCGAGATCGGGCGAGGTAAAGAACGGCGAAAGCCAGATCGCATCGACGCCAAGCGACGCAACATATTCAAGCCGATCCGTAATCCCCTTCAAATCCCCGATCCCGTCGCCGTTCGTGTCTTGAAACGAACGGGGATAGATTTGATAGATCACGGCATCGCGCCACCATTCCTGAGCCATTTAACGTCCTTGGGCAAAAAAGAATCTTGTTGCTAACGCTAACATCGGCATTGCGCCGAGACCATGCGCAGAAATCACTGATTGAGCCGTTCGCGATAGTCTTTGGGCGAAAGACCGACTTTTCGCCGGAAAACGCGCGAAAAATAAGCGGGATCATCATAACCGAGATCATAGCCGATCTGCGCAATGCCTTTCTTGGTATAGGCAAGCTGGCGACACGCTTCCTGAACTGACTGATCCTCGACATAGGCCAAGGCCGAAAGCCCCGTAGCCGCACGGCACACGCGGTGCAAATGGGTGCGTGAAATCGCAAGCGCCTCTGCATAGCGGGCGATCTGCCAGCGGTCCGCATAATGGACACGCACCAACTCGCGAAATGCATCGAAAAGCCGGTCCTTGCGGCTCTCGACCGTCCCCCGCTCGGGCTCAAGCCGTGCGATGCGACAGAGTATCTGGAGAGCAAGCGCAGCAAGCATCACCCCCCGCGCAGCCGCAGCCCCCTCAAACTCCACGTGAATAGCATGGAACAAATCAACAAGTCCGTCATCGGGCCTCGCGATCAACGCGCGATCGAGAGCAAGCCGCCCCTCCTCGTATATCTCGGGCAGTGCGTGGGTCGGCACCGTAAGGACCCAACCTTTGGTCGCAGGCGAAAACTGGAAATCATGGATGACACCGCGCGGGATATTCAAAACAAACGGCCCGCCAAGATCAAAAAGCTGCCCATCAAGGCTCAGTTTTGCATGACCTTCCTCAATGAAAAACACCTGATGAAGCTGGCTGTGCCGATGCGGCGCAATCACCCAGGCATAGTCGGGGGCCCTGTCAGAAATCGTCTCGACGTGGAGTACATCGGGGAACGCCAGCTTCTCGCCATAGAGCGCATAGCTTGGAACATATGGATTTGGCTGCACGTCCGTCATGTTACAAAAATACAAGGATTGGGAAGGCCCGTCTATTCAAAACATCCCCTCGGCCAAGGCAAAAGGAATGCGCGACAGGAGGAAAACATGCGGACACAGGTTTGTATCATCGGCGGCGGCCCCAGCGGTCTCTTGCTTGGACAATTGCTTCACAACAAAGGGATCGACACCATCGTTCTCGAACGGAAAACCCGCGAGTATGTGCTTTCGCGCATTCGGGCGGGCGTTCTCGAAAAGGGCATGGTCGACCTCATGCACGAGGCAGGTCTCGGCGCACGTATGGATGCCGAAGGATATATCCACGACGGCACGGTGCTGTCCTATGACGACCGCCAAATCCGCATCGACTTCAAGGAACTGACAGGCACTTCCGTCGTGGTCTATGGCCAGACCGAAGTCACCCGCGATCTTTATAACGGTCGAGAGAAGGTCGGTGCCAAGACAGAGTTCGAGGCAGAAGACGTCCAGATTCACGACGCCGACACCGATCATCCCTATATCACCTTTTCCCAACACGGCGCGCAAAAGCGCATCGACTGCGACTATATTGCGGGCTGTGACGGGTTCCGCGGCGTAAGCCGCCAGACAATCCCGACTTCGGTCCGCCGCGAATATGAAAAGGTCTATCCCTTTGGCTGGCTTGGCATTCTCTCGGAAACGCCACCCGTGCACCATGAACTGATTTACGCCAACTCTTCACGCGGTTTTGCGCTCTGCTCGATGCGGAACGAAAACCTGTCGCGCTACTACATCCAATGCCCATTGACCGACAAACCCGAAGATTGGAGCGACGACGCCTTCTGGGCCGAGCTCAAGCGCCGTATTCCACAAGAATACGCCGAAACGCTCGTCACTGGCCCTTCGATCGAAAAGTCCATCGCGCCGCTGCGCAGCTTCGTGAGCGAGCCGATGCGTTGGGGTCGCCTGTTCCTCTGTGGCGATGCCGCCCATATTGTGCCGCCCACAGGCGCTAAAGGGCTCAACACCGCTGCCTCGGATGTGCAGTATCTCTATACCGCGCTGGTTCAGGTCTATGAGGAAAACGACAGCGAAGGCATCGACCGCTATTCCGAAAAGGCCCTCTCGCGGATCTGGAAGGCTGAGCGCTTCAGTTGGTGGATGACGAACCTTCT